>JACDHZ010000024.1 GCA_013820755.1 Chthoniobacterales bacterium
GCCATACATGCAGCGTGCGCCGGACGCGCGGGATCAAGACCGATATCAGACAGTCTACGCGAATGTGCCGGGTGCAGTCGCCGCGCCTACCGCCGGGCTGCATTTCACTCGAGAGATGCTCGAATTACTGCCGCACACGTTTGTCACTCTGCACGTAGGTACCGGAACGTTCTCTCCGGTGAAAGCCGAGAACATCGCGAATCATCAAATGCATGCAGAGCGATTCACGATTTCATCGGGTGCGGCTGAAGCGATAAACAGAGCGGAGCGCATTTTCGCGATCGGAACAACGAGCGTTCGCGTGTTGGAAGCGGCAGTTCGTCAGGAGGATAACGTGATCGCGCAGCAAGGCTCGACCGACCTCTTCATTCACCCGCCGAGGCAGCTGCACCATGTCGATGCGTTGCTGACGAACTTTCATCTGCCGCGATCAACGTTGCTGATATTGGTCAGCGCATTCGCGGGCCGCGAGTTTGTGCTTCGTGCGTATGCTGAAGCGATCCGCGAGCGATATCGTTTTTACAGCTACGGCGACTGCATGCTGATCTTATAAATTGATGTTCAAGGAATCTCGATTTGGGCAAACCGGTCACAGGCAGACCAGTGGATTACAGCCGTGCGATAACGTGCCGGAAGCTACGGACGCTGCGAGTTCCTGTTGCTGTTAAGCAATGTAATGTGAGCGATGGAAAACCAAGACCAGCCGAAAGGCGAGCTCGTGATTCGCACGGTTGCAATGCCTGCTGACACGAACCCGAACGGCGACATCTTCGGCGGCTGGCTCATGTCGCAGATGGATATCGGCAGTGGCATTCTGGCTTCCAAGACCGCGAAGACCCGGGTCGCTACCGTGGCGGTCGAAGGCATGTCGTTTCTTCATCCGGTGCACGTCGGTGATACAGTCGCCTGCTATGCCTGGGTCGAGAAAATCGGACGAACTTCAATGACGATTCCGGTCGAAGTGTGGGTCCAACGATATCGCCGCACTGAGCAGCGACGCGTTACGCGCGGCGTTTTCACGTACGTGGCGCTGGACGAGGCAGGCAGGACGATTCCCGTCATCCGCGATGAAGTCGAATCGTCCGAACCACTCCGTTAGGTGAAACGTGCCGCTGACGTGGGGATTGAGAGATGATGAGTCGGCCAGTTTCAGCTTTTGCTGATTCGAGCCGGGGGTGCGGGCGAATTCCCGAATTGGAGGGCTTGCGAGCGGTGCTCGCGTGGACTGTTGTGGCCGCGCACCTCCTGATTTGTTGTGGGTGGTTCGGACCCAACATCAACGGTGTGCCGTTGCTAAGTCAGATTTCTGAAGCGGCAGTAGACCTGTTTATCGTACTGAGTGGCTTTGCGATCACGCGGCTGCTCATCGTCGAGCGAGAGCCAATTAGAAGCTACTTTGTCCGCCGCGCGTGTCGTATTCTTCCCGCATACTGGCTGGCGCTCACTGCTGCGATCGCACTGAACGGCTGGTTGGCGCAGAATCTCCGGGAGCTGCTGCCATCGACTGACGCGCAAGGTTTGGCGATGATTTGCGACATCGGTGCGTCACGTATCTGGATTGATGCGCCATTGCACTACACGCTTTTGCACGGACTCGCGCCAGTTCCGCTGTTGCCGTGGGCGCCGTTCACGTTCCTCGGAGCGGCGTGGAGTCTGTCACTCGAATGGCAGTTCTATTGTCTCGCACCTTTCGCCCTGCTTTTTGTAACCAGGAAGCGTTTCGGCCTCGCGATGTTGGTGTTCGTTAGCGGAGTAGGACTAGCATTCGCTGACTACTGGATGAAAGGGTTCTCGATTGCGTTCATCGGCGTCAAAGGAGGGTTCCTTCTTGCCGGTGCATTGACCTACGTGGCATCACGCCGATTGCAGCCCGGCGCGCCGAGCGTGGTATCGCTGGTGCTTCCGGCCGTCGCCGCCGCCGTGCTTTGGTGGCTCGGCTCCGGCCGCGCAGTGGAAGCGCTTTTAACTGTAGCCGGTTGGACCATTGTTCTCGTGGCGGCGTTTTCCCAGCGTCTCCCTCCGATAAGCGGCTTCCTCAATTCACGGTTGCTACAATACCTCGGGCGCAACTCGTACAGCACCTATCTTTTTCACGTGCCACTCATCACCGTTTTGCAGCGGGCTATTTGGGAACGCATGGTGCCGGAGAGCCGATTGGAGCTATTAACGTGGACGGCCGTAAGCGCGGTCGTGGCGACACTTGTCGTCTCACAGCTATCGTGGCGTTACATCGAGCGGCCGTTTCAGAAACTCGGTCGTGGACGAGCAGACATTCGCACGCACGAAGCGGTTGCCGCCTGACTGCGGCGACCGAAAGCGCATCGAAATAGTTGAGCGGAGAAACTCAAATCAGCTCTCCGGATCAGACGGCAGTTGTCGGAAAACTACACCTGCTGCGGATCGACGTGCTTCGCGCCGTCGCAATCCTATTGGTTTTTCTGCTGCACTGGTTCGGTCAGGCCTATGGCACGGATCACTTGGAATGGAAGGGTTTGCTGCGCAATGCTAGCAGCGCTCCCAGCGCGTCATTCGTGGCCTTCTTTCCGCTGAGCTTTGGCTGGATGGGTGTGCCGCTCTTTTTTGTGATCAGCGGATTCTGCATTCATGCCTCGGCGCTGAAGAATAACGAGCTGCGGATTGGCCGTTTTTTTTGGCGTCGTTTCTGGCGCATTTACCCGCCCTACCTTGCAGCGTTGGTCTTCGCAATCTTCATGTCGCGAACCGACCTCACGACTGCCGATGGTCGCAGCCAACTGTGGTCGCATCTGCTCCTGGTCCACAACTTTCGCAGCGAGTGGATCTTTGCTTTGAACGGGGTGTTCTGGAGTTTGGCTGTCGAAGCACAGCTGTACCTGTTGTATCCGCTGCTGTGGCAACTGCGCCTTCGGTGGGGCATCGCTGGAGCACTGAACGCGACACTCCTACTGAGCGTAATCGGCCGCATCCTCGGTGCGGTGTTCCTAACGGACTGGAACCAGGAACTCTCGGGACCAATGTGGACGTCCCCGGTTTTTCTGTGGTTCGACTGGACCCTTGGCGCTTTTTTGGCCGAACGATATCTCGCCGGAACTGCCGCTTTCCCCAAGGGCGCGTGGCTTCGATGGGTTGCTTTGTCGCTCGTCGTGGTCTCAACGTTCGCGAAGCCGACGGCGATCTTCACCTTCTCGCTTGCTTCCGCGTTCTTCGCACTGGCTGCGGAGTCGTATCTGCGACGAGAAAAGAATCTTGTGCTCGTGGAGCGGTGGCTCGTCCCCCTGGGCCTCTGCAGTTATTCGTTTTATCTCATCCACTATCCGATGGTTGCGGTGATCGCCGATGGCTTGCGAAGTACCGATGCGTTCCGAAATCCGGCGCTACTGCTTTGCGCAGCACCGGCGGCCATCATCGTCGTGGGAGTCATAAGCCTTGCAGCGTATCTAACCGTGGAGCGGGGGAGTATCGCGGCGGGGAGGCGGCTTCTCATGTTTCGAAGCTGACTTCCTCGCGCTTAGCGTTTACGATCAACTCGTCAGCGGGTGCGGCGAGCAATATCCTGTC
Source organism: Chthoniobacterales bacterium (assembly GCA_013820755.1). Classification (GTDB taxonomy): domain Bacteria; phylum Verrucomicrobiota; class Verrucomicrobiia; order Chthoniobacterales; family UBA10450; genus JACCTI01. Next base: position 3,538 of record JACDHZ010000024.1, read on the forward strand.
ACGCAACCTTTCGAGCCTGTTCCGCCGACCCGACTGCAATATGGCTCGTCCTGATCAGCTCGCGCACGGCGCGGTAGATTGTGAGTTCGCTTACGGAAGAGCGGGGGTACAGCCAATCTAAACGAGCAGGGGCGTCCGCGAGCAGATGCCACACCTGCTCGGCCGCAGGCCTGAGGGTTTCCGGGCCAATTTCATCAAGAATCAGATATGACTTCCGCCGTCCGATCAAAGCGCCAGGATCGATTTCTTCCCGCAAGGCGTGAAACTCATCGCGTGATTGCAGGGCATTGATCAACAGATCTCCCGGGTGTCGATTTAGCTTTTCACCCCAAGTCGAACGGCTGGTTGCCTTCGTGCCGGCGGAAAACACGAACGTGCCATGTAGCGTCTCAGCAAGAAATAGCTGCCAGAAGGCTTCCTCGCCTGTGAGATGCTGGAACCGGCCACAACGCGGCTGGCCGCTCTCGAAGAAAAATGTGCAGACGCGATCGTCATCATCTGATCGGATCGCCAGCTCACCAGTCTGCGCGGAGTTGACGATTGTCTGATAAATCGTGACGAGGTCGAAATTCGATAGGCTGCCACTTAGGTGCAGGCCAGGAGTTTGCACAGCCACGGCGTCGCTCGCCTGTACCAGGCGCCTTGCCAGCTGCTCGCTCAGGTAATGGAAGAACGCCGGCGCTCGTTCGATTAGTTCAGGAAAATCCCGCGCATCGAATGATTGCAGGCTCGCAGGCTCGTGAGCCCGCGCAAGGTGTTTGCGCGGGACATTTGTCAACACTTCCCGGTCGCCGAAAACACCGCCGCGAACGAGATAGTTCGGCGCTGCGGGTTCGAATTCCCCCTCCGGGACCAGTTCAACGACGCCGCGGTTGATAATGTAAAACGTTTCGGCCGCAGCTGCAGCAGCGTAGATCGTCTCTCCAGCGATCGCACGCCTGACGTACGATAACTCACCAATCGCCCTGCGCTCTGCCGGCTTGAGCGAGGTGCAAAAGGCGAAGAAATCGCGATGCATACCGAGACTGAAGCAGGAGTCGTGCGGGACAGCGGACTTCGGCTGCCTTGGGATGCTCAGGGAGCGTCGATCCTCAGATCGGCTGCCGCTTTGCAAGTAGCGATTCCGCCGTTAATTCACCCATGCGGCGGATAGGCTACGTTTTTGAGCGTTTTCCGTCGTTCGGCCAGACCTTTTGCTATCGGGAGGTAGCCGAATTGGACCGGCAGGGGATTGAGGTGACCGTTTTTTCGCTGCGAAAGCCCTCGGGAGAGCCGCGCCAGGATTGGGACGAGCGAATCGTGCGCAAGATTCATTATCTGCCGGCTGAGACCGAACTGGTGAAGGAGGTCGGCCGAGCCATCCGACGGCGAGGATTTCCTGTTGAAGCGGTATCCGCGATCACCGGCTGGGGCCGCAAAAGCGATTTCCTTCGGCTGTATCAGGCCGCGTATATCGGGTGGCGATTGCGCGAAGTCAGCGTTACCCGGGTGCACGCGCATTTCGCCGGGATGGCCGCGCGCACAGCCTACTGGATCAAACAGTTCTTCGGGATCCAGTACAGCGTGACAGCGCATGCGAACGACATCTTCGCGCCAAGCGATTTTGTTGTGAGCCTCGCGGACGTGGTCGATGCGGCGGCGGCGGTCATCGCGGTGAGCGACTTCGCGGCTTCGCGATTAAGAGGGCAATTTCCGGAGAGTGCCCCGAAGATCCACCGCGTTTATAACGGCGTCGATCTTCCCGCGACGGACGGAGCCCACAGTTCAGCCGATCCGCCGCTGATCCTATCGGTGGGGCGTTTGATCGAGAAAAAAGGATTCGGCAATCTGATTAACGCCTGCGCATTGTTGAACAGCCAAGGGCAGAAGTTCAGGTGCGAGATCATCGGCGACGGACCGTTGGAGCCGACGCTCTTGGCGCAGATCGACGAAGCGCAACTGCACAACGTCGTTGAGCTTCTTGGTCCACGAACTCAACGAGAAATTGCAGAGAGGCTTCGCACAGCGACCATGTTCGTGCTGGCCTGCACCACTGAAGCCGGTGGAGGTATGGACAACCTCCCGACCGTCATCATGGAAGCAATGGCTGCCGGATTGCCCGTGATATCCACTCCGATCGCCGGTCTGCCGGAGATGGTAGAACCCGGAGCGACCGGCGACCTCGTTCCTGAGGGGAATGCGTCTGCGCTTGCCAACGCGATAGCGCGGCTACTCGGGGATCCCGGAACGGCAGCACGCCTTGGCGCATGCGGACGCGCCGTTGCGGCGGAGAGGTTTTCGATCGAGTCGAATGTCCGGCAACTGCTACGGGTGCTCGATCGACAGTGAATCCGGCCGACGCTGCTCGTCGAATAGCTTTTATGTCTCATCTAATTCGCTTGCCGTGCGCGCCAGTCAGTACGAAATGGTCCATTGTGAGAACAATGCGTCTGCCACTCGTGATTGCTAGCGTGCTGGCGTTGGCCGCTCCTGTTTCCGGGCAGACACAATCATGGACCGCCGATTACAATCGCCTGCTCGCAAAATATGCGACTCCGAACGGCGTGAAGTATTCGGAGTGGAAAAGCAACGCCGCTGACATGCAGGCTCTGCAAGCTGTCGTCGACGGGATCGCGAAAGAAAACGTCGGTTCGCAAAACCAGAAGGATCAGCTCGCATACTACGTGAACGCATACAACGCGTGGATTCTGCATGAGGCGCTCGGCAAGTATCCGGTCAAGAGCGTCAAGGACGCGCTCTTCACCTTTTTCACAGCCAAGCGCATCAAAGTGGCCGGCTCGGAGACAAGCTTTAACGCGCTCGAGAAGGAGACGATCCGTTCGAAGTTCAACGATCCGCGTGTGCATTTTGCGCTGAATTGCGCGAGCCGTAGTTGCCCGCCGTTGCTGGCGGATGCCTTCCGCGGCGACAAGCTGGACGCGCAGTTTGAAAAGCTTGCAAAGGGATTTGTGAACTCCGAGCGCGGCGTGCGCGGTGATGGCGGCAGGGTGGAGCTCTCGAAGATCTTTGACTGGTACAAGGATGATTTCGCGAAGGATGGCGGCGCAGTCGCGTTTATCAATAAGCGCCGGACGGATCCGTTGCCGGCCGATGCGAAAATCAGTTACCAGGATTACGACTGGGGCCTTAACGAGGCGAAATAGCGAATGGTTTCACTCGCTACGACGGCTCGCGCGTCTTCACATTGGCGTGCCCGCTGGAATGCATTTCGCAATCCGATCGTGGAGGAGAAAGCGCGCGTTCTGAAAGAACGCTGGGATTCTCTCCCGCGGGAACTCCAGACTAACAACCAAATATCTGGCCGGCACCTCACGCATTGCGGGTTCACTCTTGGCGCGAGTTATTGTTCATTCCACTGCACGCACTGCTATCTGCCGAAGAACGCGAACCAGATTCCGATCCCGTCACTTGAACAGGTGAAGGAGCAGATCGATGCGAACCGACGGCTGCAAGGGCCTGGTGGCGGTTTGCAAATCACCGGCGGCGATGTGGCGGATGCCTATTGGAAATCCGGCCGGGCCGATGAGTTGGTGGAAATTGTTCGTTACGCTTACTCCGTTGGTTCGATACCGATGCTGATGACGCATGGGCAGACGTTGATCGAGCATCCGGAGTTTTTAGCGCGGCTTGTTGTGGAAGGTGGGTTGCGGCAAATCTCCGTGCATGTCGACATGACGCAGGCGGGCCGGCACGGCTATCCGATTGGCAGGATCAAATGCGAAGCCGACCTGCATCCAGTCCGACAGGCGTTCACTGATCTCGCGCTGCGGATTCGAGCGACGACCGGCTTCATTCTCGAATACGCGCTCAGCTTCACGGTCACCCGCCGTAATATCGACGACGTGCCGGAGGTGATTCGTTGGTATCTCGCGGATCCTGAGCGCAGCTATATTTGGCGCATGCTCAGCTTCCAACCGGAAGCGGATACTGGTCGCACGATTTTTTCGCAACGGCCAATCACGTCAGCTGATGTTTGGCAAAAAATCTGTGACGGCGCCGGCTTTCCGCTGCGCCGCGACGTTTCGATCTTTGGTCACCCCGATTGCAATAGCTGGGCCTCGCTGCTCGTTGCGCGTCCTTCCGGGAAAATATTCCCGTTACTTCCCGATGATCCGAAGTTCGATGCGCTCCTAGGAGAAGTGCTCGCGAAGATAGGCGGACTGTCGCTTGTGAATGATGACGCCGCAACGCCCGCTTATCGACTCGCTGGGGTGTTATTCCAGCACCCTTTGCTGGCGCTGAAGGTTGTCACGCAGATGTTGCGCTACGTCACGTCGCGGAAAACGCCGCCCGAAATTGTCCAGTCACTGCTGCGAGGCAAAGTGCATACGCTTGGCGTTGGCATGCACAACTTTATGGACGCTTCGCAGGTTGCCCGGGCCGACACCGATCCAGTGATCAAGGCGCGTCTCGATTCGTGCGTGTTTAAGGGCGCGGTAAAGCGAAATGGCAGATGGGAAGCCGTGCCGATGTGCTCGATGAATCAACAGACGTGGTCCGAGGTGTACGATGCCCGCTTGCGGGACCCTGCGCTGGTCCACCAACCACAGGTGTACGCGCCGGCGGAGACTGAGCCCGCGCTTCCACTCGGGTAACGAACGCGTCAGGCAAACTTACGCACGAGATTTAGTGCGCGGAGATAAACGTGATGCGGACCACCGCGCATCAATTCCTCACTCATCAGCCGTACTGGTTCGTCGCTCCCGGCCGGCATCAGCTGGTGCATCCGTTGTTGGCTTCCAGAATGCGCTGACACATCGAGAAGATCGGCATCCGGCGCGTGGCTGACGCGGAGCTCAGTGCGGCCGGAAAACAGGACGCACCGGCTGATTACTTCTCCGTCGCGTTCCGTCAAGGCAGCTTCCACCGCCTCGCCTGAAGGTTTGGCGAATCGCAGCTGCGCGAAGCGAGTATCCACAAGTTGCCATTGCAATTGAGCCGCGAACCATGCGGCGAGCAGCACCGCGGTTGAGCGAAAGCCGGGAGCGTAATCGATTTCTAGCCGGGAGATGTCAGTGATGCATTGATGCGTCGCGGGGGGATCAAAGAATTGCGCGATGGCAAGCCGCAGCTGGACAAGACGTGTCCAGTTCAAATCGCAGAGAACTATGCGTTGCTTGGCTTCGTTCTGGGCAGTTTCAACCAGCCGCATTTGCGCGTCGCAGTCGCGCCAGTCACGGCTGTCATATACCAACCGGTCTACCCACGACCAAAGCTGCGGGTCCATCGGATCCTGGAATTCGCCTTGCCACCAAAGGTACAACGGCAAATCGGAATCCAGGTGGGAGAAAACAATATTCGGCAGCAGCTTCGCAAAAGATCCGCGCAGCGAAAACGAGAGCTGCTCTGAACAAATCTGCTTTTTCCCGGCGCGGCTCACGTGGCAATGCGCGCTGATCCAGGCTTCTACGCGATCTTCCGCTGCATCAGGCTCCGCGGAGATAACGATTGCACGGCAGGCGTGATCTTCGGTTATCTCGGAAATCACCTGCGTATTCCGCAGCAACGAGCCCGGGGCCTCACTGTAGACGGCGAGATTGATGAGCGACGCGCGGGTCATCACTTCGCCTCCCTGGTCCCAGAGCTTCTTCAGCTCGCCCTCGATTTTGGCGACCTCCACCGGCATCCCTGCAGTGAACGTCTTGGCCGCGGTGTTCATGTAACGATGTATTTACGACTACAGCCGCCGCCAGCTGCGTCCGTCGCGCGCAAGGAGATCGTCCGCTTCGTCAGGACCCCAGGATCCAGCAGGATATTCAAACAGCGCCGGTGCCTCTTTGTCAGACTTCCATGCTTCTTCGATGGCATCGACAAATGCCCATGCCTGCTCCACTTCATCACGCCGGGCGAACAGTGTTGCGTCGCCGCTCATCGCGTCGAGCAGTAGCCGTTCGTACGCTTCAGGACTGGCTTTGCCGAACGAGGTGCCATAGTGAAAATCCATCTTCACCGGTTCGATCCGAAAACTGGTCCCCGGCACCTTCGCTTGCATCCGAAGCGAAATTCCTTCGTCGGGCTGGATGCGAATCACGAGCACATTGTGGTCGAGCGCATCGGATTCCTTGTTGAACAAAACTGGTGGCGCTTTCTTGAAGTGAATGGAGATCTCCGTGCCTGATTTCGGCAGCCGTTTGCCCACACGCATATAAATCGGAACATCCGCCCAGCGCCAATTGTCGATGTGCAATCGCGCGGCGACGAACGTCTCGGTTTGGGAATCAGGTTTGACGTTTGCCTCCCGTCGATAGCCGGGTACGGGTTTTCCGGCGATCGCTCCTTCTGAATACTGCCCGCGGACGACGTCCACGTCGACGTCCTCCCGCGAAAGCCGCCGGAGGGATCGCACGACCTTCACTTTCTCATCACGAATGCTGTCCGCACTCAGATCTGTCGGCGGCTCCATCGCCACCAGGCAAAGCAATTGCAGTAGATGGTTCTGCACCATGTCGCGCAACGCTCCCGCGCCTTCGTAGTAACCAGCGCGGCCTTCGACGCCGAGTGTTTCAGCCGCGGTGATTTGCACGTGATCCAGATAGCGCGTGTCCCAAAGCGGCTCAAAAATGGCGTTCGCGAATCGCAGCACGAGGATGTTCTGTGCGGTCTCCTTCCCCAGGAAGTGATCGATGCGATACGTGTCCTGTTCTGGAAACGCCTTTTCGACGATGCGGTTCAATTTGCGGGCCGACGCGAGGTCCGTGCCGAATGGCTTTTCCACGATCACGCGAGCCCAGCCACCATTGTTACCCTTGTTCAAACCCGCGGCCTTCAGGTGCTGTAGGATGGTTTCGAACTGGTCCGGCGCTGCAGCGAGGTAAAACAGGCGATTCCCACCCGTTCGACGCATTTCGTCGAGTTGCTTCAGGCGTTCGCCAAGACGTTTGTAGCCGTCTGCATCAGCGAACTCGCCCTGATGGTAGAACACTGAGCTCGCGAAACTTCGCCAAAGCTCGTCCCGAATGCCACGCCTTGAGTACTTCCCTGCCGCTTCTTGAAGTTCGGCGCGGAATTCGTCGTCACTTTTAGGGCGACGGGCAAAGCCCACAACAGCCAGCTCCGGCGGCAGCTCGCCATCGGCAGCGATGTTATACAACGCCGGAATCAGTTTCCGGTGCGTGAGATCACCGGTCGCGCCGAAGATGACGACGGTGCACGCGTCGGGAATATTCCGGGTGGCGATTCCTTCGCGCAGCGGATTCGGTTGTCGCTGAGGCTCCGACTGACTCATGAAACCGCGATCATGAAGGCAGTGGATATTGTCGCGTCATTTCGCGAACTTTTGCTCTCACTTTTTCAAGGGCGCTGCCGTCCTCGCGGTTCGTAAGCGCTTCGTTAATAAAGTCCGCGATCTCGAGCATCTCTTCCTCCTTCATGCCGCGCGTCGTGACCGCAGGCGTACCAATGCGAATGCCGCCGGGCTTAAAGATCGGGTACGTGTCGAACGGAATCGCGTTCTTATTCACTGTGATGCCCGCGAGGTCGAGCACCTCCTGGGCTTGTCTGCCATTGATCTCCTTCGGTCGAAGGTCAACGAGCATGAGATGGTTATCCGTGCCGCCGGAGACAATCCGGTAACCGCGCTTCGCAACGCCCGCTGCGAGTGCTTTGGCATTTACTACGACCTGACGTTGATAGTCGCGGAACCCCGGTTGAAGCGCTTCATGGAAACAGACGGCCTTCGCCGCAATGATGTGCATCAGCGGCCCGCCTTGGATTCCGGGGAACAGCATTGAATCAATCTCTTTTGCAAACTGCTGATCGCACAGAACGATGCCCCCGCGGGGGCCACGCAGGCTTTTGTGGGTTGTCGTAGTCACAAACTGCGCGTGCGGAACGGGGCTGGGATGTTGACCTCCAGCCACCAGGCCGGCCACGTGCGCCATATCGATGAACAGGAGCGCGCCGACAGAATCGGCGATTTGCCGGAGGCGCGGATAGTCGAGCAAACGCGGATACGCGGAAGCACCCGCGGTTATCATCGCGGGGCGTACTTCTTCGGCTTGGTTTGCGAGGGCATCGTAGTCGATCTGCTCAGTGTTCTCGTCCACACCGTAATGCGTGACCTGGTAAAACTTGCCGGAGAAATTCGCAGGATGTCCGTGCGTGAGATGCCCGCCGTGCGCGAGGTTCATTGTGAGAATCCGGTCGCCCGGTTGAATCGCGGCGAAGTACACCGCCATGTTCGCTTGCGCGCCACTGTGCGGCTGGACGTTTGCATGTTCGGCGCCGAACAGCCGCTTTGCGCGGTCGATTGCAAGCTGCTCGGCTACGTCGACGTTTTCGCAGCCGCCATACCAGCGCTTGCCGGGGTAACCCTCAGCGTACTTGTTGGTGAGGCAGCTGCCTTGCGCTTCCATCACTGCCCGGCTGGTGAAGTTTTCCGACGCAATTAGCTCGATGTTTTTGCGCTGCCGTTTTTCTTCCGCAATGATGACGTCGAAAATTTCAGGATCCGTTTTGCGAAGACCGCCGCCATTGTGGGTCGTCGTTGTGCCGGGCGCGGCAGCGTGCGAGGAAAAGTCAGCCATAAGGTGAGAGGAACGGGCCACACCGCGAGAGGAAACCGGCGGCGCAAGCTCGGTTTGTTCTACGAACGCAAGGATGCTCGGTAAAGCGTTTTTGATAGTCTCGGCGCAAAGCAGGTAAACCTCGCGTCCGGAGCCAATCGGGTCGGGCACATCTCGCCAGACCGTGGTGCCGGGTTCCTCGAACTCGCGCAGCAGGTATGCCTTGTAGCTGCCATGCGGAAATAGCATCGAGATGCTATCCAGGTGCGCGCCTGTCATCGCAAAGATATGTGTGGCGCGCTCTACCAGCGTGGCAGTGAGTGGCTGGCTCCGAAGCCCGCTTATATCGACACCTTCGTCGCGTAGTGCCTGCACAGCATGGAAACTTGGCACTTGTCCGCGGACTGCATGGAGACCGGCGGATGCTACGCTGATGTCCTTTCGGTTTCCAATCAGTTTACGGAAGAGTCCCTCCGCCATTGGGCTGCGGCAGATGTTTCCGGTACAGACGAAAAGAACGTTTTTCACAGTGCGCGAGCGTTACTCGCGCTCGCTTCGGGAAGCTAAAACCGAACGGTTTCAAGTCAATCGGAGCGGCTTCCGCTAATGGGGTCTAGCCGCGCAAAAAGTGCAGCAATAAACCGCATAATCCGCCACCAGTTACCACCGAAAGAACGTCCCATTTCCACTTCACCAACCCGACGAACGTGGCGATGCCCAGCATGACGGCTAACCAATCGATGGTGCCGGCTGTGGGAAATATCACGGACAATCCAAACCAGACTGCCAGGTTGAGGATTACGCCCACAACTGCAGCGGTGACAGTCGAGAGCGCCGATCTGAGGGCGACGTTTTCGTGGAGTCTCTCGACGCAAGGCGCGCCGACGAGGATCCAGAGAAACCAGGGGACAAACGTTACCCATGTCGTAAGCAACGCGCCAATGCTTGCAGCGAGCAGAGGCGTTAGCGCGCCAGGGTGGTTCCAGCCGCCCATGAACCCGACGAACTGCAGCACCATGATCAAAGGACCCGGCGTAGTTTCTGCAAGTCCCAGGCCGTCCAGCATCTGCCCAGTGCCAAGCCAGTTGTAGTTTTCGACTGCCTGCTGGGCGACGTACGGCAGCACCGCATAAGCGCCGCCAAATGTTACGACAGCGGCCTTGCTGAAGAAGACGCCCTGCTTGAAGAGAGTGCCGTTCCAGCCTTGCAAGGCTCCAGCAATGAAAACAGGGAGCCACCAGAGCACTGCACAAGCCATCCCGTTACGAAGCGCTCGCTGACCCGGCGCGCCTACGACAAAATCTGCCTCGGCACGAGCTGGCGATGCCGATGCGGAATGAGTCCGCCCCCCCGGAGACAATAAGCCTCTTATCCAACCGGCGAACGCCGCAGCGAAAATGATAATAGGGAAGGGAACCTTGTAAAAAAAGATGCTGACGAATCCTGCTGCGGCGACAACCCAGGCTAGCCGGTCCGTCAGCGACTTGCGAGCGATTCGAACGACCGCGGCTCCGACGATCGCCATCACTACAGGCTTCAATTCGTAAAAAATGGCCGCAATCCACGGAATGTTGCCATAGGCGGCATAAACAAAGCTGAGCGCCAATAGAATACATACCGACGGCAATACGAAAAACACGCCGGCAACGATGCCGCCGCGCGTTCCGTGCAGCAGCCATCCGATATAGATTGCGAGTTGCTGTGCCTCTGGTCCCGGCAATAACATGCAGAAGTTCAGCGCATGCAGGAAGCGCGGTTGTGTTATCCACCGTCGCTTGTCGACAAGCTCCGTTTGCATGATCGCGATCTGCCCGGCCGGTCCGCCAAAGCTGATGAAGCTGAGCTTCACTCCAGAAACGTAGCGCCTCCCGAAAGCTCGGCCGGATTTCCGTCGTCGCGACGGTCGTTCCTGTTTCCATAATCGCTGGAAGGTACCCGCGCTGTTACAAAATGAGAACTCAATGCCGTGGCCTTGAGCGCTCGCGACGCACGAGAAAAAATGGCTAAGCTGCGCGAGTGAGGAGGCGTTGGAAGCAGATCCGTTATCGACTCGAGTGGCTCGCCGTGACACTCGTGCGCGACTTTGTGCCGCTGCTATCGCGAGAGACCTGCTTCCGCTTCGCCGTGCAGGCCGGCAGACTTGCCGCACGCTTCGACGCGCGTGGCCGCGCTGTGGCTATCAGCAACCTCGAAGCTGCGTTTGGGGACGATTTTTCCGCTGCGCGGCGGGAGGAGATTGCGCGTGAATCTTACGAGCATTTCGCGCGAGGGATGCTCGACCTTTTCTGGAGCCCGCGTCTGAACGAGCACAATTTCACGCAGTACATCGAGCAGGAAAATGTGGATCGCGCCCGCGACGAGATAGCCCCCTCCGGCAGCTGTATTGTCGGCACGTTTCATTACGGGAATTTTGAGTGGCTTGGGCTCGCCTCCGGATGGCTCGGCTTCCCATCAGCGATCACGACACAGGAGTTCAAAAACCCACTGCTCACTGATTTGTTTCGCAAGCTGCGCGAGCGATCCGGTCATCGGGTAGTGGAACGCGAAGGTGCGATCATTCGTCTCTACAAAGTCTTGCGCAAGAAGGGACGCGCCGCGCTGCTGGTCGACACGACACTGCCGCCGCATCATCCAACGGTCGTAATCGAATGCTTCGGCATGAAGACCATCGTCACAGTCGCGCACGCCTGGCTACAGGAACGCACCGGAGTTCCGATAATTCCCGTGCATTGCGAGCCGCTGCCGCACGGCCGATACAAGATCGTCGCCCATCCGAAAGTGCAGCCGCCGAAAGGTGCAACACACCAGGAGATCGCGCAGGCCTGCTGGGATTCCATGGAACCGACAATCCGAAAAAATCCCGCGCCATGGTTGTGGATGTATAAGCATTGGCGTTACCGCCCGGCTGAAGCGAAGGGCTATCCACCGTACGCGCAGGAGTCCCCTGCATTCGATCAAATCGCGTCGCGGCCCGATTACGCGAAACTGGATCGCACTCTGCTCGTCTGGTCGGAATCCGACGCGGCCTGACGAAATGCAGTTCGACTGGAAACGCTTTCGATATCGCGCCGAGTGGATCGCGGTGCGCACTTGTGCAGTTCTCGTCCCGAGGCTCCCGAGGCCCGTTTGTCAATCTGTCGCTGATGTGTGCGGCGCGTTCGCTTTTCTCCTTCACCTCCGAGGTCGTGATGTAGCAATGCAGAACCTTGACTCCGCGTTCGGCCTCGGGCTGTCGCGAGCGCGGAAGTTGAAGTTGGTCCGCAAGTCTTACCAGTATTTCGCCCGCGCGATGGCCGATTTGTTCTGGAGCCGTCGGCTAACGAATCAAAATCTGCCGCAAATCATCGATACCTCCGACTTGGACCGACTCACCGGCGAGGGTGGGGAGGGGAAGGCTGCGATCTTCGCGTGTCTTCATTACGGCGGATTTGAGTGGATCGCGCTCGTACTCGGTCTTCGCGGGATCAAGTGCACGGTGGTCACGCAGAGCTTTAAAAACCCACTGCTGAACACCACATTTAACGACCTCCGTGAAGTCTCGGGGCATCAGACGATCCGACGGGAAGGCGCGATCCTGCGGCTGTACAAGGCTTTGCGGGCAAAACGGAGCGTCACGCTCGCTGTCGATCTGACGGTTTCTGCAAAGTTGCCGAGCGTCCCGATCACCTGCTTCGGAATGCAAACGTCGGTGACATTCGCGCACGCCTGGCTCCACAAGCGAACAGGCGCGCCGATCATTCCCACTCACTGCGAACCGCTGCCGGACGGGCGATACCGGCTCGTATTGCACGCGCCCTTGGAGATCGCACCAGACGCCAGACACCAGGAGATTGCGCAGGCGTGCTGGGATCGTTTTGAACCTGTAATCAGGCGCAACCCGGCACCTTGGCTTTGGATGTACAAGCACTGGCGCTATCGGCCAACTGACGCAGGGCGCGATTATCCCGAATACGCCAATGAATCGCCGCACTTCCGGAAGCTGCTCGCACGGATGGAGAAGGAGAAAGCGCACTCGCGATTGTGAGGTGAACCGTCTCATCGTGCTTCCCGGGTTGACAAAATGCCTCCGATAGGCTCCTGCATTACTCCATTATGCGACTCCTCTCCCGCTCACTTTTTCTCGCTGCCGCTGCTTCCGCAGCACTTCTGACCGGTTGCGAAACTTCACCGAGTGGCGGTGGGGGTAACTATCGCGTGGTGGCGCATCGTCCGCAAAATCCTGCAAACGTGCGTGTGAAAGTTTCGCTTTCGAAGCAGAACGTTTACGTAATGGAAGGGGATCGCTGCCTGATGATGGCTGCGACGACGGTTGGCATCCCCAACAAGCCGACGCCGAAAGGTAACTTCAAGATTTACTCAAAGCAGGAGCACAAACGCTCCGGCTCGTACGGCTTTCGCGTTCAGGGCGACCGCGTCGTTCCCGCTGAAGCGAGTGCTAACGTCGCAGGCCGCTACGTCGGCTATCCAATGGGTTATTGGTGCGAATTCAGCCCCGCGTATGGCTTTCATCAAGGCTACGTGCATCTCCAGCCGCGCAGCCATGGGTGCCTTCGGTTGAAGGGAGAAGCGGCCGCAAAGTTCTTCGCGCTCGTGCGCAACGGTACAGCCGTAAACATCGCCGATTCACAGCCGGAAGACACTACTTTAGGGTCGAAGATTCAACGGGTCGACGATTCGAAGACACCGGATTTGCCAGGTTCGATCATGGTCACCGACGCGGCGTTTACCAAACCGAGCGGACCGTTGTTCCAGGATTAGCAAAGCGCGGGCTTTGCCCGTACCGTCTCCTGTGAGCACGAACCTGATTTCCAGCGGCACGACCGCGCGCGAAAAGGTCAACCTGCGTACGCCGGAAGTGATGATGGCCGTGCAGGAGCAGGTCGAGTCTCACTACCGCAGCGACATTGTCGACAAAGTTCGACGCAACGGCGGCATCCTCACTGTCGGCGACGTGACAGTGCGACTCGCGAAGCAGTTTGGCTTTTGTTATGGCGTGGAGCGGGCGATCGACCTTGCGTATGCGGCCAGGAAGGTCTTCAAGGACCGGCGGCTCTTCATCCTCGGGGAGATCATTCACAATCCGGAAGTGAATGAGCAGATCCGTTCGTTGGGCATCAAGAATTTGATGGGAGAAAGCAAGGAGGCCGACATCGCTGATCTTGAGGCGAGTGATGTTGTTATCGTTCCGGCATTCGGCACAGAGGTGTTCACATTGCAGCAGATCAAAGATCGCGGCTGCCAGATCGTGGACACGACCTGTGGCGACGTGATGAGTGTCTGGAAGCGCGTCCGCAAATACGCGAGTGAGTCAGCGACTTCAATCATTCACGGCAAGGCTGAACACGAGGAGACGAAAGCTACCAGCTCCCGTGCGTTCGGCGCCGGCGGCGGCCATTATCTCGTGGTGCTGACTCTGGCCGAGACGGATTACGTTTGCGACTACATCCGCCACGGCGGCACCAAGACAGAATTTCTCGAAAAGTTTAAGAACGCACATTCCCCGGGTTTTGATCCGGACCTGCACCTGCGAAGCGTCGGGGTTGCGAACCAGACCACGATGCTGCGCGGCGAAACAGAAGAAGTGCAGCGGCGGATCCGGCAGGCTGTTATTGACCGCGACGGCGCCGAGGCCGCGGCAACGAATTTCCGGTTTTTCGACACCATCTGCGGCGCGACACAGGAGCGGCAGGACGCCCTGCGCGAGCTGCTCGACGAAAGAATGAACCTGTTGCTGGTCGTCGGCGGCTACAACAGCTCGAACACGTCGCACCTGGCGGAGATGGGTGAAGAGAAACTGCCAACGTACTTTGTTCGCAACGCTTCGCGGTTGCTCTCGGCATCCGAGATCCTTCATTACAACCTGCACGAGAAGCAGGAGGTAGTCGCACGAGACTGGCTGCCCGCGGGGCGGCTCGTAGTTGGCATCACAGCGGGCGCGTCCTGCCCGAACAATCTCATCGAAGAGACGCTGATCCGCTTGTTCGAATTGCGTGGCATCACACGTGAGCAACTCGAGCAGGCAACATAGCCGATCCGCGCGACGTAATCCCGCACGTATTGACGGCTGGAGACGCTCCTCACCGAGACGAGGGAACTCGGAACCGCGCCATTTTGGGTAAAGCTTGATTCATAGCTTCCAAGCGAGTCAGATGCCGCGATGAACGAAACGCGTGGCAAAATCGAGATCTTCGCGCCATTCGGTGCCGCGCTTGATCTTACGAAGCTGATCCTGTTTCAGCCATTCGACATCATGAAGTGGCTCGTGATTGGGTTTGCGGCGTTTCTCGCAAATCTCGGTGGGGGTGGCGGCGGAGGTTTCAATTTGAAAAGGCGCTTCGCGAGCGGTGACTGGAACTGGCGATCCACGTCCCACGATTTCACGAGCACTAGTTCAGATCTGCCCGGATGGGTATGGCCGCTGATCATCATCGGCGTGCTTTTATTGGTGGCAATCGTGATCGCGCTCGTGTGGGTGAGCTCACGCGGCAAGTTCGTTTTCACCGATTGCGTAGTACGGAACCGAGCGGCGATCGTTGAGCCTTGGAAAGCATTCCGCCGCGAGGGGAACAGCTATTTCCTGTTTTCGCTCATAGTGGGGTTGGTCCTCATCGTTGTGTTCGGAATCGCTGGCGCGCCGTTGTGGGTTCCACTGGTGCTGAGCGGCAATCTTCCGGAGGGGATTGGATTTGTGCTGGGTGTGTCAGTGCTGGGCATCATCGCAGTTGGGACGGCCGCCGCGCTGAGTCTGCTGTGCAGCTTCATTGTGCCGATTATGTACCGGCAACTGTGCAGCGCGACGACGGCGTTTCGTCAGTCCATCGTCCTCATCCGTCAACATCCCGGGCCCGTGTTGCTGTATTTCTTGTTTTCGCTCGTGCTCTGGCTGGCATTCGCCTTGGTCGCGTGCGTGCTGACTTGCGTCACCTGCTGCATTGTCGCGATCCCTTATGTCGGTACGGTGATCATGCTCCCAGCGTATGTGTTCTTTCGGAGCTACCTGCTGCTGTTCGTGCGCCAGTTCGGGCACGACTATGACGTCTGGGCCAACGTAGTTCCTATCGAACCGCCTACGCCGCCGGAAACGCATTCAGGCGGCGGAGAGCTGCCACCGCTGCAGACGTGATGAAGCTCGTCCGTTCGTCCCTCGGCCTTACCCCACCCGAATCGCGCGCGCGGCTGCTCGCGATCTGCGGGATCGTGGCAGCGCTGCTCGTGCTCCGAGCTGTTGATCCGCAAGCAATGTCATGGCTTGCAATCGGAAGATCGTGCGGCGCAATCACCGGCTTACCGTGCATCTTCTGCGGAACCACTAGAGCGCTCCATTATCTCCTGAATGGTGACTTCGCCGGCGCTCTTTACTTCAACTGGCTGTCATTTCCCATCACCTTTACGGCGCTCGTAATCCTGTTGCTGTTTGCACTGGAAGCAGTTCTCAACCGTCGGATGCTAAAGATACCCTTTGCGTTCCGGCTCACTCCGCAAAGAGTGGCGGCGGCCGTGTCTGGAATCACTGCGCTCTGGTTATTTCAAGTCGCCCTCGCGGTGGGCCTGCAGAAGCGGGAGCTCTTCAACCCGGCTGGTTTTCTGTACGCGTTTCTGGTCAGGTGAAGTCCCCGACGTCGCCTACACTGCGGTCGCCGCCCAAAAATGCCGGAACGCGATCGGCCAGCTTCGATCCATCACGCTTTCGCGAGCGGCAACGCTCATCTGGCGACGCAGTTCGGGTTCTGTCGCAAGCTTCCGGATCGCCCCCGCAAAGTCACAAATGTCGTGAGCCTTGGTAATCAATCCGTTGATCCCTGACTGCACGAGTTCCTTGGGCCCGCCTAGATTCGACACCACTACGGGCAATCCAGACGCCTGAGCTTCAATAATTACATTTCCGAATGTGTCCGTTGTGCTCGGGAATACGAAAATATCCGCAGAAGCATACGCGGCCGCCAGGTCTTCGCCCGCAAGATAGCCGGTAAAAAAAGCATCCGGCACCAGCTCCGCGAATGCGCCCGCGTACGGACCGCTTCCCACTATATACAGCTCGACAGCGCAGCCGCCTTTGAGGAGTTGACGGTATGCCGCAGCTAGCACATCGAGGTCTTTCTCCTTCGAGAGTCGCCCCACATAAAGGAGACGAACCGCACTTGATGCGGACAGTCCGCGAGCGGATGTCGCGCGTGTCTGGCGTGTGTCGATCTCGCTCAACGATTCGCCGCTTCCGTTGCAGTGTTTCTTCGCAGAGGTCTGCTGTTCACCGTCCGGTGTTGATGTCCTAAACCGCTCCCAGAAATCCTCGTCTCGTCGCGCAGGGTTGAACAGCTCGGTGTCCAATCCGCGAGGCAGAATTTTCAGCTTCTCCGGCTCGATTCCGCGATCGATCCAGCTCCGGCGATACTGCTCGGAATTGACGAACACGGTGTCCTGTTGCGCATAGAACCAGCGCATGTAGGTCCACGCGAGGCTTTCGAGAAACCTGTCTTCCGTCAGGATGCGGATGTACTCGGGAAAATCTGTGTGATAAATCCCGGTCATCTGCAGGTTCAACATCTTCGCGGCAAGGACGCCTGTGAGCCCGAGGGGGCCGGGCGTGCTGATGATGATTTCGCTGAATCCCTCTCGCTGCACGTAATCGAGGATCTGCAGGACCGGGGGAAAACTGAGTTTCTGCAGCTCATACTCCGGCAATTCGAACTCGCCGATCGGCCGAAAGTTCTTGATGGGGACATCATCAACCGTGAGCTCCCGTCGTGACGTCACGACGATTAGCTCCTCACCGGCTTCTTTCGCAGCCGCCGCCATCCTGCGAACGGTGGTCGAAACTCCGTTCACCTCATCAATCGTGTCGGTAAACCATGCGCGCTTCCGGTTTTGGAGCGACAACGGCACAGTTCCGGTTAGATCCAGGCAAATCTTGCGAAGCCGCACGCGGGACGGCGCCTGACTGTGGAACCCATATATATACGGCGCGAGCACCACAAGGATTGGCGTGATGGCGCTTAGCGCTTGGATGCTATCAATCACGTTTCCGCTGCTCAGCTGCTTCACGAATTTTTCGAACAGCCGAAACGCCAACTGCTCGCAGGCGACGTTTGCCATGAGAAACGTCCGTCGCTCCGGCTCTACGACCCCGTGCAGCTCCTGGGCGAGCAACGCCTGCACTTCGGGACGGGCGAAATATCCCGAGAGCTCTTTCCAGATGGAAACGTTTCCGCGTTTCGCCAGATCGAAAATTTTGCCGGAGATAACCCCCTGCGCGAGGAACTGCGCCTTTTCGCGCAGCGAAAATTCCGTCGGATCGCGGCCTTCCATGAACCGCGCAAACATCGTTTCGAGCAGGGGAGCAGTCGGCCCGAGTTGCGACTTGTATCGATCTTGAATGTAACAAGACACGGTGTTGTAGAAGCCGTGCGACATTGCCAGCGGTGTGCCGCCCTCTCCATGCGCGGTGCAGGCCCCGTCACGTACATGCTGGAGAAACGTTGCGGGGCTCCGCGCTTTGGGAGTTTCGGTGAAAGCAGCCGCGAGAAACTGACCGCCGTGGTCATCAGAACCGCCAATCAGGACCTTGTTCCACGGCTCCGCATGCGTCGGTGCGAGGTTGTGCCGATTTGCCAGCTCATCTATCTTCTGCGGAGTCAGGCTGGAAACAATCTCGCTCGTCAGTTGACTGAGCAATGCATCGCGGAGGCCGTTGATGCCTTCGAAGTGTTTGAAGAGGAGGATCAACCGTTCCAAATGGCTGCTATCAAGTTTGCCATTGATGCTGTATAGCGGGTGAGCCACAGCGTGAGCCAGCCCGGCCTGGGCAAGGTAATCCTGAAGGTCCAGGATGTTGTCGCGTGCTTGCGCTATGTCTTCATGTTGTCGCTCGGAAAGCCCCCAAACAAGCACGTGAATCTTACATGGATCTTGCGGAAAATACGTTGTTACTTGTTCACTGACAAATACATCTCGGTTATCAGCAATTTGAAGATTCCCCTCAATCGTGTCGTGATCCGTAATTGTGACGAAATCCATTCCGCGAGCCCGCAAATCCCGATACACCTCCTGCGGATCTGAGTAACTGTCCGGCAGGTCGAACCGCCGGAAGAGCCACTCCTGTGAGCGGTCGCTATATCTGGAGTGCACATGAAGATCACAGCGACTCATGTGAGTTCAGGAGTCGAAACTCTGCTCCACACGCTGCTCCGCAATCCAGTCGCGATAGGTGGTGGCCGTCCGTGCCGCACCGAGGGAGTGCGCTAAGTTGAGGATGTGGCTCCAAAGTCTCGCGTACGCCAAATCCGAAGGATGAATCGCGACTCGGATCAACGGCGCGGTCACGAGCAACCGCGCGAGCGTCGCGTTCCACGAGAGGCTTACTGCTCGACGCCAGGGGCTGCGGACACTGTAGACAAGCGATTGTGCCGCGAAATCTTCACCGCTCCGCAAGTCACGAACTTTCGTGAGGCGCGTGGTGTATTCCATCTCCGCATCAACGATCGCGCGCTCTGCCTCCTTCCCGAGTAGCCACGCCGGCGCAATGAATCCACGGGGGCGGAGTCCGGCTGCGATAAATTCATCGCGCGCTCGGGTGACTCGTTGAAATGCCTCTTGGTAATTGAGGTCGTAGAATTCTCCCTCGTCCCTCGTATAGCACCGCGTCAGTAGTCGCGTGCGCAACGTCTCGTCCCCGCGTCTCGGCCGGGAGTGGAAGTAACCGTGGATGACTACTTCGTGGCCTGCCGCTTCCAGATCGCGCAGCCATTGCACAAAGTCACGATCGCTCATTGATGCGCCTGTTTCATGATAATCGGGCACGACGAGCAGCGAGCAGATATCAATGCCGCGACGACCCAGTTCCGCAAGGATTCGCTGCGAAGCTTCTCGCGTGCTAGGCGCGACATCATGAATCGAGACCACCACCGGCCGTTTCTCCTTTTCGGCTGCTGCAGCAAAGATCGGGAACGAAGTAGTTTCTGCTCCAGTCACGATGCCTGTTCTCTCTTCCGCGACTTCAACCAACAAGCGCAATCGGCCTTGCTCATGTACTCCCGAGTTGCACAATTTCGTTGAACTCAGGCGCCGCGAGCGCCTGCACGGAGAGTCGCGGCAGCCGAAGAAGCGCCATCTCTTGAAGGCTCGCGGTGCGTTTGATCTCCTCGAGAGTGACCGGGCGGGCGAGCCGCTGCTTCGGCACAAGATCGACAGCTATCCAGTCGCCGTCCGTTGCGGTCGGATCGGGGTATGCCGTTCGATCAATCTGCGCTACGCCGAATACGGCTTTGTCCGATACGCTGTGGTAAAACAATACCGCATCACCTTTTTGCATCGCACGGAGATTGTTGCGCGCCGTGAAATTCCGCACACCGGTCCAGCTGGTGCGCCCGTCCTTGACGAAGTCGTCCCAGGAGTACGCGGATGGCTCCTGCTTCACGAGCCAGAACTTCTTCATCAGTGAAGTAGATAACCGAGCAGCCGTGATTCGACAACCGCGCGTCCCTGTTTCACACTCGCCCGATGTTGCGCGGTTT
>JACDHZ010000128.1 GCA_013820755.1 Chthoniobacterales bacterium
CGGGGAAGCGATCGATGCGGGCAAACACGCCACTGCTCTTCGGCCTAACGACCAGATCGGCTGGACGAGCTTGTCGCTTTTTTATAATCGAAACGGCGACATCAAGGAAGCGGAGGCTGCCGGAACGAAGGCGAAGATTCTCTCGTGGGGCGGAAAGATCGCGAAAGAGTAGCTTCAGTCAGAACGCGGTGCGGGAAGGCGCTTCGGTAGGCAAACAGCAGTTCGTAAAGGAACACCAACCGGAATGTCGGTTCCAATTCGTGCGCAGGTAAAGCGGATAACAAACGCGACGGTGGCACGAGCCGGCAGAAACGCGCGGCGCGGAACGCACCGGCGGAACAAGCCCGTGACCCAAAACTCGCGTGGGCAAGGTTGACGTTGTATCCGGTCGAAGTCGCGCCAATCTCGCGCTAGCAGTTTATCGAAAAGCGTTTTCGTCTGTCACTTGCCCGAGTAATTTCGTGAGATGACGCGGCTGGCGAACAGATCCAAACGAGCGGTGCGGTCGCACGCCGACGCCGCAGTGCACGCCATCATCTGGATCCACCATGAGCCGTTGCGACGCTCCGCAGGCTGCGAGTGTACGGCGGCGATGGCCCGTCTTGAGCAAGCGCGCGCAGCATGGCATCGTTTCGAGCGCGAAGATAAGCCGAGCTTCGCGCGATGGCGCGCGCGTGAGTTTGGCCCGCTGCTTAGCGAAGCTCGCGACATCGAGGCCCAGATTCGGGATCGCGAAATTCTCGTTCACGAAGTCGAAATGGAAATGCGCCGGGGCTTTATCGATCCGCATTCTGCCTACAGGCGAATCATGGCGCGTAGGAGGGATCCGGCAGGAGCCGCCGAGGAGAGCGTCGATGCGCTGACGACTCAGGGTCGGGCCGCTCATTAAGCGACTTCGAAAAGGAAGCGTTGTTCCAGGAGTGGGTGCAGAGGTCACTCGGCACCAACCCCGACAAGATGGACGACGAGGTTTATTCCGCCCGGTTCGAGGCCTTCAAGATTCATATGTTCCGCGCCAAACCGCCGGAGCCACCTCGGAATACAGCCGGTCGCGCGGCTGCAAACGTGTCGTCCGAAAAGGAGGACGAACAGGAGGCCGAGCCGCCAACCGATCTCCGCGTAAAGGAACTGTATCGATTGCTCGTGCGGCGGCTGCATCCCGATCTGCGGGCGGACGGCAACGTCGCTGCTTCGGCATTGTGGCACGAGGTGCAGGAGGCATACGCGGCGAATGACATCGCCCAACTGGAAATACTGCTCGCGCTCAGTGACGTCGAGTCCGACCGCTTCAGTGACAGACCAGCCTGTCGCAGATGCGAGCGCTGCTCGCGGAGCTCAAGCGTGCGCTATTCGCGCTGACCGACAGCCTTAGTGAGGCCCGCAATGAAGATGCGTGGGATTTTGCAAGAGCTGGCGCCGACGCAGCGATGCGTCTCCGCGTTCAGCGTCAGCTTCAAGGCGAACTCCGCATGCGTATCGACAGGTTAGCCTTGCTCAAGCAGACAATAGCTGGCTGGGAGAAATCCCCGTTCGCGAATCGCGCCGCCGGATATTCGCAACGGTACGACCGTGCCGAAGCTGTGGGCTTTTAGGCTGCTCCGTCGCATCGAGCTGCGGTTTGCTGGGATCGAGAACACGGCGGCCCTGCGAGTCCATCCGCAGGGTCGCGGTCGCTTGCAGACCGACTCTCGCGATTTATAGACAGGCATGTCTGAACACAAAGCGATTTTGAAATGGGAACGCGGCGGCGCTGAATTTTTGTATCCGAAATATCCTCGCGATCACACCTGGAGCTTCGACGGCGGGCATACCATGACCGGCACAGCGGCGCCGGCGTATCTCGGGAATCCGGCTAATGTCGATCCTGAAGAGGCGTTTGTAGCGTCGCTTTCCAGCTGCCACATGCTCACATTTCTCGCGATTGCCTGTAAGCAGAAGTTCGTCCTCGATTCGTACGAAGATGAAGCCGTTGGTCACATGGAGAAGAACGCGCAGGGAAAAATGGCGATCATCCGTGTCGAACTGCATCCGAAGATCGGCTGGTCAGCCGACCGGACGCCGAGCGCGGAGGAGCTGGACAAGATGCACCACGCTGCCCACGACAATTGCTTCATCGCCAACTCGGTCACGACCGAGGTGACGGTCGTAAAGTAAATCGGAAGCCGTAGTCCAAGTGCAGGGCCGCCCGCCAGCGGAGCGATCTCCGGCAGCGAAAGTTCTTGTCGCTAAAGATTCCGGAGTCAGACTAGTCGCATGACAACAACAAACAGGTGCCCCCGCCTGTGCGGATCGTTGCTCAGAACCGCAATTGTGGTGCTCAGTCTTGCGCTCTGTGCTTCCGCATGGGCTGATGCCGGAAATAAAAACGTGGTGACGGCGAAACCTTCCGCCGCGACTCAACGCCCGACAGCGCACAAGCACCCGCGGGTGTATGTGCTATCCACTGCGTCCGCGATTCCGATCCCGATCGAACGCCTCGGCGTCTTCCCGACGACGACTCGTCCGATCCTGATCCTTGGACGTCAGTCCGCGTTGCCCTTGGCGACTGACGAGATCGCTGCGCTGGTGCGATAGCGGGAGCAGCCGTCGATGCACCGCGAGAGGTGTCGGGCCTCTTGCCGCGGTAGCAGGCGCCGCTTCGTGCGAAACGGCGAGTGCCTCTCCGTCTTGTTAGGCGGTGCTTATCTGAACTTCAGTTTGCTAAACGTGGAGCGCTGACCCACTTATTGCGGCGATGAGCGCCGAGGAGCAGACTGACCCGCAGCGGATGGAGAAGATCGTGAGCCTCTGCAAACGGCGGGGGTTCATCTTTCAATCGGGCGAGATCTACGGCGGGCTCAACGGCGTCTGGGATTACGGCCCGCTTGGCGCGGAGCTGAAGCGCAACCTGAAGGATTACTGGTGGCGCGTGATGGTACGCGAGCGCGATGATATCGTGGGGCTGGATGGTTCAATTCTGACGCATCGCGCGGTGCTCAAGGCGAGCGGACATGAGGACACCTTCAGCGATCCGATGGTGGATTGCCGGACGTGCAATGCGCGGCTGCGCGCGGATCAGCTGCCCGAGAAGAACGGGGCGCCGCAGTGCCCGAGTTGCGGCGGCAAGGACCTGACGGAGCCGCGTGCGTTCAACCTGATGTTCCGTACGAACATGGGTGCCTCCGAGGATGAGTCGTCGGTCGCATATCTGCGGCCCGAGACGGCGCAATCGATCTTCGTGCAATTCAAAAACGTGCTCGATACCGCACGCAAGAAGCTGCCTTTCGGCATCGCGCAAATCGGGAAGGCGTTTCGGAACGAGATCAACCCGCGCAATTACATCTTCCGCTCACGCGAGTTTGAGCAGATGGAGCTGGAGTATTTCTGCGCCCCTGACGACGGGATGCGGCTGCTCGATTACTGGCTCGAGGAGCGGCTCCGATTTTATGAGAACATCGGTATTCCGCGCACTAAGCTGCACGTCCTTACGGTGCCTGATGCCGACCGTGCGTTTTACTCAAAGGGAACTTACGACATCGAATACGAATTCCCGTTCGGCGTGCAGGAGCTGGAGGGCGTGGCGTATCGGACGGACTACGATCTGATGGCGCACCAGAACGCGAGCGGAAAGCCGCTGGAGTATTTCGACGAGGAGACGAAGGCGAAGTTTGTGCCGCATGTGGTGGAGCCGAGCGCGGGTGTGGATCGTACGCTGCTCGCCTTGATCTGCGAAGCCTACGATGAAGAGACCATCACGGACGAGAAGGGGAAGTCTGAGACTCGCACGGTCATGCGGTTTCATCCGCGAATGGCGCCGATCAAGGTGGGCGTGTTTCCGTTGCTGAAGAACAAGCCGGAGCTGGTCGCGAAGGCGCGCGAAGCGCACGCGCTGCTCAAATCGCACATGATGACGTTTTACGATGAAGCGGGTGCAATTGGGCGGCGCTATCGCAGGCAGGACGAGGCAGGGACGCCGTTTTGCCTAACGATCGATTTCGAGACGCTCGGCGAACGCGGGGACGAATTGCGCGATACAGTCACGCTCCGGTATCGTGACAGCATGAAGCAGGAGCGGGTGAAGATCGCGGATCTGCTCACGACGCTGCTGCCGCAGGTCCTGTGAGGATTAACCGAACGCATCTTAAATCGGGTGCCCGTTCGAATGTAAGGTATGGCAGAGCACCAGCATCAAACCGAACGGGCAGGGGACAAGATTTCGCTTTGGGAAGCAACCACCGAGGCCGGTGCGCTCAACCCATTGCGCGAAAACATCCGGACTGATGTTTGCATTGTCGGCGCGGGGATTTCCGGCCTCACGACGGCCTACACGCTCGTGCGCGCTGGCAAGAAGGTTGTTGTCCTGGATGACGGGCTGGTCGGCCGCGGAATGACGGGCCGCACGACGGCGCACATCGTGAACGCGCTTGATGATCGTTATTACGAGATCGAAAAACTGCACGGTGAAGAAGGCTCGCGGATGGCAGCGGAGAGTCATACGGCCGCGATCGACCGTGTGGAGGAGAATGTCACCGCGGAGCGGATCGACTGCCAGTTCGAGCGCCTCGACGGCTACCTGTTCGAGCCGCCGAATGAGCCGATCGACAACCTGAACGAGGAGTTCGAAGCGTGCCTGCGTGCTGGCCTCGATGTCGAATTGGTTAATCGCGCTCCGATGGAAGGACTAGACTCCGGTCCCGCGATTAAATTTAAGAACCAGGCACAATTCCATCCTTTGCATTACCTGCGCGGCCTGGCCGCGGCGATCGAGCGTTACGGCGGTAAGATATTCACGGGCACACGCGTGGTCGACGTGCAGGAAAGTGACAACGGCGTGGCCAAGACAAAAGACGGGTTCACGATCGAGGCGCAATCATTTGTGGTGGCCACAAATACTCCGATCAACGACCGCTACGTCATTCACACCAAGCAGGCGCCTTATACGACGTATGTGATCGGTCTCCGCGTGCCGAAGGGCTCAGTCACGCGCGCTCTCTTCTGGGACACTGCGCAGCACGCGGGCGAGGAGGATCAAGCGATCGGCATGGTCCCGTATCACTACGTGCGCGTCGCCGAGGACGAGAATGGCAACGAGGTGCTTGTCGTCGGCGGCGAGGATCACAAGACGGGTCAGGCCGATGATTTCGAGCAGCGCTATCAGAGGTTGGAGGATTGGACGCGCGTTCGCTGGCCCAACGCAGGTGAGGTGGTTTTCCGATGGTCGGGGCAGGTCATGGAGCCCGAGGACATGATGGGCTTCATCGGCAGAAATCCGTCCGATAAGGACAACGTCTATATTGCGACCGGTGATTCCGGAAACGGAATGACGCACGGAACGATTGCCGGCATTTTGATCCCGGATTTGATCCTGGGCAGGGAGAACCGGTGGGCGAAGCTCTACGACCCCTCACGGCTCAGCTTTAAATCCGCTGGCGATTTCCTTAAGGAGAACATCAACGTGGCCGCGCAGTATCGGGATTACGTTACCGGCGGCGATGTGAGATCGAGGCAAGAAATCGCACCAGGCCAGGGCGCGGTCTTGCGCCGCGGCCTGAAGAAGCTCGCGTGTTACCGCGATGACTCGGGCACCTTGCACGAGATGACGGCGATCTGTCCGCACTTGAAGTGCATCGTCCATTGGAATCGGAATGAAAAAACATGGGATTGCCCATGCCACGGGTCGCGCTTCGACGCGATGGGCCATGTGCTGAATGGTCCATCCGTCGCTGACCTGGCGCCGGTGGCTGCCGACGCTTCTACGGCTTAGCTCCATCGAAAGGCGCCTCAGTGTTGCTATGGACGTCGAAAACTTTCGCGACTGCTGCTTGCGGAAAACCGGTGCGACGGAAAGCACACCGTTCGGCGAGGAACACCTTGTTTTTAAGGTCGGCAACAAGATGTTCGCGCTCCTGGCGTTCGAGGAGGTGCCCGCAACGGCAAATCTAAAGTGCGATCCTGATCGCGCGCTCGAACTGCGCGACCACTACGAGGATGTGAGGCCTGGCTATCACATGAACAAGAAGCACTGGAATACAGTGATCATCGATGGCGCAATTCCGCAGCCCGAATTGGAGCTGATGATCGACGAATCTTACGAACTGGTCTTTCGATCGTTATCTAGAGCCGAACGCGGGCGCATCGCTGGTTCTGCCGCCTAGCGAATTCATGCCCAGCGGGTTTGTCAGCCAATCGCTCGAACTTCGACTTCGCCGACATCGAGCTGCAGGGCATCGTTTGCGATTCGCAGGAAACTGTCGGGCGGATCGGTCAGTGCGACTCGCAAACGACCGGTTTGACCCGTGGCAGTATTCAATTTTTCGCGACCGAGCAATGCTCTCACAGACGCGGCGCAGTTTTCCGCTGAGTCGACCAAGCTGACGCCATCGCCCAGCAGGCGGCCGATCGTGGAACGGAGCAGAGGATAGTGCGTGCAACCAAGCACGAGCGTGTCGATCCCCGCATCCGCGAGCGGGCGGAGGTATTGCATCAGCACCTTCTCCGTGATCTCACCGGCGAGCCAGCCTTCCTCGATGAGCGGCACGAGCAGTGGGCACGCAGCCGCAGTTACACGGACGTCCGAGCTTAACGCCCGAAGCGCGCGCTCGTACGAGCCGCTTTTTATCGTTGCGCGGGTGCCGATCACACCGACATGGCCATTGCGCGTAACGGCGAGGGCAGCTTCTGCGCCCGGCGCGATGACACCAGTAACGCTTACAGGCAATTCCGCTTCGAGCGCCGCCAGCGCGACAGACGAAGCGGTGTTACACGCCACGACGACGGTCTTTGAATTCTCGCGCAGAAGCAACGATGCGATCTCCAGGCTGTAGCGCTGCACCGTCGTCGGGCTTTTGCCGCCGTACGGCACACGCGCCGTGTCACCGACGTAGTATATCGACTCGTGCGGCAACAAGCGTCGCAATGCACTGACGACAGTTAGTCCGCCAATGCCCGAATCGAAGACGCCGATTGGGCGCGCGTCGCCGTTGCTCATCGCAGCTCTTCCGCTATTCGCCGCCATTGAATGAAACAGTGGGTTCCTGCTCCGGCGGAGGTCTGACCCCTGCGCGCAACAGCTGTTCGCGTGCAGGCAGCGCGACGTCGAGATCAAACCCCTTCTCCGTGTCCCAGCTGTTTGTAGCGCCCTGGTCGGTGCCGCGATGGACAGGGTCGAGCACTACCGTTTCGAGGCTCTGCGCATTGTGAATGCGGCTTGGTCGGAGAACCGGCTCAACGATTTTGCCGACGTCAGTTGCTGATATGAGGCTTTCGTCACCTTTTCCGACGATCGGCAAGTTCGTGAAGGATCGCACGCCATTGATGCAAATCTCGCTGCTGTCCGGCTCAGCACGAATGCCGCGGCGGTAACTGCGTAAAGATACGTTCTGGTTGGCGTCCTCGCTGTGTTCGACGTGGTAAAACTCCGCAACATCGCGGAACGAGACGTAGTGACGGCCGTCACGTTTAATGACGTTCAACTCAGTCGCAGTCGCGCTCGCCCCGCAGATCAAACTGGCTACCGCAACAAGCTTCCAAGCGTGCATGAACGGCGAAATTCGTCGTGACCTCCACCCGTCGCAAGTGCTTCGCTACCGCGAAACGGCACGTGCGGGAGCTCAGGGATTGCATTCGTCCCAGCCGCTTACATGGTGGTGCGCTGTGGCAGAACTTTCGAAAACGTATGACCCGAATGCCGTCGAGCCGAAATGGTATCAACGCTGGCTTGAACGTGGGGATTTCCACGCGGATCCGTCTTCGCCCAAGCCGCCCTTCTCGATAGTTATCCCGCCGCCGAACATCACCGGTGTATTAACGCTGGGGCACGTGCTGAACAACACGATCCAGGACATTCTCGCGCGCAGGGCGCGAATGCTCGGCCACGAAGTCCTCTGGCTGCCCGGCACCGATCACGCAGGGCTCGCGACGCAAACTGCCTTGGAAAAGGTGCTGCGGAAAACGGAAAAACTGACACGCCATGATCTTGGCAGGGAGGAGTTTCTTCGTCGGACCTGGGAATGGCGTGAGAAGCACGGCCGCATCATTTTCGAGCAGCTAAAGCGGCTAGGCTGCTCTTGTGATTGGGCGCGCGAGCGTTTTACACTTGATGCGGATTATGCGCATGCAGTGCAGCAGGTGTTCGTCGACCTCCACGAGAAGGGACTGATTTACCGCGGCCGCCGCATGATCAATTGGGATCCGGCAGCACTCACCGCGCTTTCTGACGAAGAGGTGATTCCGACCAGGCAGAAGAGCATCCT
>JACDHZ010000129.1 GCA_013820755.1 Chthoniobacterales bacterium
GTATTAATCTGGAGGGGAACGCGCACGCCGCGGGAATTGGATAAGAGAATTCTGCGCTCCGCTGTGCGATACAACGGTTCGAGGACGGGGAGCGCCGGCTTCCAGCCGGCACTTCGCCGGCATCTTGCCGCGAAGATGCTCGCGTGATCAGGCCGCCAGTGCGAGTCACGTGCGCGAACGTAGCCGGGAAGATCCCGGCTACAGCGGGCTGGAAGCCCGCGCTCCCCGTTGCTGTCGCGTCGCACAATCATCTCGCCGCTTCCTCCCGTTGTAGAAAAGAAGCGGCGACGCGAAACACAGTTCTATTTAGTTGCGCTGCACGCCCGCGGCGGTCTCCTTCTCCTCGACTGCAGTTGGCGCGAGAATAGCGTCGCTCATCCCGTGTAGCAGCTTCTTGTCCGCGGGCACGATCGTCGCGAGCGCGCCGCGGAACTGCACTTTCCCATTCTCGACAAAGTAATAGGGGCAGAGCCGCACGCGCCCGCGCATCGTTTTCAGCTCTTCCGTTTCCGGGTCCCAATAGCGTTGCTGTAGTAGTCGGCCCTTGGAGAAGCGCTGCATGATCTGCGGTGTCGATCCGAACGTGACGAGTGCTTTTTCAACGTGGGCGGCCCACTCGGTTTGAGGCACGTCCTGAGCGACGACT
This sequence comes from Chthoniobacterales bacterium, assembly GCA_013820755.1. GTDB lineage: Bacteria > Verrucomicrobiota > Verrucomicrobiia > Chthoniobacterales > UBA10450 > JACCTI01. The sequence continues at coordinate 647 of JACDHZ010000129.1, forward strand.
ACGCCCCGGCTGCCCCAGCCGAGCGGTGAAAACCCGCTGACCTTCAACAACAGATCGCGATCCTTCTGGCTCAGCTTGCCAGCCTCGCGCCAATCATGAATTTCCAGCCGCGGAATGACGGCGTGCTGCGGCAGCGGTGTTGGATCCATCAACCAAGTGTACGGGATCACCTCCCGTAGCTTTTTGAAATACTTGTCCCCGAGCTCGCGTCGCCAGAACTCGCGCAGCGGCTGCATCCAGAAAAGCGCGAACCATATCTTCTCTTCGAGGAACGGCTTGACCGGCGGGGTAATCCAAACGGCACCATCGCTAACTGCACGAAGAAGCTCGCCGACCCGCGGGAGATTCGGCAGGTCGAAGAGTTCAAAAAACCGGTAGACGTTGCGGCCCGCGATCGGCGTATAAGTCTCAGCGGCATGCACCTCCCACTTCTGTCGTGGAGCAACTTTGCAAGTTGCATCGTCGGCATCTGCAGGTTGGGAACTTGCATCACACAGTTGCACAACGACCCAGTTCATCTCCGGCCGATACGTCGATGACTCTTCGGAGATGAGGATATCGCCGCCTTCGGGCAGCAAACTGCGAAAGCCATCGAGCATTCCAGTTGCTCCGCCGATCACATCCATGCCTAACGAGTGATAGGTCTGGTTCAACCAGCCCGTCAGCCCGATGCCGCCAGGCACGGAATCGATTTCGGCGATGATATATCCGTTCTCAGTCAGCACCAGATCGGGTCGAATCACGAGCGGCAGATCGTCCCGGAACAACTTACTCCGCGAGAACTCCACTAGGTCTGACGGCTTGCCGGCGTCGAGGTAACTCGCGACCCACGCTGGCTGCTTGCCCTTTGCGCTTAGCTGGTAGAGCTGATTGCAGGCACGCTGGAATACAAACAGCTGATGACCGAGCCGCTCGAGATCTTTCGCGAACGTTGGATCGATCGCGAACGGCTCGGGCGAGAGCAGCCAATGCTTTTCGGCGAACAAGCCTTCGGACGGGAACGCCGCGCGGATTGTTTTCAGTTTCTGATCGTCGGACAGCATTGGAAGAGGCGCGGAGCGCCTAACGTTCAACGTCCAACGCTCAACGTCCAACGTTCAACTCAGAACATCTCGCCTGCGCAAGCGAAGGCGAAGGCCCAGCAATGTTTCGCTTCTCGCGACACGACAGCAAAGGCGAAAGGCCCGAGCGGCATTCAGGTTCGCCGGCTACTTGAGCGTTGAACGTTGAACGTTCCGCCGAAGACGGCTATCGACCCGCAGCCATGCGCTTTAAGGCGAGCTTGACCAGTTCTTCCGCAGACTTCACCTCCGGCTGTTTCTCCTGCAGATCGCGCACCGTCTTGTGCGCATCGACCTGTTTGTAGCCGAGCGCGATCAACGCCAGCACCGCTTCGTTCGCCTGGGTCTCCTCGGCAGTCGGCGCGTGACTCGCGCTTGCCGCTTCCCACACCGCAGTCACGCCGAGTTTATCTTTCAATTCCAGAACGATTCGCTCCGCAGTCTTCTTGCCGAGCCCGCTAATTTTCGAAAGCGAAGCGACATCGGCATTGACTACTGCGCTTTTGAAATTGCTCACGCTCATCCCGCTGAGCACCGCGAGAGCGAGCTTCGGCCCGATGCCGCTAACGTTGTTGACGAGGAGCCGGAAAAGATCGCGCTCCGCCGTGCTCATGAATCCATAAAGCACATGCGCATCTTCGCGCACATGCAGATGGGTCAGCACTTGCACCGGCTGCCCAATCGCGGGCAGGCTATCATAGCTTGAAAGCGGGATCAGCAGCTCGTAGCCGACGCCGTTCACGTCCACGATTGCCTGCGTCGGAAGAGCTGCGGTGAGCTTGCCAGCGACGTGCGTGATCATCGGTCAATCGATAACAGCGTCCCCGCGAAGCGCAACGCGCCAGTCACTTCTACAAGCGCTTTAGGATCAATGTCAGGTCGAGTGGTCGACCCGTGGCAGTGGTCAGCCCGCTCGCACTGAATGTGATCCAATCGGCCGGCAGTGTCGGGTAAAGCGTCGCCACCATCTTCGTCGGCACGATCACGAATCGACCGCCCGGTTTGTTCATGAATTCTTCGGTTCTCCGTTTCACTCCTGCGAAATGCTTCGCGACACTTGCCGCCGTCGCGGCAGGCTTCGGCGACGGCGCTGTCACGACAGCACCCGGACGTGCTATCTCCGGCCAACTCGGCGGTCTCGAGGTCACGGAGCGGTCCTGGTCGAGATCCGTCATCCATCCCCGGACGTGCTTCCGGAAATACCAGACGAGGCTCGGATCTTTGTAAGAGATCGCGCCAAACTCCATCTCGGGAGTGAGTTCGTGACGGGCTTGCTTCATCAGCTGCAAGGACGGAACAAGGGTCGCGAGAAAAGGCGTCGCCAGCGCCCCGAGCAGCGCGACGCAGCCGCCTGCGATCGCACTGCGCTTGACCAGGCGGCTCGCGTTTGGCACATCGCGCAGATTCTTTGCCAGCAGAAGAGCCAGGAGCGGAAAAGCCGGCAGCGTGTAGTGCGGCAGCTTTGTTTTTACGATCGTGAAAATGATGAACACGACCGCGGCACTGGTGATGAGATAGCTATCAATGGGATCTCGTGCTTGGCAAAGACGACGCGTCAACCAAGGCAGCTTCAAGGACCAGGGGAAAAAGGTCGCGAAAATCACGACGAAGTAGAAGGGCAACGTCAGCATGTAAAACCCGATTGATTTTCCGCCATGCCCTTCCAGTGCGACGAGCGAGCGCCCGACGACATGCCTGCCGATACCTACATAGAAGAAATCCCCATTCGTTCGCATGAGTGCCGGTATGCCCCAGACTGCGATGATTGACAGAACCAGCAGCACGCCAGACACAAATCCAAACCGGCGATTCAGCTTCACGCCGGGCAGAAGAAATTTCATCGCCGTGATCGCGAGCAGAGGCGTCCAGCCGACTGGTCCTTTAGCGAGGAACGCGAAGGCAAGCGCAAGATAGAAAATCCACCACCATGCGCGGCTTACGCCGGGTGCATCTTCGTTGAACGTTGGATGTTGGACGTTGGACGTTGAACGTTCTCCGCTTCCCCACCGATCGCGCAGTAGCTCATACCCTGCCCAATGGGCAGCCGTCACAAAAAGCACCAACCACATATCCGCGACGGCGGCCTTCGCGTGCAGAAACGTCTGCAGGCAGATAGTGAACATAATCGCTGCCCACAAGCCTACGCGTTCCGGGCCGATGCGTTTTCCCCACAAAAATATCACGACTGCCGTCAACGCCGCGGCCATCGCGGACGGCAGCCGTGCCGCGAAATCGTTATCGCCACACACCCGGTAACTCGCTGCCTGAAACCAGTAAGTGAGCGGCGGCTTGTCGAAGCGATACTGATTGTTAAAGAAAGGCACCACGTAGTCGCCCCGCTCAATCATCTCCCGCGTCGCCTCCGCGAAGCGCGGCTCATCGCGGTCGATCAGCGGCAGCGTCCACGTTCCTGCGAGATGGAAAAGCAAGCTCCCGACGAACAGCAGAAGCAAATTGCGGATTGCGGGTTGCAACGGCGGACTGAAAGATGGCCTGTCTGGAAACACAACGGGAATCTTTGGCTTGAACGAGCGGCCCTCCTTTCGTTCTTGGATCGTGGCGCTTGCCATCGGCGCCTCTGTGTTAGCCGCAGCGTTTTACTGCGACGCCGCCGTTCGTGAGTGGATCGTGCTCCATCGAACACGCGGCGGCAGTGCGTTCATGGGCGCGGTTAGTCGGTATGGCGATTGGCCGTCGCACATCTTGCTCGGTGTTGCGCTTGCTGGAGTCGCTTACGCGAAAGGCAGCAAGCGCTTGCTGCGCATCTTTGTCGCGATGATCCTCGCCTGCGCAGTCGCGGGCGCGGCAGCGCGCGTCATCAAAGTCTCGGTCGGTCGCGCCCGGCCAACTGTTCGGGCTGAGGCTGGTTGGAACGGGCCGCGATGGAGCTCAAAGTATAACGCCTTTCCGTCTGGCCACACGGCATCATCCACAGCCTTCTTCGGCGTGCTTGTCTTCGCCAGGTGGCGCGCAGGTGCGGCACTTTGCGCCGTGCCGCTGCTGATCGCGTTATCGCGAATGTATGTGGGCGCGCACCATCTGTCTGACGTAACCGGGGCAGCGTTGCTTGGCCTGCTCACCGCGTGGCTCATATCACGCCTGCTTGCAAGAGGCGAGAGAGTGGGTGGTCAGACCATCGACCGAACAGCGACGTCGTAACGCCGCCGAATGCTCGATCCAAGCACGCCGATGTCTGCGCCGTAGATGTGGAGCGAAACGGCGACACCCGTACCAGCATTCTCGACGTGATGGATGTCACCGGGCGGCAACAACGTTGCGACTGATTGTGTCGGATTCACTCCGTGTCCACTCACAGCGAGGTGCGGGTCAGCATCGCCCCCGCGCAGCTCGTACACAGTCTCGTATTCCTGTCCGAGGTGAACTCCCACGACGCACCATGAGACATGATCGTGCACAGGAGTGGATTGCCCGGGTAGCCAGACTAGCGCCACAATCGAAAAACTTCCATCCGGTTCCACGTGCAGGATGTGCTGCCGGTAATCGCTTCCTCCGGGCTCGAGCTCATCCGCATTTAAGAACTCGCTGCGACCGAGGCACGGCTGCAGCAGTCCTGCAACGGCTGATCCGATGCGCGGAGCATCGCTGTGGGAACGAACCACTCGCCGAACTCCTGCCACAAGCTCGGCGAACATCGCGGTGCAACACGCAGTCGGAGTCGCGCTAACCATCGGGCTAGGATCATACCGACTTCCCAGGGAAAGTCACTCTCTTTGCCTTGCCGGATGCCGGTTCAAATCGAGCATCTTCCTCTTGAGCACATGCTCTCTACAGCAGAGGAGGGGGATTGGCGGAAGGTGCTGGTTTATGGATGATAAGAAACACATTCTCTTGCTCAGCACATCGACGGTGTTCGGCAGCGGTTATCTCGCTTACGCAGAACGCGAGATCACCGATTTTCTTGGGAGTTCAAGGCGCGTGCTTTTCGTCCCGTTTGCATTACACGATCGCGATGGTTACGCCGCGAGGGTGCGGCGACGTTTTGCCGAATGCGGCTACGAAATCGATTCGCTGCACGACGCAACCGATGCGCGGGCTGCGGTTGCGAATGCCGATGCGATCTTCGTTGGTGGCGGCAATACGTTTCGGCTGCTGAAAACGCTCTACGACTTGCAGTTGCTCGAAGTAGTTCGCGAAAACGTCGTAAGAGGTATGCGTTACATCGGATCAAGCGCTGGATCGAATATCGCCGGTCGGACAATCCAAACCACGAACGACATGCCGATCGTGCAGCCGCCGTCATTCAATGCGCTCGGACTCGTCGCCTTTCAAATCAACCCGCACTTCGTCGATGCGGATCCGGGTTCGAAGGACATGGGAGAGACGAGGGAGGAACGCATCGCGCAGTTTCACGAAGAGAGTGAGACGCCAGTGATTGGATTGCGCGAAGGTGCGATGGTGCGCGTTGAAGCTGGCGTGGCGACGCTAGTCGGCTCGGCTGGCGCACGACTCTTCCGCAAAGATCGATCGGCCGTGGAGCTGCGCGCCGGGAGTGTCCTCGAGGGCTTTGTGAACAGCGAGCGCATCTAAGACCAACTTCTTCATTGTTGCGCGCTGACGACGGCCATAGCCCAGCTTCTCTAAGGCCAGTTCAATGACGCTCACGGAAACGCGCGGCGGGTTTTTGCCGCGAAAGCGTAGCCGCCTCTCGTGTGGTGCGCTCGCGGCGGAATGATCCTCCGGCGATACGCGCCAAAACTACGACCGCATGCGATTCGCGCCGTTCGATGGAAGCGGCAGAATGGACACGTGCAGTATGACGTAGCGGTGGCGGGTCTTGGGGGAATGGGCAGTGCGATTCTCGCGCATTGTGCGCGACGCGGTGTTTCGGCAATCGGCCTGGAGCAGTTCGAACGAGGGCACGATCTTGGTGCCTCGAGTGGTAAGACCCATCTCTTCCGCAAGGCGTACTTCGAAGAACCGGCTTACGTGCCGCTGCTTCACCAGGCGTACGAGCTTTGGCGGGAGCTCGAACGCGACGGTCGAGAGGAGATTTTGCGCCTCACTGGCGTCCTCTCCGTCGGAGAGGAAAGCAGCGAGATCCTTAACCGCACGTTAAAGGCTGCGCGTGAACATGATTTGCCGGTAGAACTCCTGAGCCGGCGTAATGTGCTCGCCCGCTATCCGACGTTGCGCATACGCGATGATGAGGTGGCGGTTTTCGAATCGGATGCAGGCGTGCTCAAGCCTGAGCGCGCCATCGCCGCCCATCTGCAAGTGGCCGCGGCACACGGCGCGGAGATGCGGTTCTGCGCCGGCATACGCGACTGGAGCACGCATCACGACGGTTTCGAGATCCACCTGGCCGACGGCGCCCGTGTCTCCGCTCGTGCCCTGATTCTCGCGTTAGGTCCGTGGTTCAAACATACGCTGGAGTCGTTAGGCGTTCCGATTCGCGTGCAGCGCAACGTGCAGGCGTGGTTCACGCCGGCAATGCGAGCCTACGATGCAGCACGATTCCCCGGGTTTCTCGTCGATCGCCGTGAGCTCCCGGCACCGCTCTACGGTTTTCCCGATTTCGGTGACGGCGTGAAGGTCGCGTTCCACGGATTCGGCGAACTGACAGACGCGGAGCATTTCGATCGAGCAGTCGATCTGGCGCGCGACATCGAGCCGCTTGCACGTTTCATGGAAGAGTGGATGCCCGGCGCGGCCGATACTTTCCTGGAAGCGAAGCCGTGCATGTACACGCTCACACCGGATGAGCACTTCGTCATCGACCGCCACCCCGAGCACGCGAAGCTAATTCTCTGCGGCGGCTTCTCGGGTCACGGATTCAAGTTCGCTTCGGTAATTGGCGAAATCGCTGCCGACCTCGCGCTCGACGGCGGCTCGCGTCATCCAATCTCGTTTCTCTCGCTCGGCAGGTTTGCAGCTTCAGAAAGGAACTGACGCTCGCCGCAGCTGCGACAGCAATATCCCAAGCTCTTTCAAATCCCGTGCTATACGAGATCTTCCGGACGTTGCGAAACCGCGCACAAGATTAGTCGGTCCACTCATGCGGCCCATTCTGCACAGAGTAACTCCGCCTGCGCGAGGACGGTTTTGGTAGCCTCTTCCTCCAGGTCGGGTGGGTAGCCGTGCTTTCGCAAGATGCGTTTGACCATCACCTTGATCTTGGCGCGGGCGCTCTCGCGGACGGTCCAGTCAATGGTGACGCTTTTGCGGACCTGCGTGACCAACTCCGCGGCGATGACTTTGAGTTCGTCTTTGCCCATCGCTTCGACGGCGCTGTCGTTGTCCGCTAAGGCGGTGTAGAAGGCGACTTCGTCGTCGTTCAGGCCAAGTTCGACCCCGAGCTTGTTGGCGGCGTCGATCTCTTTGGCGAGCTTGATTAGCTCTTCGATCACCTCTTGCGTGGCGATCGCTCGGTTGTGATACGCGTTGAGCGTCTTCTTGAGCATTTCAGAAAACTCGCGGCTTTGGACGAGGTTTCGTTTCGAACGCACTTTGATTTCGTCGCCTAACAATTTGGCGAGCAGTTCGGCTG
>JACDHZ010000285.1 GCA_013820755.1 Chthoniobacterales bacterium
ATGTCGCGGTTGGCCGGCCCATCCACCAAGTCCATTTTATATTGCAACCCGGAACAGCCGCCGCCGATCACCGCCACGCGCAACGCGCCTTCCGGCCGGCCTTGCTTCTGGAGCAGCGACGTCAACTTACGCGAAGCGTTCTCGGTCACCTTGATCAGCCGTTCATTGCCGATCTTGAAGTTAACTGGACCTGGTGACGCGGCGGTTATCGACACAAGGCAGCTTACCGGCCTGCCTGGTGTAGGGCAACACAGCCATCGCGGTGTTCAGAGGCAAGGTGTTCGGTTGCAATTCGAGCAAGCTGCGCAAGCGACGTGACATGCTGAAACTTCTCGCGCAGTGCCTTGCTGCCCGGAAAACCCTTGGAGTAGGCCATCAAACGGGATCGCATGGACCGCATTGCATTCTCCTCGTTCTGCCATTCCTCGACGGCGAGCTCGCAGTGTCGTTGAAGTAGCGCCCAACGTTTTATCAGTTTGGGCGGCGGCAGCAACTCGCCCGTACCGAGCTCGTGTTTGATTCGCTCGAAGATCCAGGGCGAACTCATCGCAGCGCGTCCGATCATCACGCCAGCAATGCCAGTTTCGACACGCCTTCTGGCAACATCTGCAGCGCCGGTGATATCGCCGTTGCCGATCACTGGCACATGCACGGCAGCAGCGACCTGGCCGATCACATCCCAATCAGCGGTTCCGGAGTACCCTTGCGCACGCGTGCGGCCGTGGACGGCAATCGCCGCGATTCCGAGGTCCTCCAGGATGCGGGCAACGCGCGGCGCGTTAACGGAGTTGTCGTCCCAACCGATCCGGATTTTCGCCGTGACGGGAACGGGGGCAGCAGCGCGAACCACGGCGCTGGCGACGGCCGCTAACGCTGGGCAATCCTTGAGCAGGGCAGAGCCGCCATTCTTGGCGACGACTTTGTTCACGGGGCAGCCGAAGTTCAGATCGATGAAATCGGGCTGAACCCAGTCGATTACATGACGCGCGGCTTCGGCCATGTGCTTGGCATGTCCGCCGAAGAGCTGCACGCCGAGGGGGCGCTCGCACTCATCGAAGTCGAGATATTTGCCTGTGCGTTCATTGCGGCGGAAAACGCCCTCGGCTGAGACGAATTCCGTTACGAGAACGTCGGCGCCGCGTTCCTTGCAAAGCTGGCGGAAAATTTTGTCGGACACGCCGGCCATCGGCGCGAGGTAGAGCGGGAACTTGCCCGGACCGAACCATGCGAGCGTCGGGGGACTGGTGATCGGTGACTGGTGATCAGTAGATGGTAGGACCATGCTGTCACTCCTCCACGGTGTTCAGGAGAGTAGCGATTTCCTGCTGCACGCTGTCGAGCTCGTCGAGGCGCAGCTCGACATCGGGCACAATCAGGACATCGCCGCTTTTCACGTGTTCGTAGATGAGCGGTGGAAGGACATCAGATGCGCTGCTCGTGGAACCAGCAAGTTGGAAACCTGCGCCACGTTCTGCCTTGATCGGCTTCAGAATGCGTTTCCGCTCGAGCATCGCAGCGAGGACGTAGCAGGCGTTTGGCTGGCGATTTCCCGCAAGTAGACGCCGCAGCAATTCCTCGGCGCTTTCTTTCGCCAGCGGTTCTGGAGGAGCGGCCGCCGGCGGCTCGTAGCGTGTCTTCCAAAATGAGAATGGACGGATGTTTTCGTTCCGCGCTGCCCACGCTTCCTCGCTCATGTCTTCGCGGCGAAACCCCGTCCCTTCGCGGAAGAGCAGCGTGTAAAATTGTTCACCGTCGGAGAAAGCGCGATTCGTCACTGCGCAGGCGTCTGCGCGGTGTTTGATCGGCCATTCGTTCGCGAGCGGATTCATGATGTGCGCAAACGCGAGGCGAACGGATTAAGACTGCGCACGTCGCGATTACTCGAGCGGAGATACAGCAGCACCAGGCCAACGGTTGCGAAAAGAATATTCGGACTCCAGGCCGCGACCCAGGGCGGGATGCGATCGCCTTCGCCAAGCGCGAGGAACAGGTGCGTGAGGAAGTTCATTGAGAATACGAGCAGAATTGCGACCGCGACGTGGGCGAGCACGCCTTTGCGGGAAAACCCGATTGCGAGCGGCGCGGCAAGGAATACCACAACGAGGCAGGTCCACGGCAGCGCGAGCCGATATTGGAAATGGGTAGAAAACGGCGCAAGCAGGCTCTGCGGGAAATCAGAATTGAAACGCAGATAGTCGTAGAGTTCCGGCACGCTGAGATATTCCGCACGCATATTCGCGCTCGCGAGACGGAAAGGCGTTTCGGTCCATTGCGGCATTAGCAGCGAACCGGAAAAGTTTTCGTCGATGATGTTGCCGGTCGTGTCGTACGTGACCACTTTCAGCAGCCGCAGCTCCCATGTGTGAGTGTCCTCACGGTAAACGGCAGACGTCGCCATGTAGTTCTTGACGATGTTGTCGTGCTCGTCCTGCTGGAGCACCTGTACGGTGGTGTATTCATTCTGCTCGGGTGCGAACCGCTGAATGAACCAGGTCCGGTTCTCCGCGCGATTTCGAAAGACCTGCGCCGTCGTGCCCCGTTCGCGCGAGTCGCCGCGCACGCTGTCGAGCGAAGTCTTCCGCGCGTATTCCGCGTGTGGAGCGAGGGAATAATTCAACGCGCCACTGATGGCTGCGGTAAGTAATCCCATCGCGATGAGCGGGAAGAGCAAACGCGGAATGCTGATGCCGGCTGTCAGCATCGAAACGATTTCGTTCGTGCGGGACATCCGGCCGAGGGAAAACAGGAGAGCGAGCAACAGCGAAACCGGCAGGAGGATGACGATGATCTGCGGGACCTGCGTCACGTAATATTCGACGACGATCCGCAGCGAAATGCGTTCGTCGAGGAAGGTTGAGATG
>JACDHZ010000286.1 GCA_013820755.1 Chthoniobacterales bacterium
GGACGACGCCGGTTTGGGCCTGCTGCGGCACCGTATAAACATCGTTATCCGTCAGCAGGATCACCGCCATCATCGCGCCCGGTCCGGCGATGGAAGGCACGGCCAGCGGAAACACTGCCAGGTCGCGCCCCGCCTCGGGCGACCCCGGGTTTGCATCTGCTCGCCCGAAAAGCATCTGCAGACCGAACAGGAACAGGATGATCCCGCCCGCCACTTTGAGCGAGTGCAGATGAATCCCGATGGCGTCGAGAATGATCTGCCCCGCCACCACGGCTACGACCAGGATGACGGCGGCATAGAGCGAAGCGCGCAGCGCAGTGCGACGCCGCTCCGTGCGCGTGAGCGACGCGGTCAACCCGGCAAAGAGCGCCACATTCCCGATCGGATCAATCGTCGTCCAGATGGTAGCGAAATCTTTGCTAATCTTGACGAGCAAAGGAGACATGCGTGGTTTGCGACCGATGCCTTACACCAGTGCCTGATCAAGAGCGAGGCAAAGTTGCGACGATCTCTTCACGTCCTGCGCGTGGGTCGAATCATACAAGAGGTTCTACTCCTCCGTCGCCGTCTTTTCGCGAAAGGCCGGCTTTGAACGCCTTCAGCTTACCCGGATGCGTTTTGAAATACGATGGAGAGTTACGAAGTTCGGTGGCAGTCTCATCAAGCTGACGTAGAGATCACCAGCCCTCGCGTCGAGAGCAGGAAGATTTCTTCGCGCAAGCGCGCCGTCAACGGGCGGGCGTCATTCTTCATCGCGTTGCGGCGGCCGGTAGAAGACGGCGCGGATTCTGTTCGCCGGCTCGAATGGATACTCGGGCATCAGAATGACCGCGGCGCGATACGGCAGCTCGTATCCGAAGGTCGCGATCGCCGGTACGCCGGAAGCGGTTGTTATCGTGCCGTAGCCAGCACCGGTATCTTCGTTGACCGGCAGCTCCAATCTCCGTGTCCAAGGGCCGACGCGTTCGACGATCTCCTGTAATGTTGTGTCTTTCGTGATGAAGCGGAAATCCGGCGGAAACCTCCAGGTAGGGATCCGCCTGCTCGCATAGCTCTCGAGGATCCGCTCATACTCCGACCGGCCGCGGCGAATGACCTTCCCGACCGCATAAGGGAACGTCGCGACAAACATGGCGCCCCACCACCAGGCGACAGGCAGCAGGTGCTCGCGAGCATGCATGTCCGGATCGTAGGATGGCTTGGCCACGATCGGGCGCCAGGCGGTGAGTCGATCGTTCTCGAAGAAGACTTTGAATCCGACGTAGCCTTCCATCTCGCGTGTGCGCCGACCCACCGGACATAAGTAGCTGAATATGCGGGCCTCCCGCCGTCCTTCTGGTGTGCCGACGCCGGGCTGCCCGAAAATCGCTACGACCTGCTCCGGAGTCATGCCGGGCGTGAGTTGACGTCGCACCGTCTCCTCGGTCGGGAAGTCTGCAAAGACAGCCGAGCACGCCAGGAAATCGCGCAGCAGACAACGAGCAGCTTCATTGCACAAAGCTGCAGCGTAGCCGCACATGACGACGCAAGCTACGGGCTCAGTTTGACCACCGTGCTGCGTAACGTGCAGCAACGGCGACGCAGTGAGGTTAGATCGCTCGCCTGTCGCAACCAAAAGGTTGCACATCGGCGGAAGAGCATGCAATATGCAACCATGAAGTTGCAAATCCAAGAAGATCGAATCGAGAAGCAAATCCACATCAACGCCCCCATCCCGCGCGTCTGGCGCGCTCTCACCGACCACCACGAATTCGAACAGTGGTTCCGGGTGAAGATCGACGGACCGTTTGTCGTGGGCCAAACCTCACACGGGCAGATTACCGTGCCCGGCTACGAGCACGTGAAATGGGAGGCAGTCGTGCAGGAGATCGACGCGGAGCGGTTCGTGTTCGCCTACAGCTGGCATCCCTATGCAGTGGAGGCGGAGCGCGATTACGCGCAGGAACCATCCACGCGCGTCGAGTTCCGACTCCAGCCGAGCGGCGATGGCACATTGCTCAGCGTGACGGAATCCGGTTTCAGCAAACTGCCTGCCGATCGGCTTCCAGAGGCCTTCCGTATGAACAGCGAAGGCTGGAGCGACCAGATGGAAAACGTTCAACGCCATGCTGAGCAGAACAGCTAAAGGGCTCGTCGCCCCGCGTCTGCTCCGCCGTTATGCGCCCGTCTTTGCCGCCTTGAGCGACGAGACGAGGCTTACCCTGCTCGCGAAGCTCAGCGACGGTGTCCCCTGTTCCATCGCGCGCCTCGGCGACGGGCTGGAGATCAGCCGGCAGGCGATCACGAAACATCTGCACGTGCTGGAGAACGCCGGGATCGTGCGCCGCGAAACCGCGGGGCGCGAATGTCTCTTCGAGCTCGACGCCCGACCGCTCGAAGAGGCACGCGATTATCTGAGCCGGGTCGCGAGCCAGTGGGACCAGGCGCTAGCCCGGCTGAAGAAATTTGTCGAGTAAGGTCCTGGGAAACACGGGGACGCAGCGCTGTGGCTACAGCGGTCGCGCCTTTTAATCCGCAGGCAAGTGCATAATGAACCATTAGGTGTAGTGGGTGGCGCCAACTGACAAGGAGGTAGTATCGGCAGCGCGCTGGACGACGGATTGATGGTGTTTGCGATTGCGCCGCCCGTTCGTTTTCTCGACGCTCGCCACCATGAAGGAAACGTCGATGAACCACGTTCCTGCGGCGGCGGCGATGGTGCCGGACCCGCAGGCGCGGATTCCTGGCCAGATCCGCTACATCATCGGCAACGAAGGTTGCGAGCGCTTCAGCTTCTACGGGATGCGGAACATCCTGACGGTGTTCCTCGTTTCGTCGCTGCTCACCTACCTGCCGGAGGGGGAT
>JACDHZ010000130.1 GCA_013820755.1 Chthoniobacterales bacterium
CTTCTACGCCGCTACGGTCGAGGATGCGTTTGAATACGGCAATTTCGATGACCGCCCGATCTACGAGCAGCTCGCCCTTCCCAAGGAGCAGCGTTCCATCAAACTCACGCAAATGCTTCGCGAAGAGGCCGTGGTCGTGTGGAAAGAATACAAAGCTAAGCCCGACAAAGTTCAGTATTGAACCTACTCGTATAACGCTCAGCCCAGCACCTGGACGATTTCTCGTCCTGGCAGTTGAGCGCCTTGGAGTTTAAGAGAATTGGACTTCGCGAGGCGACTTGGCTCGCCATCAGTACCGTCGACAAGGGATGGGCGGACCGCTCGCGGTTGTCATCGTCAAGGACGGGGAGATCATGGGCTGGGGAGATTCGTGAGCAGCGCACATCCTAGTGACGACCGTTGATAGTCCCCCGCCAGCGTTGTACGCAGCTGCCGGCCCGCAGCTTCTCACAACCTTCCTTGCCGCTCACCGGAGCCATCCGGTCGTGGTGCCCGCCGGCCTGCGCGGATTTCTTAACGCCCACTCCGGCGAAACGCACCGAATACAGTGCGATCCCACGTGGCTCCAGTGGGATCTGAACATGCCTGCAGCCTACCGGGAAGCGCGCCGCTGGCTAGGGGCGGAGCTCCTGCGCGGAACGACAGCAGCGTGAACAGAGCACCAGCGCCAGCGGGGAGTTACGCACCGGTCTGCTAGATGGAGCGCACCACCGCACGCGGCAGAATTGATCGTTACTAAAAATTCATGGAGAGAAGATCAGCAGCAAAAACACTGCGAAGAGCAGTAGATGAATGCATCCCTGCAACACACTGGTTTTCCCGCTTGTAAAAGTGACGATGCTTACCGCGAGAGTCAGCAGCAGAAGCGGGAGATTACCTCCCTCTATCCCGAGGCTAACCGGGCGATGTGTCACCATTCCAATCGTTAACACCGCGGGGATAGTGAGCCCGATCGATGCAAGTACCGACCCCTGCAAAATGTTCACTGACCGTTGCAACTGATTTCGCATGGCGGCGTAGATACCGCCCAATGCTTCCGGGGCGAGCACCAGCGCAGCAACGATCGCGCCAGCGAACGCTTGAGGCATCCCGAATCGCTCGATGGCATTGTCTAGCGGGATAGCGAACTTCTCGGCCAGCATCACTACAGCTATGAGATACAGGAAGAGCATCACCACGTGATAACCGGTGGAGTGCATCGAAGCGGTATGATGGTGATCATCAGCTGGGGTGGGGCTTGTGTCCGATTGCTGGAAGTACGCACTGTGGCGCTTCGTCTGGATGAGCAGAAAGATCGCGTATAATCCCAGTGAGGTTATGACGAGGAAGGTTTCCTGTACGGTGGATAAGTTCGGGCCCGACATCGAAGTAGTGAAGTTTGGTAAAACCAGGCCAAGCACCGCGAGGGTCATAATCGCATTGAGGTAAGCGCTAGTGCCTTGCAAATTGTAGTGTTGCTCGCGGTGTCGCAGTCCACCCAGGAGCAGGGACAATCCGACCAGGCCATTCAGCGCGATCATGATGACGGCGAACATCATATCTCGCGCGAGTGTCGGGTTATTCGCGCCATGTAACATCGCCGCCGAAATCATCACTACTTCAATACTGATAGCCGAAAGCGTGAGAATCAGTGTTCCGTAAGGCTCGCCGCACCTGATTGCGAGATGGTCGGCATGCCGCACGACCGAAACCGCCGACCAGAGCACGGTGCCGAACAGCCAGAAAAACGTCACAGCCAGCACAGCGGGGCGCCCCGCATTCTCTGTAACCCAGCTTCCATTCCAGAAGAAAATGGCAGCACTCCCGAGTCCAATGATCAGCGGGTATTCCGACCGTAAGGATCGGGCAAAGGCTCCGTTACTCGTTGCAGCAGATTCCGTGGCCGCGGGCATATGGCTGAGGAGCCTATGCAACGGCCGCTGCGATGGGCAAACAAATCTGGAGGGTACGCGGCAATGCCGATTGTCGAAAACGCGCAGCAACACGGAGTTACGAACTCGCTCGCCAGTCTCCTGCGATTCCACCGCGTGACGCAAGTCCGCGAGCAACACTGCATGGAATCTGCGTGCCCATTAAGCTTGACGGAACCGGCGCTAACCTAAGAATCGTCGCCTGTAGAGCCACGATGAAGTTGGGCGGCCGATTCGTCACAACTCAGAACAGATTCAGTGGTGGCAGACCCGCTTATGAATAACACCAGGGGTGAAATGACTGAGGTGCGCGAACTCGCGCGACAGGTCTTCCTTGCATTCCTGCTCACGTTTATTGGCGCTCGCGTGCTCGTTATTCTCATCATGACCCGTCGTATTCCAGACATGTTCCTGCACACCCGCGGGACGCACGTGCATCATTTGAACTACGGGATCTTTTTGCTCTCCGGGGTGGGGGCACTTCTCGTATTCCTTACCCAACCCTCCTTGCGATTGCGTAAACTCTGCGCGCTGCTGTACGCCGTCGGCATGGCGCTGACTTTCGACGAGTTCGGCATGTGGTTCCACCTCGGGGGCAGCTACTGGCAGCGCGGGAGCTTCGACGCTGTCATTGTTCTGTTGAGCGCTTTCGGCTGCATCGCGTTCATGCCAAAGCTCGAGCGGATGCGGACGCACCACTTGGCCAGTATCGCCGCGGCGGCGATCGCCGTCGTCGCGTTTTACGTGCTGCTCTTTGATTCAGCGGAGAAAATCGGCGCCCGGTTTGGTCCACGGCTTCAAGGCATCGAACAGTCGGGCCCGCAGTAGCAATTCTGCGCCGCTGAGGTCAACGCGCAGGCAAAGGCTCCAATCGTTGCCTCTCGGCATCTACAAATTCGCCAGTAGTTTCCTAGGTTGTTGGTGCGTGAAAACGACAGTAGAAATGGCTACAACAATCGCCATTCAGAGGAACTTGATCGCAGGAAAGCGCCCATAGCTCAGCCGGATAGAGCAACGGATTTCTAATCCGTCGGTCGGAGGTTCGAGTCCTCCTGGGCGCGCATTGTTTACTCCCCCGGGTAGCGAACTCGATGCTTGTGATCGCTATAAGTCGCGGCCAATAGCGTTTGCCACGGCGCGCAACCGAGGTACTAGCTTCGCCAGCGTTGCGGCGCTCAGCGCTTGTTCGCCATCACACATCGCGAGGCTGGGAAATTCGTGCAGCTCTAGCATGACGGCGTCGGCGCCTGCAGCCACCGCAGCCAGCGACATCTGCGGGACAAACTCACGCACGCCGACGCCATGTGCAGGGTCAACGATGACCGGTAGGTGCGTCTTGGCCTTCAGAATCGGCACTGCACTAAGGTCCAACGTAAAACGCGTCGAAGTTTCAAACGTGCGAATGCCGCGCTCGCAAAGCAGGACGTTCATGTTTCCACCACTCAGGATGTACTCCGCACTCAGGATCAGCTCGTTGATAGTCGCGCTGAAGCCGCGCTTTAACAGCACAGGCAGGTGACTACGGCCGACCTCCTTTAGAAGTGAAAAGTTGTGCATGTTGCGCGCTCCGATCTGAAGGCAATCGGCGTAACGTTCGAGAACAGGGAGATCGCGCGCGTCCATGATCTCGGTTATGACGGGGAGCCCTGTTTCGTTGCGCGCCTCGGCAAGGAAGCGGAGGCCATCCTCACGCAGACCCTGAAAGCTGTATGGTGAGGTCCTGGGTTTAAAGGCGCCGCCACGCAAGATTCGCGCGCCACAATCCTTCACCAGGCGCGCCGTGGAGAGCATCTGCTCACGGCTTTCGACTGAGCAGGGGCCGCAGATCAGAGCGACTGCGGCGTTACCCCCGATGCTGACGCCGCAAATATCAACTGTCGAGGCGGCACCACGTCTCGCGAAGGCTGCAAGATTGTACGGGGCTGCTGCAGGAAGCACAGCTTCGACCCCAGCGAGGGAGGCGAGTGGGTTCTCATGCAGCAGCTTCTCGGGCCCGCTGACGCCTACAATCACGCGGGATTCACCGCGAGTAATCTGTGCCTCGAGGCCGAACTCCTCCACCTTTGCCACGATCTTCTCGATCTGCTCTTCCGTGGCGTCTGGCTGCGCGATGATGATCATTGCTTCGGAGTGAAGTAACGATCATGTCGCGTGCCATCGCCGAGTGCAAGCCGGGAGCAGCCGTGCTCTTGTTAGGTGCTGCTACTGCGTGATCGTGACCGGCGTGCCTTCGGTCACGTTTTGAAAAAAGTTTTCAGCCATGAACTCCGGCATTCGGATACAACCGTGCGATGCAGGATATCCGGGGAGGTATCCGGCATGCATCCCGACGCCCCCGACAACCCGCATGAAATATGGCATCGGCGCGCCCTTGTACCGAGTACCAGGTGGTTTCGGGTCTTTTGTCCCGTCGATGTTGGGCACGACGACGTTGTCCACCTCGTCTACATAGTCGCCGTATTTGCTGGAAACATGGTCACGATCTTTCTGAACGATCTTAAACGTACCGCTCGGCGTATCGAGACCTTCGCGGCCGGTAGAAAGCTGCGATACTCCAACGAGTTCGCCACCCTTGTAAAAATAGGCGCGCTGCTCGCTCAGCCGGATCTTAATGGAAGGTTTGCCGGAGACCCCGTCGCCGTCCCAATACGAAACAGTGTCTGAAGGTGCTGAGGATGCTACGAAACCAGGCCCATAAACGCCGCCGAGGTATTGAGTGCCCGCCATGCTCGGATCGTCGTCGCACGAGGCCAGGACGAAGACTGCAGCCGTGTACATCAAGGCGTTCGTCAGGCGGGAGAATTGTCGCGACATATCTATGAATTTTCGGAACGATGCTAGTAACGCTCAGCACGCGTTAAGTCAACCAGAGCAGTTATGATGCCGCTTGCTAGTCGCCCGGTTTTGCGGTCGTCGCGCCGGCTTGAATTCTGCTTCTGTTGACGGAACTTGCCAGCCAACTGCAGCGTGACTGGTGATTTATGCCGACATACGATTATTTCTGCGAAAAGTGCGGCAAGAATTTTGAAGCATTCCAGTCGATGCGCGACCAGGCTTTTACCCAGTGTCCGCAAGAGAAGTGTCAGCAGGAAAACTGGGGACAGGGCAAGGTGAAGCGGCTGCTTGGGACAGGTGCCGGGTTAATCTTCAAAGGCTCAGGATTTTACATCACCGACTACCGTAGCAACTCCTATAAGGAAGCGGCGAAGAAGGATGCGCCGCCGTCTGCTGCGGGTGAAAAACCCGGCACAGCAAAGGAAAGCAGCGGCAGTTCAGAAACACCGTCTGTACCAACACCCAAGCCAGCCGAGAGCCAGCCTCCCAAGCCGAAGAAACCAGCGGCCGAATGACCAAGCTAGTCTGCCCTGAGTGCCGGCACGAAAACGAGCCGGAGCGCATTTATTGCCACGAGTGCGGTGCGCGTCTCGATCGCTCCGTACTAGCGAAAGCGGGACCGACCGCAGAAGATCCTGCGGCGATTCACCGGCGCGTTAAAGCGATGTTCGACGCCCGGGGTGCAAAGCTGCGGCAGCGCTCCGTCCAGATTACAAAGATTGTCCTCGGCGCGATGATCGCGGCGTTTGTGATTCAAATGATCCGGCCGGTAGATGTCCCGGAACCTCAGAATTCGCAAATGCTTCCGCGTCAGATCGGCCTTGATTTGGAGAATGCGGCAACTGATTCGCGCGCGGCGCAACTGCGTTACACCACCGCAGAGGTGAACGCATACCTCAACTACACGTTGAAGAGCAAACACGCGGCGCTAAGCAAGTGGCTGCAGTTCGAGCGCGCGGTGGTCGAGCTGCACGAAGGATTGTGTGATCTCACCGTCGAACGATCGCTGGTGGGCTACTCGGTGTTTACGACCGGATTGTACGCTGCAGCCCTGCAGAACGGCGCAATCTCGATTAGTCCGCGCGGCGGGAGCATCGGCCGATTGCCGCTGCACCCGGCGTTGATGAAGTTGGCGGGGCCGCTATTCTTTGGGAACGTGCTCAGTGCTCTCGACCGCGAACGCAAATCAATAGCGAAGCTTGGAGCGATGGAACTGCACCCGCAAACCGTCCTCTTTACGCAGAAGCAGCCTTGACACGAAAAAGCGGGTGGCGGCTTTACCCGCGCACCCGCTCTCGTTGTTCACTCCGTTACGAGATTCTCAGCCGCGATAACAAGTTCTGATCAATCCGCCCGTCAACTGGTAGTCCGCTCGCGCGTTCGTAGGCCCGGATCGCACTGCGCGTGCGGTCGCCAATCACACCATCAATAGAGCCGCGATAGTATCCGGCCTGCGCGAGGCGTTGCTGCACCTGCGATACTACTGAGCCGCCGCCGCCTTGGGAAGTCGTGCCCGCATAGTAAGGGCGATAGCCGCCGGAAAACGAGGCCGACACACCAACATATGGATAGCCGTAACCGTACCCATAGCCGTAGTATGGATAGCCGTAGCCGCCGTAACCATAACCAAAGCCGAACGATGATCCGTAGTACGGATACCCTCCGAAATAATAGTTGTTCACGTAGCGCGGACGGCGGTGATTATTCCGCCAGTCGCCGTCCCGGTGGCGCGCACCGTCGTCGCGTCCAGCGTATTGACGTGAATTGTTAATCGGCGTTCTGCCCGACGTTGCGGTCGGCGCCATCGGGCGCTGAGATGAAATGCCAGACATGCGAGCATGTGCTGCTCCACCCGCGCGACCTTGCGCCATCGCTGACGCTGGGACAATGAGTGCCGCTAAAGCAACGCCGCTCGCCACAATTAGAGCTTTTGAATTCATGTAGTGTTCTTTCTA
This sequence comes from Chthoniobacterales bacterium, assembly GCA_013820755.1. Classification (GTDB taxonomy): domain Bacteria; phylum Verrucomicrobiota; class Verrucomicrobiia; order Chthoniobacterales; family UBA10450; genus JACCTI01. The sequence continues at coordinate 6,701 of JACDHZ010000130.1, forward strand.
GAGATTAGACACCGGAACGGCCAAATGGTTGCGCCGGTCAGCGTGCATTCCTTTCTGCTGGTCTGACACGTGTTGCTGAAGGTATCCTCCCTCGCTTGGTCGCGCGACGCTTTCTTCGTTCATTTCTCATCACCGGCGCTGCGGCTCTGGTCTCCATCGTCTCGGCATCTGCCGCCCCATTCGAACGGAGCGTGAGCAACTCGCGCCAGTTCATCGTCTACGGTTCGGACCGCGGCCTGCGCGCGGGCATTTGCGATCTCGGCGAACGAACAAAGGCAAGCCTGCTGACGACGCTACAAAACCGGGATGAGTGGAAGACGCCCATTGTCGTGGCTGTACAACGCCGAGCGGCGAATCTCCCCGACGCGCCACCAGCGCGACTGAACTTCAGCCAGACCGGGTTCGGACTAAAGCTGCAGCTGGAATTAACGTTCGACGCAGACGCGAAACGTGGCGCGATCCAGCGAGAATTGCTGCGTGTACTCCTGTTGGAAATGATGTACCGGGATGCGCCGGAGACTCCCGCCGGCACGGTATACGGGCAGCCGCCTGACTGGCTTGTCGACGGCATGCTCACGCTGGCATCGAGCGGGGATTCGTCGCCAGACGCCATCAGTCAGGCTACTCTGGCCGAGGCGAGCAAATCGTTAAACTTGGGCGAGTTCTTGCACAAACAATCAGCGCTGCTCGAGTCGCCTTCCCGCACCGTTTACTCCGCGCAGGCTGGTGGTCTGGTCTCTATGTTGGCCAGCCTCCCCGATGGGCGCGGTCGGCTCGTTCGGTTTATTCGGAAGCTGCCACAGGCTTCCAGTGACCCCGCAGGCGATCTGCAGGATCACTTTCCGGAACTCGGCGGTAAACTTGAACTTGTTCAGCAAAGCTGGGCTCGCGCGCTCGCTGCGCTGTCGCACGAAGGATATGGGATGCTCAGCTGCGAACATACCGAACGCGCGCTGATAGAATTGCTCCCACTCGAACTCGGTAAGGCGGGTGATGACGCCAACACCTACATGCTCGACGAGTTCCCGAAGTTCATCGGCTCGGCAGCCGCGCCTCGATCATTGCAAATGCTCCAGCAGCGTCTGCTCGTGTTCTCCGGACGCGCGAATCCGCTGTACGCTCCAATTATCTCGGAATACCAACGCGTCGTCGCACTTCTGAGGCGCAAGAAGACAAACAAATTGTCGGAGCGCCTCGCCCGCATCAGAGGCGATCGCGAGCAAATCACGCGTCTCATGATTTCGATTGATGACTACATGAATTGGTTTGAAGCAACGCAATCACAGTCGGTGAGCGGCGCCTTCGCTGAGTACATGCGAGCCGCAGACCCCGCCGCAACTCGCGAAGCCTGCCGACACGACCCGATTTCGGTTTATCTGGATGCTCTCCAAATCCAACTCAGCGACTGAATGGGATGCAGAGATCGCTCCCC
>JACDHZ010000131.1 GCA_013820755.1 Chthoniobacterales bacterium
CGATGGCATCATCTGGACGACATGGAATTACCCGCTGTCGTACGGCTTAAAGCTAACCCCGCAGTTTCGAATTAATCGGCAGCGGCCGGACCAGTCCTTTTGGCAACTTTACCAGAGTCACAAGGAATACCTCCGGCTCAATCAGGTGCAGACGAGCCTGATAGATTCGATGGATGACGACCAGATTCAGGCTGAGATTGAAAACGATCTACGGGAGCAAATTAAGCACAACATCGCGAAAGGTGTGCTCACGCCCGCGAACGAAGAAGAGGTAAAGTATTCGTGGCGCGGGATGATTTATCTATGGTGTCAGTTCCTGCTGGATCTGGTGCGCCTGTAGGCGGTAGATCGTCACCGCTCCGAGCGAGCTCCCTGGCCGGATCAGACCTTCATCACTTCGGCTTCCTTGCGGTCGAAATGATCGTCGATCGATTTCACGAAACGATCCGTCAGCTTCTGCACTTCTGTTTCGAGATCGCGCAGTCCGTCTTCCGTCAGTTCGCCGGATTTCTGCAATTTTTTCGCCTCATCAATGGCGCTGCGCCGATTTGCACGCACACGAACGCGCGCTTCTTCGGCCATTTGCTTCAGCGACTTCACCAGATCCCTGCGTCGCTCCTCCGACAACTCAGGGACAGGTAGCCGGATGAGCTTTCCGTCAACGAGCGGCGTGATTCCGATTTTCGACTCCTTCAGCGCCTTCTCAATGTCTTTGACGGTCGAAGCGTCAAACGGCTGAACCACCAGCAGCCGCGGCTCCGGCGTAGTGATCAACGCCAACTGCTTCAGCTTCATCGCTGAGCCGTACGCTTCGACGTCGACATTCTCCACCAGCGCGGGCGAAGCCTTTCCAGTCCGGACCGCGGAGAATTCATGGATCATGTAATCAACGCTCTTCTCCATCGTCTCTTCGGCGTCGAACAGGACTTCTTCAGCGCTCATGCAGCGGGAATTTCAATCAGCAGCGGCCAGTCAGCAACGCCCAATCGACGTCACTCCGCTACTGTGGTTCCGACATTCTTCCCGAGCACCACGTCCCGGAAGTTGGTTGTGTTCATGTCGAAAACGATGATCGGGATCTTGTTATCCATGCACAGGCTGAACGCCGTGGAGTCCATCACCTGCAGCCTCTTGGTGAGTGCATCGCTGTAGCTGATCCGGTCGAACCGCTTCGCCTCAGGGTTCTTTTTCGGATCGGAATCGTAGATGCCGTCGACCTTTGTCGCCTTCAGAATCACATCGGCGCGAATCTCACTCGCGCGCAGCGCTGCTGTCGTGTCGGTTGAGAAATACGGATTTCCGGTGCCCGCGACGAAGATGACGACGCGGTTGAGTTCGAGATGTCGAATTGCGCGGCCCAGGATGAATGGCTCCGCCACGTTCTGCATCTCGATTGCGGTTTGAACGCGCGTCTGCACGCCGGCTTCCTCAAGCGCACCTTTCAATGCCAATCCGTTAATAACAGTCGCGAGCATCCCCATGTAATCGGCAGTTGTCCGGTCCATTCCGCGATGTTGAGCCGAGAGGCCGCGCCAGATGTTACCACCACCAATAACGACAGAGGTCTGGACGCCGAGATCGTGGATTTCTTTGATACGGGCAGCGAGCTCGCGGACGATTTGAGGTGAGATATTTTCCCGCGCGCCGGCTTCTCGCAAGGCTTCGCCGCTAAGTTTGATGACAATACGCTTGTAAATCGGCGCGGCAGAGTCGCTTTCCATGGCCGGAAAGATCAACCAGAACGGCGCAACCTTTGGAAGGAAAATGCATCGGCGCGGATCGGGCTACGCGCGGTCGGCGACGACAACGGCGTTCTCCAGCCATGTGCTGCCGCGGAGCAAATCACGGGCAGGCATTCGCTTTTTGCCTTCGAGTTGCACATCCGTCAACGACAACGCGCCATCAACGGTGCCGACGAGCAGCCCAGCGCTGCTCGATGCAAGCAGCGCGCCCGCAGCAAGCTTAGCCTCGATGATGACTCGCCCTCGGAAGATCTTGAGCTTGCGTTCAAGGCCAGTAGAGTCACGCAGGACCGCGTATGCGCCCGGCCACGGGTCGAAAGCGCGAATCGTACGCTCGATTACGTCACAAGGCTGCCGCCATTCAATAAGACCATTGTGGCGATCAAGCTTCGGTGCATACGTCGCCAAAGCATTATCCTGCGCAACGCGCGGTGCCCGACCGCCCGCGAGCAATCTTAATGCTTCTTCAAGGGTGTCCGGAGCCACCTTTGCCAATCGATCATGGAGCGAGCCTCCCGTCTCGTCTGGAGCGATTGGTAGTGTCGATTTGAGTATGATGTCGCCGGTGTCGAGGCCTTCATCCATGTGCATCACAGTGATGCCGCTCTCGCGGTCGCCGGCTGCAATTGCCGCTTGGATTGGCGCAGCACCGCGATGCCGCGGCAGCAAAGAAGCATGCAGGTTCACGCAAGCGATTCGCGGTATGTCCAGCACCGCGCGCGGCAGGATCTGGCCGTATGCCATTACGACAATGACATCGGGCGCAAGCGCCTGGATCTGGCGGACAGCGTCATCGTGCTTGATCCGCTCGGGTTGAAGCACTGGCACGACCGAGCCAGCGACAGCAGCTTTGACCGGCGGCGGCTGGATGCATTGGTGGCGACCGACCGGCCGATCCGGCCGCGTGACGACGCCGGTTAATTCGTGCGCCTCCGATTCAAGCAACGACCGGAGCACCGGCAAGCCGATGTCGCCGGTGCCGATGAACACGACGCGCATTTGCGCATTAAACGTGCAGGCGCGGCACCTGCGCGGGGCGGCGAGGACGCCGCGCTGCCATGCTTTGCGCCATTAATTTCTCGCCCGCCGTGATTTCACGCTGTCCGACGGAGGAAGCGCACCCGGTGCAGAGATAATCGTAAACCTCCTTGTCAGGCAGAACGAGGAGAAGCCGCTCGCGAACAGGCATCGCTGCCTTGCATTTGTCGCAATAAAGACTCGAGGCAGTGAAATTCTCAAATTGTTGCTGACTCATAAGGAGCCATCGCGCCGTCGTTTACTTTTTCAAGTATATGCAGCAAGACCTTGGCCGGCGGTTCCGTTGCGTCAATGCACGTGACGCGTTCAGCACCATAGTAACCGAGCACCGGCTTCGATTCGTTCTCGTACGTCGCGAGACGCCGGGTGATGACATCTTCGTTCGCGTCGTCGAGCCGGTTGTCCTTCAAGGCGCGTTTCTTGAGGCGTGAATACAGCGCGGCACGATCGGGGCAGGAGAGATGGAACACCTTCTCAACGTTGATCAACTCATCCATGATTTCTGCCTGGCCGACGTTCCGAGGAATTCCATCTAGCACGAGGGTGTCGATGTCTGGCTTGAAGTTGTGGCTATCTACTGCCGCATCGATTGCCGCCTTCCAGAGCTCCACCGTAATCTCGTCGGGAACCAGCTGCCCTTTGCTGGAGTAATCCAGAAAGGCGCGGCCTACCTTGGTGCGCGTATCGATCGAGCGGAACACATCGCCGCATGCGCAATGGAAAAACCGGGGGATCGTGCCGAGAGTCTTCCCCTGGGTGCCTTTGCCGCTGCCGGGCGGACCAAAGAGAAGGTAGGTCTTGTACTTCATTTGATAGCTCTATAAGCAAGTCGTTTGCCGTCGCACAGAAGTTCGATCTGCGCACCGCGTCGCGACGCGAGGCGTTTCGGCCCCGGAGAATACGGCGCCCGCGGCTAAGTCACGTGTCAGCCCGTCGCGGTGGCGAGCGGCTCCACGTTCACGCGACGGCCTGCGCGGTCGAACTTAACGCGTCCATCGACAAGCGCGAAAATGGTGTAGTCGCGGCCTAAGCCGACGTTCTTACCTGGCTGAAACTTCGTGCCACGCTGCCGGATAATGATATTGCCTGCAACGACCGATTCGCTGCCGAACTTCTTCACGCCAAGGCGCTTGCTGACGCTATCCCGGCCGTTCTTGACGCTGCCCTGTCCTTTTTTATGAGCCATGAGAGTGGAAGAGTTACTTCTTCGATGACGAGTCGAGATTGATCCCGGTGATTCGCACCCGAGTTAGTTTCCTTCGATGGCCGACGGTTCGGTGATACCCTTTGCGGCGCCGATACTTGAAGGCAATCACCTTCTTGTCTTTCCGTTGCTCCATCACTTCGCCAACGACGGTCGCACCCTCAATGAGAGGGCTGCCATGCGTGATGTTGTCTCCGTCGCCGACGAAAAGCACATCGGCGAACACGCCTTCCTTGCCGACTTCAGCGTCGAGGAAATCTACGTCGACGATGTCGCCTTCAGCGACGCGGTGTTGTCTGCCGCCGGTTCTAATGATTGCGAAAGCCATGCTTGCTCCTTGGGAAAAGAGGCGAAAAGTCACACGCAGCAGCAGCTTTGACAAGTGCAAATCGGGCTCGGAAGCTTCTCAGCGCGCTGTCCCGCTAATAACGAGCGTGATCTCGCCCTTTGCCGGATGAGCCGCGTAGTGCGCGAGCAACTCCGCGGCCGTGCCGCGCCGGAATTCCTCAAATTTCTTCGTTAGCTCCCGCGCGACGCAGAGTTGTCGCTCAGCCATGATCTCCGCACAAGCAGCGAGCGTCTTGCTGATGCGGTGTGGGGATTCGAAGAACACAGACGTCTCTGCGCATTCTGCTGCCGCGCGCAACTCGCGCTCGCGCCCGCCGCTCTTCACCGGCAGGAAACCGTGGAAGCAAAAACGATCAAGCGCGAACCCCGATCCCACCAATGCGGTCAGGATCGCCGACACGCCTGGAATGATCGTATAGTCGAGGCCCTTCTGGATGCATGCGCGGATGAGTCGGGCGCCAGGGTCTGACAACCCCGGCATGCCTGCATCGGTGATCAGCGCGACATTTTCCCCGGCGGAAAGGCGTTCCGAAAGCTCCTGCGTTCGCATCGCTTCGTTGTGCTGATGATAACTGACGAGCGGCTTCCGGATTTCGAAATGCCGCAGGAGATTTCCAGAGTGCCGGGTGTCTTCTGCTGCAATGACGTCCGCCCCCTTCAGCGCCTCCAGAGCGCGCAACGTGATGTCATTGAGATTCCCGATCGGCGTTCCGATCACGTAAAGCATGCGCCATCATGCGCTACCGGCAAGGCGCGCACCAATCAATTGACGGCTGCAAACCAATGCGAGCGACGCGGAGCTCACTACCGGCGCTAGGATCGCGCCGGCGCAGGTCCGTGAGCGCCATTCGAGCTCACCGCCATCGGCGGTTTCGTCCAGCTACCGACGAACTCATTTCGATATTTCGGTGTGGTGTCCGGCGCGAACCCGTGGCGCATGATGTTTTCAGTGACTGCGCGAGGAACGATAAAGTTCAGCAGGTAATCGGGCCCGCCCGCTTTCGTACCGCCGCCGCTCATCTTGAATCCGCCAAACGGATGACGTCCGACGACGGCGCCGGTGCAGGAGCGGTTAATGTAAACATTGCCCGATTCGAGTTCCGCTTTGACACGCTCGATATTGGCCGGGCTGCGCGAGAAGAATCCGCCGGTAAGCGCATACTTCGTGCCGTTCGCGACGGCAATGGCTTCGTCGAGGTCTCTCACTTTGATGACGCTCAAGACCGGACCGAAAATCTCTTCCTGCCCGAGGCGTGACTCCGGGCGGACATCGGTAAAGATGGTCGGCGGAATGAAGTAACCGTCTTTTGGAATGTCCTTCGCCTGATATGCCAGCGTCGCTTCGGTGAGGCCATGCGCGATCCGTTCCTGGATACGCTTGTAAGCCTTCTCGTCGATGACAGGCCCGACGGTGATCCCCGGCGCTTCCGGGTTGCCGGTCCGCAAGCTGGCGGTCGCGGCGATCAAGCGCTCGACAACGCGATCGTAGTTTTCCTCGAGCACGATCAAACGCGAACACGCAGAGCACTTCTGGCCTTGATAACCGAAGGCGGAGTAAACGGTGTCGACAATCGTTTCATCGAGATCGGCATCGGAGTCGACGATCACCGCATTTTTGCCGCCCATCTCGCATACGACGCGCTTGACCTCGCGTTGGCCCGGCCGCGTTTTCCCCGCTGATTCCCAGATTCGGAGGCCGACTTCGCGGGAGCCGGTGAACGCGATCATTACCACCTCGGGATGATCTACAAGGTGCTGCCCGATCACGGAGCCGTGACCCGAAAGGTAATTCAAAACGCCCGGCGGCACACCGGCTTCCAGAAACATCTCCATCAGCAGCGCACCGGTCACTGATGATGGCTCCGCCGGTTTCATGATGACGGTGTTCCCGGTCACGATCGCGGCGGAGACCATTCCGGTGAGAATCGCGATCGGGAAATTCCAAGGCGCCACCACCAGCGCGACGCCGCGTGGCCAGTAGTGCTGATAGCTCTCTTCACCGAGTACGTGTTGCGTAAGCTTCGGTCGTCCGATGATGCGCATTTGCTGCGCGTAGAAGAGAAGGAAATCGATCGCCTCGCGGATATCCCCATCGGCCTCGGCCCATGGTTTTCCGACTTCGTAAACCTCGAGCGCCGAGAGCTCGAAGCGGCGCCGATCCATGATTTCAGCGACACGCTCGAGCAGCTGCGCGCGGTGCTCAATGCTCACGCGGCACCAGTGCTTGAATGCATCGCCCGCAGCCTTCACAGCCTGCTCCGCTTGCGGAATTCCTGCTTCGGCAACGGAGCCGACGATCTCCGTTGGCTTGGTTGGATTCAATGATGCCATCCACTTTCCAGTGGTGACATGCTCGTTGTTGATCACGAGCGGGTATTGCTTTCCGAATCGCGTCCGCATGTCGCGCAGCGCAGCCGCCATCTTCTCCTGCGCCTCTGGGTGCACGAAGTTCACCAAAGGTGCGTTCTCGTAGCTGTCCCCCGGTGGCGTCTCGCGCGATTGCCCGTGGTGGCTGTGCTCCCCGACCGAACCATCCGGCTCGATTGCACGGCCGTCGCGTTTCCAATCCGGACCCACTGTCGATATCTGCGGTGTACGCTTGGCGATCAGCGAATTCGGGTCGCGCAGGAGCTGTGTGGCGGAAGCATTGTCGGAGAATTTTGCCCGGAGAAAGCCTTCATTGGACGTGTTCTCGAGCAGGCGCCTGACCAGATACGCCATTCCTGGCAAGAGCTCGCCGACAGGCGAATATTCGCGCACGCGATAACCCATCTCCACGAGCGCGCGCTTGATTGGTCCTGCCATTCCGTAGAGCAGCTGAAATTCGAAACGGCTCTTGTCGATCCCCATCTCTTCGGCAAGCGCCTGCGCATAGGCGATGCTTCGAACGTTGTGCGAGCCGAATGCTGCCGTGACGATGTCTTCGTTCTCGAGCAGCACGCGTGTGCAGGTTTCGAAATTCGCGTCGCTCTCCGGCTTCTGCTGCCACACCGGGACGGACCAGCCGTTCTGAGCTGACTTGATGCGCTCGTAATCCCAGTATGCGCCTTTCACGAGGCGCACGGTAAAACGCGTGCCACGCTGGCGCGCCCAGCCGATGAGCTCGCGAAGGTCACGCTCGGCGTCCCGGAGATACGCCTGCACAACGATGCCGGCGTGCGGCCAGCTCTTGAACTCGCCCTCTGTGAAGAGTGCTTTAAACAAGTCGAGCGTCGAATTCTTATGCGCGTAGCTTTCCATGTCGAAGTTGACGAAGGCGCCGAGGTCCTTCGCACGCACCAGGATCGGCCGCAGCTTCGGCGCGAGATGAGCGATCGCGTCCGCCGGATCCGCCGGGTTCATCTGCGAATACAATGCGGAGATTTTCACCGACAAGTTGACCACCGGGAACAGCTCGGCGTTCCTTCCGAGCGGATCAGTCCAACCTGTCGTCTGCGCAGCAAGCCCTTCGAGCAGTTCGAGACAACGGGCTCCGTATTCGTCCGCTTCCTGTTCGCTGACGACGGCCTCCCCCAATAAGTCGACCGTGAAACCGATGTGGTTCTTCCGACCGTTTCGCAGCGTCTTCATTGCGTCTTCGGGATTGCGTCCAGAAATGAACTGGCGCGCCATGCCTGAGACGTTCCAGCGCAGGATCGGCGCGGTCAGCCAGGGGAAAACCTTTGCTACACGAATGCCCGTCTGCAGGAACGGCGTAAAGCCGTTCTGCATCTCGGCGAAGTATTCGTCGAGGTGCTGGACGATATCGTGCGGCTTCTTTAGCGAGGCGAGAACATCGACGAAGCGGAACA
>JACDHZ010000287.1 GCA_013820755.1 Chthoniobacterales bacterium
ACCGATAGCCGCAATCGTGGTTGCCGTGGGAGTCATTATTGCGGCCGGTGGGCTGGCGGTGCAAAGCGTGCGCGAAATCTTGGTCCCTCATCATGCGCCCGCACCGTGGACTCTTGTTGTTTTGATCGTCGTGGTGTTGGTGAAAGAAATTCTTTATCGCTCCGTGATCCGGATAGGGCGCGACGTGGAGAGCACCGCAGTACAAACGGACGCCTGGCATCATCGCTCGGACGCCCTCACTTCGATCGCCGCCTTTATCGGAATCTCGATCGCGCTCGTCGGCGGGGAAGGGTGGGAACCGGCAGACGACTGGGCGGCGCTCCTCGCGTGCGGCCTGATCGCGTTCAACGGCTACCGGTTACTCTCGCCAGCGCTTCATGAGATCATGGACACTGCGCCACGCGGAGATCTGAATGAGAAAATCCGCGCGGCGGCAGCGCAAGTGCCAGGCGTTGTAGAAATAGAAAAAACGCTCGTTCGCAAAATGGGGCTGCGTTTTTATGTCGATCTCCACTTGCGAGTCGACGGTGAGATTTCAGTCACAGCCGGCCACGATATCGCTCACGACGTGAAGAGTGCAATTCGGGCGACGGAGCCGCGCATCGCGGATGTGCTGGTGCACGTCGAACCGGCGAATGCTGAAGCTATCACCGTTCGCCGCTAAGGCTCCGACGCTGCGAAAGCGTCAGATGCGAAGAGACAGCACAACGCGCCCGCGAGCACGCGGCGTGCAGCCGCAACTTGCCTGCCGAAAGCGAGAAACCTCGGGATCGCGCGCGGATTCCCTGCGATATGAAACAGCAGCGATGCGTAGCGGGTGCTTTGTCGTTCGATATCGAACAGGAGCTCAGGCGGAGCGGGAAATGGGGCGCGTGGTGTATCACTGATGACGCGCAACGACAGCATCGGAATGCTCCGGTCGGCGCACGCTTCTGCGATGAAGTCCGTCTCCATGTCAACGGCGATTGCACCCTCCGCCACAGTGCGTGCAGCGCGATCACCGGCGGAGTGCACCACTGCGGCGGCCGTGCTCAGTTGACCCGTGTGAAGGGGATAACTTCGCAACGCGGATCGCGTTCCAGCCGCCAAGTTGAGAGCCGAGAAGTTCTCAGCTAACATCAGCTCGCCTGGATGCAATTCGTCCGTCAGACCGCCGGCGAACCCGGAGCTGATGAGCAACCGAGGGCTTCTCGCACGAAGAAATTCCGCGACTCGCGGTCGAGCCGTCTTTTCGCCGACTCCCGTGTGCAAAACATACACATCACTCCCTGGCAGGCTTCCAGTGACTATATGCGCGCTGAGGCGTTTCCTGCGGTTTAAGCGCCGAAGGAATTCAGAGCTTTCGGAACGGAGCGCGAAAGTGACGGCAATCATCTCCCGCCGTCGGCGATCCGCACCTGCACGATGGTGCGGTCGGTAGCCGCTGCCGCTTCGGCAATCGCAGGCGGATGCGCGCCCGACGCACCGGCAGGGGACAATAACTGCCGGAACTCGGGCTCTTTTGATGAAGGAATGTCGACCACCACGGTCAGCGCGTCATCGGCAGGCAAGCCTCTGGCTGCAGATCCGCCAACGCTTTCGGCGGCTCCTGTTATACGTCTTGCGATGGTGTCCCACTCCGTTCGGCGCGCGGCGAGTTGGATCTCGGCTGCGGCGAACGACGGCACCGGCAACGCATTCTGAGCGGCAGCGCCTAACGACGTTGCAAGCTGCTGACGCATTTTGGCTTCGCGCTCGTTGCTCACCGGCTTCTTATTTTTGAAAGCGATGACGCCGAGGCCCACGAGCACATTGAGCAACATCAGGGCGACGCAGGCAGTGGCAATGCGCCGTCCCAGCTTCCCGCCGCGCTCCGCAACGGCAACATCGTCCGGACTCGGGAAAACTTCGCGAGCGCGCTGCGAGCCGCTCATCCCTCTGTGAATCTCACGCGCAACAGCAAGTTGCCTTTGCAGTTGCGAGTCGACGGCGAGCTTCGCCTCGAGTTCGTCGCGGTCAGAAGGAGAGAGTTTGCCGTCGAGATAATCGAAAAGCTTGTCGGGATTCATCCGCGCGAGAAAGTCACCGCCGCGATTCGCGATGCAACGTTTAGTTCCGAACTCGACGTCCCTCCACCAATGTGAGGACAAGCGTGTTCGGCTCGGCGAACAACGTTTGCCCGCTCCCGCCGAATCGCTCTTCGTTGCTCGACAGCAACGGATGCCAATCGCGCTCATCGTCCGGTGTAAACCGCGCGAGATCCAGATTTGGCATCTCGTGACCGCCGATCAGGTCGATCAGGACGGCAAGATCATATCGCCCTGGCTCGCCGAAGAATAACGCGACGACGTTGTCATCGATCTTGGTCGCAATGAAATTGTCACGAGCGCGTGTTCGGAATGCTGGATGCGTGCGACGGAGTCGGAGGAACTCCTGATAAAGAAGCAGCACTTGCGCGTGTTTTTCTTCCCGCAGCTCCTCCCATCGCAGCTTCGAATTCGCAAACGTGCTTGCTTCCTGCGGGTCGGGAATCTCTGCAAGGCGCGCCGGATCGCTGAACGCCGCAAAGTGCCGAAACTCTTTGCGACGCCCTTGAGTAATCAGCGCGCCGAGCTCCGGATTGTGGTCCGTGAAAAATTGGAACGGCGTCGACGCGGACCATTCCTGGCCCATGAACAACATCGGCGTTTCCGGGACGAGGCATAGCAACGCTGATGCCGCGCGGTATGCTGCCGGCGACGCTACCTGCCCGAGGCGCTCGCCAAACGCACGGTTACCCACCTGGTCGTGATTCGAGATGCAATAAATAAACTGCGGCAGCTGCAGGTCCGCAG
>JACDHZ010000132.1 GCA_013820755.1 Chthoniobacterales bacterium
TTCGGCGCCGGAGTGTTGATCGTCTCGCGGATTTGCAGGCGCGGTGAAATTTGCGTGTGCGACCGACGCAACCTTCACCAAAAGTTTTGAATTAGACTGTAACCATTCGCGAGCTGCTGCGTTGGCATGGTTGGCATGATCTACCTGATCGCAACCAGTGATGGCCAGACGCTGCAAGCGCTGGCGACCACGCTGCTCGCAAACGTAGTCGCCTTACAACGTCTCGCGCACGCGGTGATGGCGAGCCCAACTGGGCGCCGGAACCGCGCTATAGCGGTCTCTCCGATGACGGACAGACAACGATGAAGGCAAAACTCCTTCTCGCTGTCGGTGGACTGTTGCTGATGGTCGCTGGCGGTGTGGCTCTCTTTATCTACTCCGGCGTGTACCACGTTGGTGCTACGAAGCCGCACTCACCACTCGCCCACTCAATCTTGCGGATGGCCATGGAACGTTCAGTTCGCCACCACGCCAAGCGCATCGAGGTTCCACACGACGTCGATCTTCGCGATCGCGGCTATGCCACGCAGTTCTACGGACATTACAGCGCAGCTTGTGTGACGTGTCACAGCGCCCCGGGCGTGAAGGCCGATCCTTGGATGGTCAACTACCCGGCTTCTCCGAACCTGACCGATCCCGCGGTCGTGAATCGCTGGAGCGATGCCGAGCTCTTTTGGATCGCCAAACATGGCATCAAGGATACGGCGATGATCGCACTGGGCCCCACCCACAAGGATAAGGATATCTGGGGCGTGACGGCCATCGTACGTCAGCTCCCTGGGATGAGCCCGGCGGAATACGCGGCGATGGGGGAGAGGTTCAAGGCGATGAAGAACGCTAAGAGCGGGAACGGACAGTCCAGCGAAGGCGCCGCGGCGTCGGAGGCCGCCACTCAACCAACGCAAGAACAGCTCGAGGCAAGCCGTCTGCAACTGGAAGCGAGCAGATTGCAGCTCGAGGCGAGCAGAAAACAGTTGGAAGCCGCGGGGGCTGCGCAACCGCAAAGCCCTTCACCTGCTCCGCAGCAGACGCCAGCGAAAGATGGGCACGATCATGATCACTAAAGGCGCGTGCCTAATGCGGATATCCTTCACACCGCTGACGCTGATTGCGGTGCTCCTTGGCGCGTGCGCAACTGTGCCGGCTCCGGAAAATCGCTCTGCATTTGACCCGAGCGACGCGTCGGCACCGGAGGCGGGTGCGCGACCGTTCCGTCCGAATCTGGTGGGTAACACGCAGGTTTATCTCGATTCATCCGTCGGACGCGGAGCGCAGAAAATGGATCACTCGAGCACGCACGGCACAGCCAGAATGGCGGGAATGGACCATTCGAAGTTGGCCCGGATGGATTCGTCATTGCGGTCTGCCGGTCCACCTCCGGAACAACCGGTTCGGTTGCAACAAATGGATCATACCGGGACGAGCCAGTGGGTAGCGCCTGCGACAGAGGGGACGACGTCGCCCGCGAGCAAAGAAGTTCTCGAAACGCGAATGCAGCAGACTGCGGATGAAATGAGAAAGCTCTCCGATGAGCTGAACGCAAAGGCCGGCGCTGCCAAAACGACGGAAGCATCAGTCACCCCCGAGCCCTCGCCCCAGGCAGCTATTTACACCTGTCCGATGCACCCGGAGGTAAAGCAGCCGGGTCCGGGAAATTGCCCGAAGTGCGGGATGACTCTCGTGAGTGACAAAGGTAAGCCGCAGTGATCCGCGATCCTCTTGTTCTTCGCACCTCTGCACTCCTGTTAGTGGTGAGTTTCCTTGCAGGGTGCGCCAGTTCCGATCCGAGCTTTCGCGATGTGGAAGGCGCAGTCGGTTCGCGCACGGGCAAGCGGCTGCGCTGGATGCAAAACTCCGGTGATGTGACCGCGGCCCACGAAGCAACGCGCCTGTTACTGAAACACAGACTCACCGCCGATTCCGCCGCGCAGATCGCGCTTCTGAACAACCGCCGCCTGCAAGCCTCTTTCGAACAGATCGGAATTTCCGCGGCTGAATACCGGCAGGCGAGTTCTCCCAGCAATCCGTCTTTTTCCGGCTTGATCCGTTTCCCGGACAGCGGCGGGATCAGCAACATCGAGTTTTCGGTTGCGCAAAACCTTCTGGACTTGCTCTTGATTCCATTGAAACGGCGCCTGGCGAAGGCTGCCCTGGATGCAGCGAAGCTGGAGGTGAGCCGCGAGGTGCTCGAACTCGTCACGGAGACGAAGATCGCGTTTTATAATCTGCAGGCGCGCCAGCAGTTGCTCTCGCGCTTAAAGCTGATCGTCGAGACGAACGAGTCAGCGGCCGATCTCGCCAAGCGTATGCACGAGGCGGGCAATATTCCCGACGTGGAACTCGCCAATCAACAGGCGACCTACAGCCAGTCGCACGTTGATGTTGCGCAGGCGGAAGCGCAGATTCGCTCCGAGCGCGAGCGCATGAATCGCCTGATGGGCGTGTGGGGTGCGGACACCAACTGGAGCGTCGGCGACCGATTGCCTGAGATCCCGCCGAGCGAGATTTCGTTGTCGCGACTCGAGTCCAAGGCGCTTGAGCAGCGTTTCGATCTAGCGCTTGCGCGACAGAACGTGGCCTCGATCGGCTTCGCCGGAGGGGTGCAGCGCGCGACGCGTTTCTTGCCCGCCGGCATCGATGCGGGCGTCAACACGGAACGCGAGACCGACGGTTCACGCCTGACAGGGCCGACACTCGACCTGCGCCTGCCGATCTTCGATCAAGGACAAGCGGGTGCAGCGAGACTGGCGGCACAGTATCGCCGCGCACAGAACGAGCTCGAAGCGATTGCAGTGGAAGCTCGTTCCGAGGTGCGGGAAGCGCGTGATAAAGTTTTAGCTAACCGCGAACTCGCCCGCTATTACGGCCAGGTCTTGTTGCCGCAGCGCGTCCAGATCGTCAACACGACGCAGCTTCAATACAATGCGATGCAGCGAAGCCCGAGCGATCTGCTGCTTGCGAAAGAACGCGAGCTGAACGCGGAACGCGGCTACGTCGAAGCATGGCGCGATTACTGGATCGCGCGCGCGGAACTCGAAATGGCGCTCAAGGGCGGCAGTCCAGGCGGCGGGAACTCGCGCCGACGTGACCAGGATTCCGAGCGGCCGCGTCTTGCGCCCTTACGGCAAGACGAAAACGGCAGTAATGGCGATTGAAAAGGACCCTTACGAATGAAAGACGACGATAAGAAGTTGCCCGGAATCAATCGGCGGAAATTTCTCGCCAGTGCGGCCGCACTGAGCGGTGGCACCGTGTTCCTGAGCGGTCTGCAGGCGCAGGAAGGCGTGAAAACGCGGGAGCCGGACGAGGCGCGCGAGACCACCGCCGCGGCGAACCGAAACAAGCCGCTCATGGAACGAATCGATCCCAAGCCGACGCATCCGCCGGGACAACCCGGTAGGGACTACACACCGGTTGTCACGCCTAACAACATCAGTCTGCCATGGAAAATCGTGAACGGCGTGAAGGTCTACCACCTGATCGCCGAGGAGGTGGACCACGAATTTGCGCCCGGTCTCAAAGCAAAATGCTGGGGCTTCAACGGCCACGTCCACGGCCCGACGATCGAAGCGGTGGAAGGTGATCGCGTCCGCATCTACGTAACGAATCATCTGCCCGCAGGCTCCAGCGTGCATTGGCATGGCTTGCTCCTGCCGAATGGCATGGACGGTGTCGCCGGACTGAACCAGAAAGTCATCAAGCCTGGGGAAACATTTCGCTACGAGTTCACCCTGCGGCAGCACGGCACCCACATGTATCACTCGCATCACGACGAGATGACGCAGATGGCACTCGGCACGGTAGGGCTGTTCATCATTCATCCGCGCAATCCGAAGGTGCGGCCGGATCGTGATTTTGCGCTCATGACGCACGAATGGCGGATCGACGTGGGAACTTCGCGGCCGAACCCCAACGAGATGACCGACTTCAACATCTTCACGTTCAATGCCCGGATCTTCCCTGGCACAGAGCCGATGGTCGCGAAGCTTGGCGACCGGGTGAGAATCCGTCTCGGGAACCTGAGCGCGATGAGTCATCACCCGATTCATCTGCACGGCTACCAATTCAAGATAACTGAAACCGATGGCGGCCAGATCGCAGAATCGGCACGTCACGTGGAGACAACCGCGCTGACGGCCGTGGGGCAGGCGCGCGCATTCGAATTTGTCGCGGATGAGCCGGGCGACTGGGCAATGCATTGCCACATGACTCATCACGTTATGAATCAGATGGGCGACAAATTTCCGAACATGATCGGTGTCAAACCCGGCAAGCTGGATTCGAAAGTGCAGAAGCTGCTGCCGGGTTACATGACGATGGGCACCGATGGGATGGGAGAAATGGCCACGATGGGCATGGCCGTTCCGCCGAACAGCCTTCCGATGGTCGGCGGCCAGGGGCCGTTCGATTACATCACGATGGGAGGATTGTTCACCATTCTCAAAGTGCGCGAAGGGATAACCAGCTACGAGGATCCAGGCTGGTACGAGAATCCGACGGGGACCGTTGCGAACCTGGTCTCGGCAGAACAATTGCGCGCCGATGGCATTGAAATGCGATCAGCGCAGGAATCGCCGGGTTAGTTACCTACACCTGTCCGATGCACCCCGAAGTCGTGCAGGGCCAACCAGGCAAATGCTCGAAGTGCGGAATGGATCTGGAGAAGAAGACCTCATAGTGATGATGCCTAGCTGTCTGCGTCAAGGTCGACGATTGTTAATTTTCTGCGATTAAACTGTAACCGTTCGCGAGCTCATGCGTTGGCATAGTTACAATGATGAATCTCACGCCACCCACAGATGAGGCAACGCAGCGGGCGCTTGCGTCTACGCTGCTCGCCAATCTCTCAGCTTTTCAAAGTTTTGCGCGCGGCCGTCTGCACGACGAGCAGCTCGCGGCTGATGCGGTTCAGGAGAGTCTGCTCCGTGCGTTGAGATCGGATCGAACGCCGTCGCCGCAGGGGAACGTTGTCGCGTGGTTCTATCGCATCTTGCGGAACGTGCTGACGGATCTGCATCGGCGCCGCACCGCCCAGGTGAACGCACTCGAGCGATTTGCAAACGACGAATCGAACGACATCACGGATGATGAGCTGCACAAACAGGCATGCGCCTGCTTCCACGGCCTGATGCCAACGCTCAAACCGGAATACGCAAGGGTACTACAGCTCGCGGACCTCGATGGTAGGCCAACTGACGAGGTCGCTGAGCAGATCGGCATCTCTCGCAGCAATTTAAAAGTGCGCCTACACCGCGCCCGTAAGCAACTTCGCGATCGGCTTGAACGAACCTGTCAGGCGTGCGCGACGCACGGCTGTCTCGACTGCCACTGTGAACCTGGCGTCTAACCGACCAAAAGACATGGCAACACTTACTACTGTTCGTGATCTCGTCTGCGGGATGGAGATTGAACCAGCGTCTGCGGCAGGTCGGAGCGACTATCGCGGCGAGACTTACTTCTTCTGCTCAGCTCATTGTAAGCAGAAGTTCGATGCGAATCCGGCGCAGTACGTCGGTGCCGGTGACGCGCCAGCGGAGTCTCAGAGTGCGGCACCCGGAGGTTGTTGCTGCCACGGCAGCTCCACCGCTGCCAAAACACCTGAGACGGGCTCCTGCTGCCACGGCGGCGGACACGAGCACGACCACCACTCTCAAGCTGAAACAGCGACGGCGGCAGCATCGCGCAAACCAACTAAGAAATACTTCTGCCCGATGTGCGAAGGCGTGGAGAGCGACACGCCCGCAAATTGCCCGAAGTGCGGCATGGCGCTCGAGTCGGCCACTCCGCAGATGGCGCAACGGAAGACGATCTATACCTGCCCGATGCACCCGGAGATTGAGCAGGATCATCCGGGGAGCTGCCCGATTTGTGGTATGGCGCTTGAGCCGAAGACAATCAGCGCGGAGGCCGCTGATGACGGAGAGCTGCGCGACATGACGCGCCGTTTCTGGATGGGCGCGGTTCTCGCGTTGCCGGTGTTTTTGCTCGGAATGGCTCACATGTTCGCTGGTGCACCGCACTGGGTCGGAGGCGATCTTTCGCGTTGGATGCAGCTCGCTCTGAGCACTCCAGTGGTTCTCTGGGCCGGCGCGCCTTTCTTCGAACGCGGCTGGCGCTCTGTGCGCACGATGAACCTCAACATGTTCACCCTTATCGCAATGGGGATTGGCGTCGCCTATATCTACAGCGTCGTGGTGATGCTCGCCCCCGGAGCGTTCCCGCCATCCTTCCGTGCGGACGGCAGGATCGGCGTCTACTTCGAAGCCGCGGCCGTGATTACCGTGCTCGTGTTGCTCGGCCAGATGCTCGAGCTCAAAGCGCGCAGCCGCACAGGCACGGCGATCCGCGCTCTTCTCGATCTCGCGCCGCGAACCGCGCGTGTTATTCGGCACGGCGAAGAGAACGAAGTGTCGCTGGATGAGATCGTCGCCGGTGATCAACTGCGCGTGCGTCCAGGCGAGAAGGTCCCGGTGGATGGTTCCATCATCGATGGCAGGACGAGCATCGACGAATCAATGATCACCGGCGAGCCGCTTCCAGCAGGCAAGGACGTCGGCGACAAAGTCACCGGCGGCACCCTGAACACGACCGGCAGTTTCGTGATGGAAGCGGAGCGCGTCGGCAGTGAGACGATGCTTTCTCAGATTGTGCAGATGGTGGCGGATGCTCAGCGGAGCCGCGCTCCCATTCAGAAGATCGCCGATAAAGTCGCTGCGTACTTTGTTCCTGCGGTACTCGCTGCGGCCGCGATCACATTCGCTGTCTGGGCTTTCGCCGGACCAGAGCCGCGTTTCGCCCATGCGATCGTCAACGCGATTGCAGTCTTAATCATCGCCTGTCCGTGCGCCCTCGGGCTCGCAACTCCCATGTCGATCATGGTCGGAATCGGGCGGGGCGCGCAGTCCGGCATCCTGATCAAGGACGCGCAAGCGATGGAGCTGATGGAAAAGGTGACGACGCTGGTCGTCGATAAAACCGGCACGCTCACAGAAGGCAAACCGCGGCTGGTCGAGGTCGTTTCGACGCAAGGCACCGAGCCTAACGAATTGCTGGTGTTGGCGGCGTCGCTCGAACAGCAGAGTGAACATCCGATCGCCGCGGCCATCGTGCGTGGCGTTAAGGAGCGTGGCCTCACATTGCGAAGGGTCGATCAATTTGAGTCGATCACCGGTGGAGGAGTCGCTGGCAAAGTCGACGGTCACGATGTTTTAATCGGTAAGCCGACGTTCGTGCGCGATCGCGTCAGCGGCGCAGAAGATCTCGAGCGACGAGCAGGCGTCTTACAGGACAAAGGCCAAACCGTCGTCCTTGTCGCAATCGACGGCCGACCTGCGGGCGCCCTTTCGGTGGCGGATGTCGTGAAGGCGTCTACTCCCGCAGCGATCGAGGAACTGCACGCAGCGGCCATTAAGATCACGATGCTGACCGGTGACAACGCGCGCACTGCGCAGTCAGTCGCTAAACCGCTCGGCATTGACAATGTCCAGGCTGGCGTGGAGCCCAGCGAGAAGGCCGCCTATGTGAAGCAACTACGCGACCGAGGGGAAGTCGTCGCGATGGCGGGCGACGGAATCAATGACGCACCTGCGTTGGCTGCGGCTGATGTCGGGATTGCGATGGGAACCGGCACTGATGTCGCGATCGAAAGCGCAGGCGTTACCCTGGTCAAAGGCGATCTGCGCGGCGTCAAAAACGCGATCGTCTTGAGCCGCGCGATGATGGCCAACATCCGGCAGAATCTCTTCTTCGCGTTCCTCTACAATGTGCTGGGCATTCCGATCGCCGCCGGTGTGCTGTATCCGGTGTTTGGCGTCCTGCTAAGCCCGATGATCGCCGGAGCAGCGATGAGTTTCAGCTCGGTGTCTGTCATCGCGAACGCGCTTCGGTTGCGGACGCTGCGCCTCGAATAACAACACGACTCAAGCGCAGTTAGACCTATGCATGCACGGACCGTCAGCGCGACAGTGAACAGACCTGCAGCGGAGGTTTACGACTATCTCGCTGATCCGCCGAACTTCCCACGTTGTGAGCGAGTTTCTCACAGCGATCCGTCCCGAGC
>JACDHZ010000133.1 GCA_013820755.1 Chthoniobacterales bacterium
GGTGCTGGTGGAGAAGAGAATCCTGAGCGGCAGGCTTGAAGCCCGCCGGCCGGGTCAGGCTGGAAGCCTGACTTCCGCTCGCGCGGCGGCCGTTCTCGCGGATGGCTATGAACTCCATCTCCGGCGTGATGATGCCCTGGCGCGCATACCAGAGCTGGGTGACGGGGTGGCCAGCGGCGGCGCGGTAGGGGCGGCGCTTCGAGCCGCGGAAATGCTCGAGACGGTTTCGTCGCTCGGCAGTGCTCGCGAACTCTTCGTGGCCGCGCGTGAGGTAGCCGTTGTCTTCCGGCTTCACTTCGCGTCCGTGGTACTCGGCTACATCGCCTCGCCTTGCGATCCACTCGGCGCGCAACGGCGTGAGTCCTTCTGAGGAATCGGGAGTCTGCGCGGCATCGCCCCATGGCCCGCTGCAATCGTAAACGCGGACCGGTTCGTTAGGCTCAAGGTTGCCTCTGAAATCTTTCGTCGGCGCGAGATCGATCTCGCGGAACGGAACGCGAATGTCGGGATGCAATTGGCCGTCGAGGTAAATGCGACGGCTGTTCGGCAGCACGTAGTCGGTGCTTTGCGGTTCGAGAGAATCTTTGGTCGCGATCATGAGGGGGGTGAGGGTTTGTGGTTAAGGGTTGATCGACCGAAAACGAAAAAGCCATGCGCGGGAACGCATGGCCGAAACTTCGAACTCTTCGCTCCCTACGACGGCATTACCCGCTTCAGGTTTAAAGGGTCTCCGACGATCTCTCGCCGAACTCTCAGCCAATGGCTCCCCCGCTTTGAACCAGGATAAGCTTCGAGGCGCGGGAGTCAAACTGTTCTCTACTGCCCGTGCAATGTGGCTTCGGCGACCGTAGGCGGCACTATTCAACCCGAAGCCGTGCGCGGCAGAACTCGCAGCTGAGAAAGGTATTGACGAGAGTTCCGCGAACAACATACAAACCTGCGGTGTTTCACCTCGGTTCCCTCTTTTGCCGATTGTCAATCGGCTGTTTGATGTTGGCTCCGACCCTTTCGTATGCGGCGACGAGCTGCGTCTGGCGATCAACGAACACCCCCGCTCCCGTATACCTTGTCGGCACGATCCACGCGCTGAGCGGCAAGGATTATCCTCTGCCGAAGGCCTACGATCAGGCGATTCGGGATTCGAAGACGGTTCTCTTTGAACAGGATCCGAAGCCGAACCCTCATTACCGCGCACTATGGGAGAGGGCGGCGAAATATCCTAACGGTGAGGAGATCGGGCGCCATCTCCACGCGAAGACATACAAGCTGATGTTCGCCGCAATTAGGCAGGTAAGCTGGGACTGGAATGAGATAAAGTACTACCGGCCATGGGCGCTTGCAGCGCTCGGCTGGGGCATCCGCGGCTACAATGACGTGCGGGGATCGTTAGGGGTGGACAACCACTTGGAGCATCTCGCGAAGCGGTTCCACAAGCAGATGGGTGGGCTCGAGTCAGACGCCGAACACCTGGAAGTAATGCGCGGAATGCCCGACATCGACGCTGAATTAATGCTCGTCGACTCGATGGTTCACGGGCCGAAAAACAAGGCGCAAATGGAGCAGGTTACTGCAGCCTGGAAGCGCGGAGATCTCGGACCGCCGACGGCCGAAGTGGCCCGGTCGCGCCAGCTAAACCTCGGCGCTGAAATCCGGCTATTGGACTACCGGAACCTGCGCTGGGCGAAACGGTTCGAACCGCGGATCAAAAGCGGTGAGTCGATCGCCGTCGTGGCGGGTTCAGCCCACTTCGTGGGGCCGAATAACGTGCGCGAACTGCTTGAGAAGCGCGGTTACAAGTTCGAACAGCTGTAAGGCTGGCGACGGCTCTGAGACCGGCGGCATCCTTTCCCCGAGAACAAGACGCTGGCCTCGATTACTCGCGGAACTTCGGAGGGGGATCGAACTTGAGCGTCCTATGTGTCGGCATCTTCGGCGCTGCCGAAGGGATCGCAGCGGCCGCCGATTTTACCGCAGTCGGCACGTCGAGCAACGGCGAGTTGACGCTCATTGGTTCGGTTGCAGCCGGTTGTGCATCGGGCGCTGGCAACTCGGAATTGCCGCCCGGTATGTCGGCGTCACCAGCGGAATCGGCTACCGCGTTTTGCTGGGCGGCGCTCTGAGTCGGATCAGCAGGCGAGCTTTCCGATTCGTCGGTCTTTTCGTTGTCGGTATCGAGGGATATCTGCGGCGACGGCTCGTGCCGCTTCGCAACGGTTATCTGGGCCGCAGCTCCTGCGAGCCGATTGCTTGCGGGATACACGGGTGAGGCTGTGCCGTCGTCGTTCGCAGGAGCGCTTGCGTCACGCGCCACGAGAACGCCTTCGAATTGGCGGCGGTAATCAGCAATTAACATGGGTCGCTGCTTTTTCTCGGCCAGCGCGCGGTAGTTCTGGATGCCCGTGCTGATCGCCTTTGCGAGTCTGCCACGCCACGCGCTGCTTGCGATCGCGCGGCTCTCCTGACGTTCCGTTAGGAACCCGCCCTCAACCAGGATCGCTGGAATCTGGGTTAACCGCAGCACTGCAAAGCGCGCGCGCTTGATGCCGCGATCGAACTCCGGCATGTGGCCGAGCATCGAGTGATACACCGAAAACGAGAGCGCGAGGCTAGCCGCTTCAACCGGGCTGCCGACCTGCATATTCGCAAACT
Source organism: Chthoniobacterales bacterium (assembly GCA_013820755.1). Lineage (GTDB taxonomy): Bacteria > Verrucomicrobiota > Verrucomicrobiia > Chthoniobacterales > UBA10450 > JACCTI01. Next base: position 2,650 of record JACDHZ010000133.1, read on the forward strand.
TCGCCATCATGGAGTTATCCTGCGTGGAGGGGGCGCCGCGGGGCGTGAGCGAGTAGATCTCGAATCCAGTCGCCTGCGCGTTCGTGTCAGTCGCGTTAAAGTGGATGCTGACGAAGATCGAGTCGCGTGTGGCATTCGCGATGTTTGCGCGCCGCGGGAGGGGCACCTGTGCGTCGTTATCGCGGGTCATCACGACACGGAGACCTTGCGCTTCGAGCATCGGCTTCAATTGTTTCGCCACGTCGAGCGTGAAGTCTTTCTCGTTGCCGTACGTGCTCGCCGCTCCCTTTTCAACGCCGCCGTGCCCCGGATCAATCACGACTGTTTTTAGCGGCCTCAGCGTTCCGATCATCTGCGGCCGGAATTGCGGCTCCAAGGTTTTCGCCAGATCGATGCGCGAGACAAGAAATCTGCCGTCCGAATGCTGGAGTATCGGGAAGCAAAGCCAGTTGCGGACGCCATTCACGATTGCCTCGCGACTGCTGAGCGTTACTTCGAGCTGGTTCGCACCGCTATCGAGCCTGATGGTTTTGTTGACGGGCTCGAGCGTCGGGGGGAATCCGTAGAAGTTCGCGATGTTGTCGACTGTGAGATAATCCCAACCGCCGACCTTCACCACCTGCCAATCGGAAGCGGCACGGGCGAGTGGCGACAGCACGGCGAAGGCCAGCGCAATCGCGCAGAGCGTTCGCGAAAAGGAAGTTCGCCGGGCCATGATGGTCTTCGAGATGCAGGAAGGATGCCGCGGGATCAAAAAGCCGCCCACTATAACACAAATCGAATCGCGACGGCTTTCGGGTTTTATCTGGACTTTGGCGCGGGGACAAGCTTCTGAACCAGCGAGGTTTAGGCATCCAGCCGCAGGACAATCCCTGTCACAGCCAGCGTTCTGCATCGCGATGGAACCCCTCCCCGCGTTGCCGCCCCTGAAGCGGAAAGGCGCGTCGCAGTCTCCGCGGTGGACAACGTGCGGTTTCGGGAGTTTCTTCGCCGATGTCCAAGTTCACTCCCCTGCTCGTCATCAGCGTATTCTGCGCGTTCACCTTGCACGCACAGACTGAGCCGCAGAAATCGAAACCGCTCGGCTCCGCAACGCCCCCGGCGGAGGTAAAAAAGCCGTCAGACCCACCAACAGCTGACAACGTCCCGCCGCCCACTGACGCGACGGATGCAAAGTCCGACGCCGAAACGACGGGCAAGCCGCAGGTCGATAAGAACCCACCCGCCTTCGATCTGAAGAACATGGAAACTTCCGTGAAGCCGTCTGAAGACTTCTACACGTACGCAAACGGCACTTGGCTGAAGAAGAATCCAATCCCACCCGAGGAATCGCGCTGGGGAAGCTTCAACGAATTGATAGAGAAGAATAACGACGCACTTCGGATTGTGGCGGAGAAAGCCGCCGAGACCAAGGCGGATCCGAAGCTCGCACCGGAAGTTCAGAAGGTGGGCGATTATTACGCGAGCGGGATGGACGAGAAGTCGATCGAAGCCACGAAAGCGAAACCGCTAGCGGACGAGTTTAAGCGGATCGACGAGATCAAGGATCGCGACGGTTTGCTAAAGGAGATCGCCCACCTGCACACGATGGGCGTGACCGCGCTCTTCGGATTCACGTCGGGACAGGACGATAAGAACAGCACAATGGTGATCGCGCAGGCTTACCAGGGCGGCCTTGGGCTGCCAGACCGCGATTACTACACGAAGGAAGATGACGAATCGAAGAAGTTGCGGGACGACTACGTAGCGCACGTGACTAAGATGCTGATCCTAGTTGGTGAGCCGCAGAAGAAGGCTGCTGACGGTGCGCAGAAAGTGCTCGCTCTGGAGACGTCGCTCGCGAGACCGGCTCGCACTCGCGTGGAGCTGCGCGATCCGCAGAAGAACTATAACAAGATGTCGGGCTCGGAACTGCAGGCCCTCATGCCTGACTTTAAATGGAGCGATTACTTCAAGGCGATCGATGTCGCGGAACCCGGCGACGTAAACGTGGGCCAGCCCGACTTCTTCAAAGCGGCAAATGACGTTTTCAAGACTGCCTCGTTGGACGACTGGAAGACATATCTTCGGTGGCAACTAATCCGCGGCACAGCAGCTGAGCTCTCGACGGATTTTGTAAACGAAAACTTCGCATTCTTCGGCACGCGCCTCACGGGCGCGAAGCAGCTCAAGCCGCGCTGGAAACGCGTGGTCACCTCGACGGACGGAGCGCTTGGAGAAGCCCTCGGCAAGCTCTACGTGGCAGACAATTTCCCGCCGGAATCGAAGGCGCGGATGACCGAACTGGTGAAGAACATCCAGGAGGCGATGTCCGATAGCATCAAATCACGCGATTGGATGGACGATCAGACGAAGCAGGAAGCGCTGAAGAAACTTGCCTCATTCACGGTTAAGATCGGCTACCCGGACAAATGGCGGGATTATTCGACGTTGAAGATAGACCGCGGCCCGTTTGTGCTGAACGCCGCCCGCGCCGCGATGTTCGAGACGGACCGGCAGCTGGAAAAGATCGGCGAGCCCGTCGATCGCAGTGAGTGGGGCATGACACCTCCGACGGTGAATGCCTATTACAACCCGAACCTCAACGAAATCGTGTTCCCGGCCGGCATCCTCCAGCCACCATTCTTCAACGCGAATGCTGACGACGCGATCAATTACGGTGGGATTGGTGCGGTGATTGCGCATGAGATCAGCCACGGGTTCGACGATCAAGGGCGGCAGTACGATGCAGTCGGAAATCTGCGGGACTGGTGGACGCCTGAATCTGCCGCGAAATACAAGGAACGCGCCGATCGGATTGTGAAGCAGTATTCGGAATACGAGCCGCTCCCGGGAATGCATATCAACGGTGAGCTCACACAGGGTGAGAACATCGCGGACGATGGCGGAGTAAAGCTGGCGTTCGCAGCGCTAAAGAAAGCGCAGGCTGGAAAACCGCAGGAGAAGATCGACGGGTTCACACCAGAACAGCGCTTTTTCCTCGGCTGGGCTCAGGTCTGGCGTGCCAACATGCGCGACGAAGCGATGAAACTGCGCCTCGTCACCGACCCGCACTCGCCCGGTAAGTATCGGTGCAACGGGCCGCTATCGAATACGCCAGAATTCAAGCAGGCGTTCAATCTGCCCGATGATAGTCCGATGGTACGCCCGGCAGATCAGATTGTTAGTATCTGGTAAGCCGTGGATGGCGAGGAGTGGACGCCCGCCAATCACTCTTTGGTTAACGCTACCGCTGTGAGTGCGTGTGGTTAGAGCTCGGTTCGCCTAAGTGTATTTAAACAATTAGCCTTTGGCTACGTCAAGCAGACTTAGTCGTCGCTGCGGCTTGGACGGTCGTGGATTGCTCTTCGCCGCTGCGGCTCCACAATGGGAACGCAAACCAAAATCCCATGAAGGTCAGGAACGCTGCTATAGCGATCCCAAACGCTAAGCCAGGCGCGTGGGTGACCTTGCTTAGTACCACATAAAAGTCGACGCAAATTCCAAGCGCGAGCGGAATCATTGCGGAGAGGAGCAACTTGCTCGCGAGTCGCAGAAATCGCGGCGTCATGTTCCCCTTCTCGGCAATCCGGTGGTTGGCAGGTGGAGTCATCAGGAGAATGGCGCTGAGTGCCACTAATCCAAGCGCACTTAAAGTAACAGCTGCTCGGACCGCGGGAGCTTCGTGAAAGCTTCAGTAAGAAACACGATCATTTGAAATCCAAGGAACGCCTGTGTGCCGGGAAGCACGATTCGGCATTCCGTTAGTACTTGCTTGATCTTCTCATCCAGCGGGGTCGGTTCTGCTTTTTGTTCCATGGGTTCTCCTGATTGCGAATTGTGAGACGCGAGGTGGAACCACGCGAAGGCGTACCAGAACGCGACGGCTACGGCAGTCGTTGCAATCGCGGTAACGAAAGCTGCAGTCCCGCCTAAGACAACGAAGGTGGCTACACCGATATCAACGCCGAGGGCTGCGGCGAAGGGCCATAGAGCCGTCTCGATCAGCCGGCGAAAAGTCACTTCAACCCTCGGTGTGTTATGGCCGTCAGCTGCAAGCTGGTGATAAGCTGGGATTGCAAGCAGAAGCGCAGGCGCGACCATCAACAGCGCGAAAGACACCATTTTCATTGATTGAGCCAATGCCGGCAGTTTTTCGAACCCCGGCTCGAAGGCTGCACGGCACGCAAAGCCAAGCAAAACCTGGACGACCAGCACAATCATGCGGCTTTCAGCGAGTCCAGTCGCGATCCTATCCTTCAGTTCAGTAGCCATCTGCTCGCGGTCTTTGGAACTGTTTGCTGCAGCCGTCGAGTCGTAGGTTTCACAACCTCGCCATTTGCGATGATGCGCTTCGACTCTCATGGTAGACGAGGTACCCTGATCACCTCTCATTAAGGGAAGCGCACGGCTGCCGCGCGGCATTGTTCGGAGTACTCCAGTGCATCAATGGTGAACGCCGCCATCACACGGTAAGCATCCTCACAACAACGCAAAACACCCGCACGAGCTGTAACTCGGCGGGTGTAAAGCGCGCCTTGGCCGTTTGTCAGAACGGGGCGCTGCCGCCCGAAGGCTTAGTATCCGCCGGTCGTTGTCGTCGTGCTGGAAGTCGTCGCAGGCGGGCGTGTTACCGCTTGTTCCCTATGAACACTGGTTGTGGTCGTCGCAGGAGTTGGATCACTCACGACAGCGGTGCACGATGTCAGCACAGGCGCTGCGGCTGCGAGGAGCAGGAATGGAAGTAGTTTTTTCATATGACTTGATTCGTTAACCCGCGTCGTTCCAGCCGTATCGCGTGGTTCGGATCGATACATTCACTTCGCTGCGGATCAGCGGGGACAATCTAGGAGCGCTCCTGGTGGTTGTCTCAGATTCGCTGGGACATCGTAAAAACAGAGAACCAGCAGGACGGCTGCGGGCGTTTCTTCCGAAACGATTAAAACGAATGTATCTGAGCGCGAAAACAAATCATAACGAACAGCAGGAAGCAGCCGCCATGGTGGAGATGAAACGTTATTGCGAGGAGCATCCGCGGAGCCCGAGCGCCGTTCGACGGCCGAAGTTGCTTCGGCGTGGCCGGAGCTGGGTCGCCCTGATGGGATACACGCTGCAGGACGGCATCGCCGGCATCGGCAAGACGGTCGCCTCTGCGTTGCGCTCGTTTGACGTGCAGTATCTCAAGTCGATGAAGCCGCCGCGCGGCTAATCTCCGGTTCGTCACCGCGCGTTGCGAGCGTTGGCACGGGGGTCGCGCAGGACGCGCGCCGCAGTGAATGGTTCAATGCATCAGCTCATGCGCACTGTACTGCCGCGGCGGCAAGCGCCGGCGCCGGCTCGGGATCACGTTGGACGGGTGCGTCGGCGTGCCAGCCCCACCCGGCTAGCATCACGAAAAATCCGATCACGTACGCCGGTACTATGTACCA
>JACDHZ010000134.1:0-4628 GCA_013820755.1 Chthoniobacterales bacterium
CCCTCCTCCAAACCATTGTATCGCGCAGTGAAGCGCAGAATCTCTGTCTATTCCGGCGGTCTCCGCGTCCGCCAAAAGCCGTATCGACGCGTGACGGAAAATTTCTGTCTAGACGGCCGGTTCAGAGATCCGGTGCGTTGACCCAAGAGTGGGCACCGGCACCTGGATCGAATCATACGTGCCGGCGCGCCTTGATCGCCTGCCGTGGAGTCGCTGGCACTGGCTGATCGTCGTCGCGCTCGGCGCAACGTGGATCCTCGATGGCCTCGAAGTTACACTCGCCGGTTCGCTCGGCGGAATTCTCACGCACACAGAAACTCTAGGGCTCACGGACGCGCAGGTCGGCGCGAGCGCGACGTTCTACCTGGCCGGTGCGGTGATGGGTGCGCTTCTGTTCGGTTACGGAACTGATCGTCTCGGGCGCAAGAAGTTGTTCTTCATCACGGTCGCGGTTTATCTCGCCGCGACCGCGCTGACCGCCTTTTCGTGGAACTTCGCGAGCTACGCGTTTTTTCGTGCGCTCACCGGCGCCGGCATTGGAGGCGAGTACGCGGCGATTAACTCGGCGATCGACGAGCTGATCCCGGCACGCGTCCGCGGCCGTGTGGCGCTGATGATCAATGGCTCTTATTGGATCGGTGCGGCGCTCGGATCGGCTGCTACGCTCGTCCTGCTCGATCCCGCTCGCGTGCCGGTTGCGTACGGATGGCGACTCGCCTTTGGAATCGGCGCGCTCCTCGGCATCGTCGTGATCGCCTTCCGCCAATGGATTCCAGAGAGCCCGCGCTGGTTGATGATCCACGGGCGCAACGAAGAGGCGGAACGAATCGTTGACGAAGTTGAGCGAACGATCACCGCGCATCCCGAAACGCTGCCTGCGCATGCTGCTCCGGCAACGCGCATTCTGACGCGAACGCATACGCCGTGGCACGAGATTTGGCACACGATCGTGCACGAACACCGCCGCCGCTCCGTGCTTGGCTTCGTCCTAATGCTTGCGCAGGCGTTTTTCTACAACGCCATCTTCTTCACTTACGGCCTCGTGCTGATGCGCTTCTACGGCGTGCCGGCGGAACGGGTCGGTGGTTTTCTCCTGCCGTTTGCACTTGGAAATGTGCTTGGGCCATTCGTCATCGGCCATTTCTTCGACACGATTGGGCGGAAGAAAATGATCGCCGGCACCTACGCCCTTTCCGGTGTGCTGCTGGCAATAACGGGATGGCTGTTCCACGCCGGCATGCTCACCGCGCAAACGCAGACACTCGCATGGACGTTGATTTTCTTCGTCGCTTCCGCAGCTGCGAGTTCCGCTTATCTCACCGTCAGCGAGATTTTTCCGCTGGAGATTCGCGCGATGGCGATCGCGATCTTCTACGCGATCGGGACACTCGCCGGCGGGGTTGGCGCGCCGGTGTTGTTTGGATGGATCATCGGGACTGGTTCGCGCGGCGGCCTTGCAGTCGCTTACTGTGTCGGGGCGGCGTTGATGATCGGTGCCGCGATTGTTGAAGCGTTCATCGGCGTGGCGGCAGAACGAAAGTCACTGGAGAGTGTGACCGCACCCCTATCGAGCCGCGGGCTGTAAGCAGGCAGGTGCGGGAATGTCTTGAAATTCGAACAGTGCGCCGCTATCAACATCGGCTCGTGCAAGTCTCACGCGCATGACGCCTGCAGAAGCCACCATGCCGCCGCAACGCCGGTTCGGCCAGACGATGCGCACTGATGTTTGGTGGGCACAGCCGCTTCTGATATTTTTCGGGTTTGCGGCTTTCATCGTTTATTCCACCTGGGCTGCTTTTCAGGGGGAGCACTACCACTTCGGCCCTTACCTCTCGCCCTTCTATTCGCCAGAACTTTTCGGCGCATCGCCGCACAGTTGGTTTGGACCGAAGCCGGTCTGGTGGCCCGGATGGCTGCTCTTCTCGCCGGCGCTCTTGATCCTGTGGGCACCGGGCGGATTGCGGCTCACCTGTTACTATTATCGGGGTGCTTACTACAAATCGATGTGGGCTGATCCCCCCGCCTGCGCGGTCGGCGAGCCGCGGAAGACTTATCTCGGTGAACGCTCATTCCCGCTCATCATGCAGAACGCGCACCGTTATTTTCTCTACCTCGCGATCATCTTCATTTTCGTTCTCGGGATCGATGCTTGGAAGGCACTCTGGTTCGCGGACGGCTTCGGCATCGGCGTCGGATCGATCGTCCTGCTGATCAACGTGATCTTGTTAGGCGCATTTACTTTTGGTTGTCACGCACTTCGGCATTTGGTCGGCGGCTTTCGCGATCAACTTTCGCGCTCGCCTGCCAGCTTTCGAGCGTATGCGTGCGTCAGTTGCCTGAACCGCCGCCACATGCGCTGGGCCTGGCTGAGTCTGTTCTGGGTCGGCTTTTCGGATCTCTACGTCCGCTTGTGCTCGATGGGAATCTGGCACGATTTCCGTCTGCTCTAGCGCGATGGCTGAATACGAAACAGTCGAGCACGACGTTCTCGTTATTGGGGCGGGCGGCGCGGGTCTGCGCGCAGCTATAGAAGCGTCTGCTGCCGGCGTTTCCGTAGGAATGGTATGCAAGTCCCTTCTCGGTAAGGCGCACACCGTCATGGCGGAAGGCGGCATCGCCGCGGCGCTCGCGAACGTGGACGATCGCGACAACTGGAAGGTGCATTTCGCCGATACCATGCGCGGGGGGCAATACGTGAACAATTGGCGGATGGCTGAGCTCCACGCAAAGGAAGCGCCCGATCGCGTGCGCGAACTCGAAGCCTGGGGCGCTGTGTTCGATCGCACGAAAGATGGGCGCATTCTCCAGCGAAATTTTGGGGGTCATAAGTATCCGCGGCTCGCCCATGTCGGCGACCGCACCGGTCTCGAGATGATCCGCACATTGCAGGATCATGGTGTGCACCAGGGAATCGATGTGCACATGGAGCAAACGGTGCTCACGCTCTTGCAGGAGGGCGAGCGAGTCGTCGGCGCGTTTGCTTACGATCGCGAACGCGGGCGCTTCAAAGTGTTTCGCGCCAAAGCTGTCGTGCTCGCGACTGGTGGCGTCGGGCGCGCCTATAAAATCACGAGCAACAGCTGGGAATACACCGGCGACGGGCACGCTTTAGCCTACTTCGCAGGCGCGGAGCTGATCGACATGGAGTTCGTGCAGTTTCACCCGACGGGAATGGTTTGGCCGCCGAGCGTGCGTGGCATCCTCGTCACGGAAGGAGTTCGCGGCGAAGGCGGAGTTTTGACGAACAAAGAAGGCCGCCGCTTCATGTTCGACGACATTCCGGACAACTACAAAGGGCAGACCGCAGACAACGAGGAGGAAGGTTGGCGTTATTGTCAGGGCGATAAGAATGCGCGCCGGCCGCCGGAATTGCTGACGCGCGATCACGTGGCGCGCTGCATCGTGCGCGAGATCAAGGAAGGGCGCGGCAGCCCGCACGGCGGAGTGTTTCTCGATATTTCCTGGATCAAGCAGCGCGTGGCCGACGGCGAGGATTACATCAAACGGAAATTGCCGAGCATGTATCACCAATTCAAGCAGTTGGCGGATATCGACATCACGGCAGGCGCGATGGAGGTCGGGCCGACGACGCATTACATGATGGGTGGGATTCGCGTCGATTCGGACACACAAATGTCGAGATTGCCAGGACTCTTCGCGGCCGGCGAGTGCGCGGCGGGAATCAACGGAGCGAATCGACTCGGCGGAAACTCGCTTTCGGATCTGCTCGTCTTCGGCAAGCGTGCGGGAGAGTTTGCCGCGCAATACGCGAAGGAGAACGAACTCGGCCGCGTGGATGATCGCCAGACCGAAGGTGCCGCGCGGCAGGCATTGGACCCGTTCGAACGCGCGGCGAATGCGCAGGGTGAAGGCGCTTACCAGGTGCAACACGAGCTTCAGGAAATGATGCAAGACCTCGTCGGGATCGTGCGGGAGGAAGATGAAATGCTGCGGGCGCTAGCCGGGATTGCAGAACTGCGCGCACGTGCGGGCAAAGTGGGCGTAATGGGAAATCGCGAGTTCAATCCGGGCTGGCACACCGCGCTCGATTTGAAGAACCTGCTGACGGTGTCGGAAGCCATCGCGCGCGCGGGGTTAGAACGAAAGGAAAGCCGCGGCGCGCATTTCCGCGATGACTACCCAGAAAAAGATCCCGAGTTCGCGACTGTGAACACGATCATCTGGCAAGGAACGGACGGCGAGATGCAGATTCGGCGCGACCCGCTTCCGCAAATGCCAGAGCACTTGAAGCAGGTTATCGAGGAGATGAAATGAGCACTGCTACCTTCCGAATCTGGCGCGGGGACGCGACGGGCGGTGAGTTTCGCGATTACACGACCGAAATCTCCGAAGGCATGGTCATACTCGATGCGGTGCACGATATCCAGGCGAAGCAGGCAAACGACCTCGCCTGCCGCTGGAACTGCAAAGCGGGCAAGTGCGGTTCGTGTTCCGCCGAGATCAACGGAATTCCGAAGCTCATGTGCATGACCCGGATGAGCGACCTCTCGTTAGACGAGCCGATCACGGTCGAGCCGATGAAAGCATTCCCGCTGCTGAAGGATCTCATCCCCGACGTCTCGTGGAACTTTCAGGTAAAGAAGAAGATCAAGAAATTCAAGCCGCGT
>JACDHZ010000134.1:4638-8056 GCA_013820755.1 Chthoniobacterales bacterium
GCCGGACACGGCGGACGGCACCTGGCGGATGGCGCAGGAGGATATCGATCGCGTGCAGGAATTTCGAAAGTGCATCGAATGTTATCTTTGCCAGGATGTTTGCCACGTGCTGCGCGATCACCGGAAGCACGATGAGTTCATCGGCCCGAGGTTTTTGATTTATGTCGCCGCACTTGAGATGCATCCGCTCGACACTGAAAACCGCATTCCGGAACTGAAAGAGGCGCACGGCGTCGGCTACTGCAACATCACGAAATGCTGCACGAACGTCTGCCCGGAAAGCATCACGATCACGGACAATGCGATCATCCCCTTGAAGGAGCGAGTGGTGGATCAATACTTCGATCCGATTACGAAATTGCTGCGCAAATTTCGTTCGACGCCAAAACGGAATGGCGAATAGAATCCGGTCCGCACGCGCAGTCGCTTATGTTCGAGCTTAAGACACTCTCCGCGGAAGCAGTTCCGGCGGCCTTGGAAAAAGCGGAGCGTTATCGTTTGTTGAACGAACCGGCGGAGGCCGAAAGCATTTGCCTCGATGTGCTAAAGGTCGCGCCCGAGAACCAGCAGGCGATCGTCACTCTGCTGCTTGCGGTGACGGACAGGTTTTCGAAGGGATACGGAGTCAGCGACACGCGGGCCAAAGGTTTGCTCGAGAAGCTCACGGGCGACTACGAACGCGCCTATTACAATGGAATTGTCGCTGAGCGCCGCGCGAAAATGAAGCTGACGCAAGGCACACATGGCAGTGTCTGGGCTTACGATCTTTTTCGCGAGGCTATGGAGTGCTACGAGAAGGCGGAAAAAATCCGCCCGCCAGGAAACGACGATGCTTTACTGCGCTGGAACACCTGCGCGCGAATCATCGAGAAGAATAAGCTCGTCGCGCGCGAAGAAGAGCTCGGCGAGCCGGCATTTGATTAGCAGCGGCAGCTATCGCTGCGCCTTTACCTGCAGCTCGCGTGTGTAGGCGGAGCCGAGCGGTCCAGGCTGGCTCGAGTAAAGCGCAAACGATTCGACGCGGACCAATCCCGCATCGAAATCGGCGTTTTGCTTCAGGAACGGCCGCACCGATTCCGCCGAGACATCCTTGCAACGGGCCAACGTGATATGCGGATGAAACGCCCGGAGATCCGGCTCGCCCGGCAGCGAGCGCGGCTTCCCGAACGCGTTTGTAAACGTGAAACAGCTGCGGATGCCCGGCGCCAACGCCCGCCCAAATAACGTTCGGCTTCCCCTTTGCGGGAACGTTCCGACTCGCGCGACAGGTATGAAGAACGTCGCGAAACGAAGCGCTGCCAGCTTCTCGCGGAGCGTGTTCTCCGCGATAGAGCCAACGTTCCCGAGGAAACTGACGGTGAGGTGAATCTGATCGACGCGCAGCGAGCGGACGCCGCGCACGTCCGGTTTGAGGCTACGAGCAGGTTGGTCACCGTCGCCGGCATATCGATCGCGACGAACGGCGTTTGGCGCGATCGCCAAAGCGTCAGTGCGTGCCGTTCGCCTGGTCTTCGTTGTTTCGGCTGATCACGCGATCAGAGAGATAGGTCAGCCACTTCAGCGAGAGTTTGCGTGAACGGCTTGCAGCGCCAGTGCGGAGTTCGTCGCCAGACTGTCCGGTCGATTTCGGCAGGAAGCGGTTCACGACGTTAAGCGCATGCCCCGTCGTGTTCGGGAACACGGCGTTGGCGATAATCGCAGCGCGCGCCGCGACGGTGAGCGTCAGCTCAGGTTGGCCGCGGCGACACGCATGCAGGATTTTCGCCGCGGCGCGTTCGACTTTCATCGAGATCAACGGCGCGGAATTCCCGGCCGCGAACCAGGCGAACTCAGCTGCGTGCTTGCCTCTGAACTGCGCGTTCACGTGCGAGCCGGTGCGCATCATTCCGGGCGCGACTGTCGTGACGTAGATATGGTCCCGCGCCAGTTCCGCGCGCAACGAATCCGATAAGCCGACGAGCGCGAATTTGCTCGCGCAATACGCGGCGAGATGGGGCACCGCGATTTTCCCGCCGATCGATGTGATGTTGACGATCCGGCCGCCGCCGCGCTTTCGCATGTGCGGAATCAATTCCCACATGAGGGTAAACGGCGCCCAGAGGTGTAGCTGTATTGCGCGCTCAAAATCTTCGCGCTGCATGTGCTCGAGCGGTCCGACTTCGATGATGCCAGCGTTATTGATCAACACGTCAACCGCGCCGAAATGGCGGATCACGGTGCGGAGGGCTTCTTCAACTTGTGGCCGCTCCAGCAGATCGCATGGCACCACCGCGACGTCACACCCATGCCCGATTAGCTCGTCGTGCGCGCGGCGGAGCTCATCGACATCCCGGGCAAGTAACGCCACCCGCCCGCCTACGGCGCAGATCTGGCGCGCCAGGACGAGCCCAAGGCCGCGCGAGCCGCCGGTGATGAGACAGACTTTTCCCGCGAATGAAAACCGCCGCTCGAGCGCGCGTGCCATTCCCCAGCCGGCAAGGCCAAGTCCGCCAACTGCGAGAGCGAGGGAGCGCTTATTGTTCATGCTTCTTAAACGCTCGAACCTACCGGAATGGTTCCTGGAATGCGATCGGCGAGAGGCGTTCTAAGGCAGAAAGCCAGCACGCTACCGACCACGCAGAGCAAAGCCGCGGCGAAGAATGGTGTCTCGCCGTAACGCGAGACCGGCTTGTGCAGATCAAGCATCAGCAACGAACCGCCGAGCAACGGACCGAGCAATCGTGCTGCGCTCCCCGCGGATTGCAGGACACCGAGCGCGCGGCCCTGCCAGCTGCGGTCGATCATCTGCGAGGCGAGGCCGTTCAAGGGCGGACTGGCGAAGCCGCTGCCTAACGAGAGACCAATGCAGACAATCAAGAGCCAGGTGAGATTTGCGCACAAAGGCAGGAGAGCAAGCGAGGCAGCGGTAATAAGCAGGCCGCAACGCGCGAGTGCTGTTTCGCCGAACATCTTCACGAGCCTGCCGATCAAGCCGCCTTGCACGATGACGGTGACGATGCCGATGAAGCCGAAGAGGTAGCCGTTCGCATGTGCGTCGTAGCCGAACCTCCTCTCGGTGAAGAGCGCGAAGAAGGCGGTCATGATGGTGAAGCCTGAGACGAGGAAGAAATAGGTCGCGACGACGAGTGCGAACATCCAGCCGCTGCCATGCCGGAACACTTCCACGATGCTCGCCTTTTCATGCGGCTGCGCGCGGTGCTCCTCCGACAGGCTTTCCGGCAGAATGAAATAGAGCAGCACGACATTGGCAGCCGCCATCGCCGCGGCGACGTAGAACGGCGCTGCGTAGGAAACGCGGCTCATGATTCCGCCGATCATCGGACCAAAGGTGAAGCCGAGGCCGAAGGCCGCGCCGATCATTCCCATCCATTTGGACCGCTCCGCCGGCGTGGTGACATCTGCGATGTAGGCCTGCGGG
>JACDHZ010000288.1 GCA_013820755.1 Chthoniobacterales bacterium
GTGCTGATAATGGAACTTCGGGTGGGCCGCTCGCGCCTCGTCGATGAACGAGAGGATCCGCGCCATCTCTTCCTCATCCTGCGCGATCAATCCCTCGGGGCCGTGCGCTTCGTGGATGACACGCGCATGCGTTTTCTGCTGAACGAAGTCGAGCACCTCAGCGAAGACCGACGAAGCTGAGGAATACAGCTCTGCGTGATCGCGCGCGACCTGAGTGTTCCAGTCGCCGTACGGTTCCCATTTCATTCCGTTCTGGCCGGGGCGGAAGACATCGCGTTCGCTCGTCAGAATGAAATCGGGACGCACGGGGAAATCGAAGTCAGTCAGACCGGACTCCAGGAGGTGCATGGAGCGGCCCGTGTTGATCGCCCAGATCGCTCCCTGTTTTTGCCGGTCTTGGATCAACTCCATGCAGGCCGAATCAAGCATTGGATCGCTCTCGTGCGCTACCAGTGTGCCGTCGAAGTCCGTGCTGAGGAGACGAATGTTTGCCGCCATTGAGCGAGCAATTTAGAGACGGATCGCGTCGCGGCAATGCATGGCAGTTGTCGTTGCGAAGTGCGCCAATGGTCGACCCGAGCGAGTCGAAGAATCTCGCAGCCAACATCAGCGCATGGCACGTCTCTCACGGCGACAGAGCGCCGTGGCTACACGCAAAGGTGACTGCGGCTATAAATTCGTCGCGTCTCTCCGCGCCAGATTCTCGGAGAGAATCTGTGTGCAGTCCTTCACTCCGATCCTGCTGCCGCTGAGCGAACCATCGGCTTTCTTCAGCTCAACCAGTGCGTCGTCGATTGCCGCTTGTGCCGAGAAGAGACACGGCGTGCTGTAGATGACCAGCTTCACTCCGGCCTCGCGCAATTCTGTCAGGGTGTACGCTGGAGATTTGCCCCCGGCGATCTGGTTGAAGCAGAACGGCCGGCCCGCCTGGGCGCTTAACTGCCGAACGGTCTCGAGACTCGTGAGGCCATCCACCAGGACGGCGTCCGCACCTGCTTCCACGAACGCGAGGACGCGCCGCTCGATCTCCGCCCGATCGGAGCTATCGGTCCGTGCGATCACGAACAGCTCCCGGCGCGTCGCCAGCACCTGCTTTAGCTTCGCGAGATATTCATCCAGCTCCATGATCTGCTTGCCATCGAAATGTCCGCAGCGGCGCGGTCGTTTCTGATCTTCCAGTACAACCCCGGATGCGCCGGCGCCTTCGAGGATCGAGACGACATGGCAGGCGACTTCCGGGTCCGTGTATCCGTCGTCAATATCCACGAGCAGATGATGCGCAGGCAAGACGGTGCGAATGCGATGCACGTAAGAGACGATGTCCGTCCAGGTGATGAACCCGATATCGGGAAGACCGTAATAGCTCGCCGCGAACCCAAAGCCGCTCAGGAAAAGCGCATCGTAATGCCGGTCGGCGAGGCCGGCAGAGAAGACGTCGTAAACGCCTATGAACGGTGTGATGTCGCCCGCGTGCACCGCTTCACCCATGCGCTGGCCGGGAGAGAGTGAAGTCGTCATCTGTTTTCCTGTTCGATCACATCGAGAATGCCGCCGATCGAACCGAGCTGCTCAGGATCGACGCCGCGCAGCGCGAAATCGATGTCGTAGCTGGTCTCGAGATAGGTCACGATCTGCAAAATTGCCAGCGAGTCGATCAGCCCCGAGGTCACGAGGCGTTCGTTCTCGCGGAGACTGCCGATCGGACGACCGGCTTTTTGAATGGTGCGCAGAAAACTGAGGAGGTTCTCCTTTCGTTCGTCACGCGCCGCGCTCATGCGCGGGTTCACTTACTCAGGATCAGGGGTAAGTCGAGCGCGGCTCGTTCTTCGCAAGCTGCTTTCACGGCAGCGCGGTTCATCTTGCCGCGCGAAGTGCGCGGTATGTCATCCAGCACCCACCAGCGCGACGGCATTTTATGCTCTGCAATCTGCGAGGTCATTAGCGCGTATAAGGCGCGGATGGTGTCGTCTTGTTGGTTTGCGAGGACCACGGCCAGGCCGACGCTTTGCCCGTAGATCGGATCGTCCAGGGCAAACGTGCAAACGTCGATCGCGCGGTCGAAGCGCTCCACAACGGCATCGATATCCGAAGGATAAATTTTCATCCCGCCTTTGTTGATCTCGTCGCGCTCCCGGCCATGGAGCAAGAGGCGCTCGTCTTGATCTAGCGAACCGATATCACCCGTCATGAACCAGCCGTCGCGCACTGCCCTCGCAGTGAGATCATCGCGCCCGAAATAGCCTTTCATGAGGGCAGGGGTATTGAGCCAGACATAGCCGGGCTCACCTGTCGCACAGCGGTGTTCATCCAGCAGTGGTTGCGTGGTGTCGTCAGTGCGGAGAATCTGGATGACCGCGCCCCAGCCCTGACCGATTAGTCCGTCTTCCGCGGTGACATCGGCATCATCGAGCCCAGCAACCCAGCTTCCGGTTTCGGTGATTCCATACGCGTTGCAGACCTGGCGCGTGCCGGTCCATTTTCGAATGTCTCCCCACGCGGCAGCCGACAACGGAGCGGAACCACAGTGGACGCGCCGCAACGTGCCGCGCTGCGGTGGTTTCGCGAGCTTCAGCGCGAGCTTCCAAATTGGTGGGACCGACGACATGAATGTGACCTCATGTTCATCGAGCAAGCTCCCGAGGCGCGCGACGAGATCGGGGCGGAACGGCGGCGTGATGTAGAGATCGTATCCGGAAAGCCAGGGGAAGAGGCTGTTACAAACAAGTCCATGGCCGAAATGCGTCGGCAACATGCACAGGGAGCGCGCGAAGGCGTTCGCCGGCAGGTGATCGCGCAATCCGATCCAG
>JACDHZ010000289.1:0-556 GCA_013820755.1 Chthoniobacterales bacterium
CGCGCGGCTGAGCCACGCGCAGTGCGGGTTAGCGCCACTTACAGGTTCTGAAGCGGCAGAAGACCGGTTCCATGTCAGGCGCACATGGTGCGCAGGTTTCGACTAACGACTGAGGGCGACAGCGGAGCACTCGGCGCCTAGATCACGCGCTGGACGAACCAAAATGCGCCCGCCAGGACTACACAAACGGAACTTGCGGTAACGATCCGCTGGCCGAGAAGCGCATTTCGCTGGTGAGCCAGGGCAAGTAGCGGCGCCACTGTTAACACAATGCAGGCCTGGCCAATTTCAACACCCAGGTTGAAAGAGAAGAGCGACCAGCCAAGCGCCGCGCGTGGCAGGTTCATCTCGCGCAGGACGTTCGCAAAGCCGAAGCCGTGGATAAAGCCGAAGCAAAAAGCGAAGATAAGACGCAGGTCGCGCTTTTCCCTGGAAGCGAACAAGCTATGCGCGCCGACGAAAACAATGCTGAGCGCGATCGCCGGCTCGATGATACGCGCAGGTGGATTGAGGACGTTCAGTGTCGCCAAGATCAGGGTTACACTGTGCGCGATCG
>JACDHZ010000289.1:566-2783 GCA_013820755.1 Chthoniobacterales bacterium
GTCAGCGTACCGCCAAGAAGGAGCAGCCCAATGATGAAGAGGATATGGTCGGGGCCGATAAAGATGTGGTGCACACCTTCGAGCAAGAACTGTCGCACGACGGCGAGTGTCCCCTGCTGAGTCCCGAGCTGGTACTCGATCCGCTCGTTATGTTCGTCGAAGACGATCTGGCGCTCCAGCCTGTTACCTCGATAGATGTCGATGAAGGTTTTGTGGCGCGGGTCATAGGGAAACAGGCGGCAGTTCACCCTCAGGTGGCGGGGCGGTTTTGACGACGCGAAGTGCAGATGGAGACGGATGTCCTTCTGGTCCACCACCGGCTCCATCCCATGTAGCTCCGCCGTCAGTCTCTCCCCGTCTGCCTCGAGTATAAAGCGCGACGAAAGGATCGCGGCGACGGCTTCTTTGTTTTGACCGATTCCCGCCGCCGTCAGAAGCACGTCGGGCGTCACCTCCGGTAAGTCATGGGCGATGTCGATGGCGGGCGCATCGATAGTCGCGTCGATCCCCGCATCAAGAACGCGCAGTTCGACGTGGCTCAGCGGCAAAGTGTGGGCGTAGCATGAAGTTCCGATAAGCCATAGGACGGCGGCGACAACCCTGAGAAAATGCCGATACGGAGGCCAGAAGGCCGGCTGTTCCATAGAGGCGAACCCGGCGCGGTGCTCGATGGCGCCGCGCGGCTTTAATTATTACCAGCCGTAGCCTGCCCTAGCTCTTGAAGCTTTTGAGCCGCAATCGGAGCAAGAACGGGGCTGAAGTTCGGATTTAAGCTAATGGCACGGTAAAGATAATGCTGAGCGGCCACCCGATCACCGGCGGCGGCGTAAATCATACCGGCGTGATAGAGGAACTTCGCTTCCGGTGTCTTTTGACTGAGGGCCCGCTGAATGGTCTTCTTAGCCGATTCCAAGTCGCCGTTTTTGTAATAACACCAGGCCAAGATGTCGGCCTCGAATACGTTCTTAGTCGTTTTGCGTTCCTCGGCTAGCCGTAAGGCTTCGACGAGGTTGCGGTCATGATCGACATAGAACTGCGCCATGGGAAAGTCGTGTGTGGTATCGGAGGCAGCGTGGCCTTTCCGGTGCAGTTCCTCGACGAGCGCGTATTGCTTTTCGGCCTCCGCTTTATCACCGCTTAATTCATAAAGATCACCTAGCGCGACGAGGGATTCCTGCTCCGGGGTGATCGCGATGGCCTTCTCATAAGAGGCGATAGCGGCTGGGTAGTCCTTGAGAGCGGCTTTCACCTTACCCATCGCCGCCAGCGCATGCCGGTTGTCTGGTAGTTTGTCTAACGCGTCCTCCAGCACTTCGTGGGCAGCGGGGAGATTTCCGTCGCTGAAGTAAATCAGCGCGAGCTGGGCACGGCACCAGGCGGTGTTCTCCGCGAAAGCCTCACCCGCGTCGACAGCCTGACGCATCAACCACGCGGCTCGGAACGTCTGCCCCGTCACATGGAGAAGATGTGCGCTGCGGCTATAGGAGGAAATGTCTGGCTTCAGATCCATCATCTTCTGGTAATGTTCGTAGGCAGCAGCGTAATCGCCCATCTCCAGATTCGCGTCTCCGAGTAAGCCGTAGGCGAGGTTGTTCTGCTCATTGAGCGCAATGGCTTTGTTCGCCCACTCGATACTTTTTGAAAATTGGTGCTGCCCGCTGAGGACCCAGGCAACGCCGGTCATGGCGGCGTCATTTTGGGGGTTCAAGTTTAGTGCCTTGTCATAGACGCGTTCAGCATAGCCATAATAGGACGTGTCGGCCGTCTCGCGCACCTTCTGCATGAGTGCATCACCGAGGTTGACCCAGTTATTGTCGTCACCGCTTTTTCTCCGTGCCCGGGTCATCCATTTACTGATCGCCAGATCGGTCGCGGAGTTTCCTACCGGCTGTGGAATAGCGTTCAGCACATCTACCGGCTCTGAGGGTCCAGCGATAGGCGCAACTTTCGTCTGTTCCCGACGCTCAGCGCTCCACCATCCTGCCCCGAGCAGGCAAACGGCCAGGAGAACAATAAGGGTTTTCCGATGCCAGAGTGCTTTCTTCATAAGTCTTTTTTCCAGCTGCCTAACAAAAGAATGCGAGTGGGCGAAGGTTCATCCTCCGCCCACTCGATCCTAGCAGCAGAGGCTAATTGCCGAAGTTTTCTCCAGAATCCTTGCTGTTCCGCGCGCCCGCATTCGGCGTGGCCGCATACGGGAAGACCTGATTGAACAAT
>JACDHZ010000135.1 GCA_013820755.1 Chthoniobacterales bacterium
CTGGCGAGATTGGTGCGAATAGTCTCGTCTTCGTGGCTGAGATCAACCTTGACGGAATGCTGGATGCCGGCGCTCGCGCGCCGCGGTTCGCTGAGATCGAGAAATATCCCCCCGTATCACGAGACATCGCGATGCTCGTGCCCGAGGTCGTGACACATGCTGAGGTCGCCGCGACTATAGCCGGAGCCGAGGAGCCGCTGTTGGTCGACGTTCAGCTGTTCGATTTATTTACCGCCGGAGAAGGTTCTTCCGTTGCAGTCGGGAAAAAATCTTTAGCTTACACGTTGACATATCGCGACCGAAATCGGACACTAACGAACGACGAAGTGACCGTGGTCCACGATCGGATTCGCGAGCGTATAAAGCGCGAATTGGGAGCTGAACTACGGGAATAGTTCTTTCAAATTTGCGGTCGAAAGATCGCCACCATTTTACCCTGCGATGTTCGAGATTACAGGTGTGATTCCCGGACCGATATTGAGTTAGCTAAGGGGGCTTGGGCGCGAAGAGAAGATGACATGCCTTAATTGGAAGTCAGACGCTCCTGCGCTGGTCACCCGCCCGTTACCGAAAGGGAACGGGATATCCTCCTAAACGGCACCGGCGGGGTAAAAAACAAAGCCCGAGCTGTGAAAGCGGCTCGGGCTTTCTGTTTTTTTTATATCCTGCAGGAACGACGCTCCAGATGAGAACGTCCAACGCTCAACGTTCAACGTTCAATGCTTCACTTCAGAAAGCGAACAACGAGTCTGCTCGGACCTGGGAATCTGCTTTCTGAATTGAACGTTGGACGTTGAACTTTAGACGTTGAACGTTTGCCGCGAATCATGCAGGCACTCCTCGCTCTCGAAGACGGCCGTGTGTTCGAGGGAGAATCCTTCGGCGCTGCGGGCACACGTGTTGGGGAAATCTGCTTCAACACCTCCATGACCGGCTATCAGGAGGTGCTCACGGATCCTTCCTATTGCGGCCAGATCGTCGCGATGACGTATCCGCACATCGGCAATTACGGCACCAACGCACTGGACCAGGAAAGCAACGCGCCGCATGTCCGCGGCTTCGTTGTTGAAGAACTCACCGAAATCCCGAGCAGCTGGCGCGCTGAGCTTTCGCTCGATGAATACTTAAAGCGCTGGAACATCCCCGGCGTGCAAGGAATCGACACCCGCGCATTAACGCGTCACCTCCGCGAACGCGGCGCGATGAAGGCGTGCGTCACGACCGAGTTGCTCACGCAGCGAGATGCGATCACCGCGGCCGACCGCGGCGACGGTGTAATCGGAATGGACTACGTGAAAGAAGTGACGACGGCGGCCCCTTACGAATGGGATCCCGAAGCCCGCGTGAGCGCGATCTGGTCAGTCGCCAAGGGCAACGCGGATGAAGTTCGCAATGCGGCGCTTCCATCAATCCGCCATCAAATCGTAGCCTACGATTACGGAATGAAAGAGAACATCTTGCGCCGGCTGCGTCAGGCAGGGTTTGGCGTCACGGTCGTGCCGGCGAGTACGAGTGCCGCCGATGTGCTAGCGCTGAAGCCCGACGGTGTTTTTTTGTCAAACGGGCCCGGTGATCCGGCCGCACTCCATTATGCGCATGATGCCGTCCATGGGCTGATGGGAAAGACACCAATCTTCGGCATATGTCTTGGTCATCAGGTGCTCGGCTATGCGTTTGGCGGCCGGACGTTCAAGCTGAAGTTCGGCCACCGCGGTGGCAATCAGCCGGTGAAAGACCTGGCTTCCGGGAAAGTGGCGATCACTTCACAAAACCACGGCTTTGCCGTCGACGCCGAATCATTGCCGCCGGAAGTGGAAGTGACGCATGTGAATTTGAACGATGGCACCGTGGAGGGCATGCGGCATCGCGAGCTGCCGGTGTTCAGTGTCCAGTATCACCCCGAAGCCGCGCCCGGCCCTCACGATGCTGGCTACTTCTTCAAAGAGTTCGCCGAGTTGATCGAACGCGACAGGGCAGAAGGTCGGTAGCCCGGCTAGTGCGCACGCTTGCGAAGCGCGACCACTTCCTGCAGCATGTGCAAGCTGTCGTGCACCATGTGCACCTTGCTGCCTTCGTGATGATTCCATCGCACAGGAATCTCTCGCATCCGGAGATTTGCGCGGTGCGCGAGATAGAGCAGCTCAACGTCGAACCCGAACCCATCGCTGCGCGCCTGCGGAAGCAGCGGCCGAAGCGGCTCGAGGCGAAACGCTTTGAAGCCGCACTGTGTATCCCAGAACGGCAGACCGGTCATAACACGCACCGCCAGATTGAAAACGCGACCGGCCTGCTCGCGATGCCACGCCTGGCGTTTGCCAATCAGCCGCCGGTCCAAGGCTCGCGAGCCGAATGCTATGTCCAGTTCGCCGCCGAAAATTGGCTGGAGAACTCGCGGTGCTTCTTCAATCGGCGTTGAGAGATCCGCATCTGAAAAAAGTGCCACCGATCGCGTGGCCACGATAAGACCGGCGCGAACTGCAGCGCCCTTCCCGCGATTCGGCGTTTGCCGTAGCAGCCGCGTCTCAACGTTGCCGGCGCCGGCAAAAACATCGCTGACAACATCGGGCGTTGCATCCGTGGAGCCATCATCGGCGACAATGATTTCACTATCCGGGCTTACCTCCTGCAGGTACGCGATCGTGAACCGCAGCGTCTGCGCGATGCGCTCCGCCTCGTTGAACGCCGGAATGACAAGAGAGAAGCCGGGAAGCATCGTGCGGCGGAAGGTATCAGAGGTAGCGACTCAGCGGCTATTTACAATTGCGGTATATTTTTGAAGGCTCGTCGCGCGACGCCTCGGCCGCGCAGGCACTTTCCCCTTTCGTCACTTCTGAACTAAGGCAACTTGCCCGTCGAAATGGCCGCAACGCGCGAACCCGACGAGGAGACGATCGCCGTCATCCCGACAAACCCGGTCGTGGTTCTTCAGGGCGTCGGCCAGCTGGGGCGTAGCTTCCTAGGGGAGATCGGCGGGATGTTCTGGTTCATCATCAGCACCATCGCCGAGACCTTCGACAATATGCGCCGCGGACGGGCGCCGTTCCGCTCGTCAAGTTTCTTCCGGCACACCGAACGGGCTGGTGTCGGTTCTGTACCGCTCGTCGCGATGGTCTCGTTTTTCCTTGGGTTGACGATGGCGCTCCTGACCGGCTACCAGCTGCAACGGTTCGGCACGGAGCGCCTGGTTCCGGGATTGGTAGCGATTGCTTTCACTCGCGAACTGGGTCCGCTCCTGACCGGAATCATGCTCGCCGCTCGTATCGGCGCCGCGTTCACGGCAGAGCTCGGCACGATGCAGGTCTCCGAAGAAGTAGAAGCGATCGAGGCGATGGGAATCAGCCCGCTGCGTTTTCTCGTCGCGCCTCGAATGCTCGCGCTTTTTGCGTTGATGCCCTGCCTGTCGGTTATCTCGAGTCTCGCCGCGATTTTCGCCACGAGCCTGATCTCGCGCGGCTACTTCAACATCGCTTGGGTTTACTTCAATGATCTGGTGCTACATAGCCTGCTCATCCGTGATATCGTCACAGGTATCGCAAAGAGTTTCCTCTTCGGACTGCTGATCGGCGCGATCGCATGCTTTCGGGGGCTTAACGTCAAGGGCGGTGCGTCGGGCGTCGGCAACGCGACGACCTCGAGCGTCGTTACTGCCATCACCGCGGTGATCGCTTTCGATACCGTTTTCAACGTCGTCTACGTCATCTTCTTCCCGTGACCGAGAGGCCGCCCGTCGTGGAGTTGCGCAATGTGCGGCTTCAATTTGAAGACAATAAGGTGCTGGACGACGTGTCGCTTGCCGTCGAACCGTTGGAACGGCTCGTGATAATGGGCCAGAGCGGCAGCGGCAAGAGCACGATCCTGCGCCTTGTGCTCGGAATTCTCACGCCGAATTCTGGTTCGGTGTTTTTCAAGCAATTTGAGATCTCTCGTCTCCGACGACGAAAGCTGCAGCAGATCCGGACGCACATTGGAATGGTTTACCAATACTCCGCGCTGCTGAGCTCCCGGAATGTGCGCGACAACATCGCCCTGCCTCTGGAGGAACTGACGCGCGATACACCCGCCGAGATTGACAAGATTGTCGACGAGAAGCTTGAAATGGTGGGGATGGCGGATGTGAAAGATCAAATGCCTTCGGAGCTCAGCGGCGGTATGCGTAAACGCGTTAGCCTCGCTCGCGCGCTGGTGATGAACCCGGAGTTGATCCTGTTCGATGAACCGTCCGCGGGCCTGGATCCGGTGATCAGCTCTGTGATTGACGAGCTGATTATCAACCTCTCTGAGAAATCAAAGGTGACCTCGATAATCGTCACCCATGAGATGGACAGCGCCTTTCGCATCGGCACAAAAATGGCGATGCTGTACCGGGGCAAGATTATCGAGGTCGGCACGCCCGATGAGTTCAAGCAGTCGCGGGATCCGGTCGTCGCGCAATTCTTGAGCGGCAGCACCGAAGGACCGATTCTGGAAGGAAGCCAAGATGCAATTGCGACGAAATGAAATCCTGACGGGCCTGCTCGTACTCACCACGGTCACGGTATTGACCGGCGTGCTCATTTTGCTGGGCGCACCCGGCCTTTTTAAGCCGCTCGTCACCTACAGCATTTATCTCGATAATGCAGCAGGCATCAAACTTGGCGCACCGGTGCTGCTCGCTGGCCGCAACATCGGGCAGGTCGAAAATCTATACTCCCCGGTTTCACGAGAAGACGCTGCAAAGGCCGAGGCGGCCGCCAATATGATTCGACAGCCGCAGCCGACCGCGACTCCCGACGGTGCCGCTCCGAAGCCGAAATACGAAGCGCGGATCGATGTCCGCGTCGACAAAGATGCTGTTGTCTACAAGGATGCGAGAGCGCGGCTGGTGACGCTCGGACTCCTCGGCGAAACGGCGATAGACATAACCCAAGGCAATGAATCGTCCGGTCGGGCCGAAAACGGCCAGATTTATGCGGGCGAACGTGTGCCCGATTTTGGGGAATCAATCGCAGGCATGCTTGAAATAATCAAGCCGGTCGCACAAGAGGCGAGCGGTACATTGAAGGAGCTGCAAAACACAGCGCAAAATCTTAGCAAAATCACGGAGGAGAACTCCCAGCTGAACATGGCGCTCGCGCAAATGCGAACGTTCGCTGAGAACCTCACAAGCATGACGGCGTCCGATAGTCCGCTGCAACTGGCGTTGAAAAACGTCGAATCGATCAGCGGCAACTTGAACAAGATCAGCACCGACATTACC
The DNA here is from genome assembly GCA_013820755.1 of Chthoniobacterales bacterium. Taxonomy (GTDB): domain Bacteria; phylum Verrucomicrobiota; class Verrucomicrobiia; order Chthoniobacterales; family UBA10450; genus JACCTI01. The sequence continues at coordinate 5,237 of JACDHZ010000135.1, forward strand.
GCGAACAATAATATCCCCGTCACACTCCAGAATTTCCGCGAGTCTTCCGAGACTCTAAAATCTGCGATGAACACAGTGGGACCGGACCTGAAAACCACTGGCGAGAACGTGAAGGAACTGACGCAGACAGTGAAAACACAGCCGTGGCGATTGATTTGGCCGAGCACGAAAAAGTACGCCGATGACGAGCCGCCGGCGCGCGAGACCATCACCGTGCGGAAATCCGCACGCGGTTCGCGGCCGACGCCTTCACCCGGGCCGGCACGGAAACGCGGCGTACTATACCCCAGTGGCAGCGACTAACGCGTAGAGTCGCTCGGCGACGAACGTTGTAGCGTGTGTCGCGTCCTTAGGTCTTGGCCTGCGCGAGCCGCACTTGCAGGAAGCTCATCACGGCAGCCTCCACTGAGCGAAGATCCTGCACGTTTTCCGCCAGGGCTTGCTCGGTCTTTTTGCGCAGTCCTTCGATCATGTTGCCGCTGAGGTAGGTCTCCAGCACGGCTGGATGCACATAGCATTTCCGGCAAACAGCGGGGGTATTTCCGAGGATTTTTGAGACTGCCGTGATAGCAGTTTTCACGTGCGCTTTCACTGCCTTTTTCGTCTCGCCCGGCTCGACCGTGTTGAGCGCGACTGCAGCCAGAACTGTCCCAGCCCAAGTACGAAAATCCTTTGCGGTGAAGTCTTCGCCGGTGATCTCCTTCAGATAGTCATTCACGTCCTGCGATTTGATATCCCGCGCCTCGCCGCTCTCGTCGAGGTAACCGAAAATCTCCTGCCCGGGCAGCTCCTGCACCTTCTTCACGATGCGGGCTAATCGCCGATCGGTGACATCCACTGAATGATCAACACCGCTCTTGCCGCGGAACTTAAAGCGCACCCTCGAACCTTTCACATCGACGTGCTTGTTGCGCATCGTCGTGAGTCCATACGATTTGTTGTCACGGGCGTATTCCTCGTTGCCGACGCGGATGAATGTCCGCTCCATTATCGATATGATCGTCGCGAGCACCTTATTTTTCGGTAATCCGGGTAGCGCGAGATCGGCTTCCACACGCTCGCGGATCTCCGGAAGCGCTGCGCCGAAAATCAGCATCCGATCGTATTTCGTTTCGTCGCGAGCCTCCCGCCATTTCTCGTGATAGCGGTATTGCTTACGCCCACGAGCGTCACGGCCCGTCGCCTGCAGATGACCGTTCGCTGTCGGGCAAATCCAGACGTCCGTATAAGCTGGCGGAATTGCGAGTCGCTTTATGCGCAGCAACCGCGTTTCGTCCGTTATGGGCTCGCCCTTCGTGTCGAAATACTCGAAGTAGTCGTCGCCCTTGGGCTTGCGCGTGTAACCGGGCTGATCATCGCTAACGTATCGCAGTCCAGCTTCTTCAGCTACCGCGGCCGGATCGGTGACAACGTCGAGATCGGCGATCTTCTTCTGTTCGTTCTCTAGAGCGGTGGCGCCAGGCACGTATGGAGATACGTGCGAACAGGGCGGTAAGGCTGCAATTCATTCCCAGCTGACTGCTGCAGCACCAACATCAACCTGCGAAACACCTGCAGCCCCAGAGGCAACGCACCTACGCGCCGTAGCTCTTCGTGAACTTCTTGCGCGACTCGCCCTCCGCAGGCGAAGATTGACCGGCCGGCGGCATCTCGGCTGGCTGGCTCGATGCCGCATCGCCCTGCGGCGGCTCGTTGACTGTGACTGCTTCGGGCGGCTCCGGTGCGTCCGCAGCAGGTATTCGGCCTCCCTCCGCTTGTGAAACTTCGACAAACGCCATCTGCAGATTCGCCAGCGCGTTCCGAAGTACGCCCGCTTCTTCATTACTGAGATTCCCGCGCGTTTTTTCCTGAATCATCGCGAGCTGATCAATGAACATCCGGGCCAGCTCGAGATTGACTTCGCCCTGACCTGTCTGCGGATTTGGAATCTGACCGAGGAATAGCGCGGCGTTTTGAGCCTGCATCATAACGAACTCGATGAAGCGTTGGGTGAGTTCGCCGGATTGGGTGGTGGTTTGGACTTCAGCCATGGCTTACTTGTTTTCTCGTGTTGCACTCGTCTTTGAAGACGCAGCAGTTGTGGGGGGCCGCACGGTCGCCAGCACGTATGGCTGCCGCTGGAAGTATTTCGCGGCGACAGCCCTTACATCTTCGAGTGTGACCGCTTCAATTTCGCGCGCCAACGATTTGTAGTGGTCAAAGCCGAGACCATACAGCTCGTCAAGCGCTGTCATGTAGCCCAACGAGTCGTTGCTCTGATTGGCGATTTGCTGCTGACCAATCAGTTTCTTCTTTGCGCGGGTGAGCTCCTTGGAAGTAAGGCCTTCGGTTCCAAGCTTTCGTATCTCGTCGAGTAGCGCCGTCTTCACCGCATTCAGCTTCTGTGGATCAGTCCCGAGATAAAACGCGAACATCCCGGGCACAAGTCCCTGTAGCTGTGTCGAGCCGACGTAGTACGCAAGTCCCATCTGCTCGCGTATGCGAACAAAGAATCGCGACCCGAGATCGCTGCTGGCTTCATCGATAAGCTCAAGGGGATAACGGTCTTTGCTGAACATATCGGCGCCGCGATAGCCGACCATCAGCACGCCTTGCGCCTTCTCTTTCAAACTCTCGACTTCGGTAGTCTTAGAAATCGGAACCGCTGGGGTGGCCTCTTTTAGTGCGAGCTCACCCGACTTCATGCTAGCGAGCGTCTGCTCAAAAATCTGCTTCACTTCGCCGGCTGACACGTTCCCGAACACGGAAATTACGC
>JACDHZ010000025.1 GCA_013820755.1 Chthoniobacterales bacterium
CGGAGATCGTCGTGCCCATCATCAGCCAATCCGATCGCGCCGTCGGCGTGATCACGGCGGAAAGCGACAAGCTGAGCGCGTTTTCAGAGGAAGACCGGGACGTGCTTGAGCGTGTCGCATCGTTGATGGGCCACGCGTTCAAGTGAGCCAAGCAGCGCCGCAAACGCGCGTCGACATTGCGTGGCTGGGTGAATTGCCGTGCCGCGTTGGACAGATCCTCATCGATAAGACTCCTGGCGAGTTTTTACTGTGCCATCGCGATGACGCAGGGCGCAGCGATCTCGCCACCTCGTGGACGCCCTATGCTGCGAGTGAGATCGCGCGTTACGATGACGCCGGGCAATATCGGCGTCTAAAGACCGCCCCGAACCTGCGGCACGGCTGGCTCCTGCTTCTACAGGATTTCGCTGCGTTACCTTTGGCGCTGGATTTGTTTTATCCCGGGCGCGTCGCTGCGTACGAGGCGTGGTCACGCGACAAGCTCACGACAACGCGGTTTCGAGACACGCTGGCCCGTCAAAGCGGCATGTATCGCGCTGCGGCGAAAATCGGCGAGCAAGAGGCGGATCAACTGATCGCGAACTTCTGCCGATCGGACGGTGGTTGTTTGCGCACAATTCTGTGGAAGCGCACGGCCGATGCCCCTTGCGCATCAACGCGGCTGCCGCCCGAGAAGTTCGACGTGTCGTATGATCAAACCGGACGCTGCGAGCGCACGTTACCGTTACTCTGCCAGGAAGCTTGCAACCTGCTCGTCGCGGAAGCCCGCCAGGTCGTAAAAGACGGTGCGTGACGTGAGCAGCGCTCCTATCATCGTCCGCGCTCGCGCGGCAGTGACGATGTGCGGACGGCCGATCGACAATGCAGCTGTTGCGATTTGCGGCGGTACGATCATAGCAGTTGGAAAGTGGAACGAGGTGCGCGCAAGCAACCCCGGAGAAGTGACAGACCTCGGCGAACTCGTGTTGATGCCGGGTTTGATCAACGCCCACTGTCATCTCGACTACACGTGCATGCGCGGGAGCATTCAGCCTCCCCAGTCATTCACGGCGTGGGTTCGCGAGATCAACGAAGAGAAGTCAGCACTACGCTCTGAGGATTATATAACGTCCGTCGCGGAAGGCTTTGTGGAAGCACTGTCGTTTGGCACTACGACCGTGTGCAATCTCGAGGCGTTCGCGGCGTTAATTGGCCAAATGCCGCTGCCCCCAATGAGAATGTGGTGGTTCGCCGAGATGCTCGACGTGCGCCACGCGATCGAGCCCGAGGAAATTTACTCGCAGATCAAAGCGGTTTCGCCGATCCGCGGGGGGATCGGTCTTGCCCCGCACGCGCCGTTCACCGCTTCCATTGAGCTCTATCGCGCTGCCGCAGCGGTCGCCCAACGTCATCGCCTACCGCTCACCACTCACCTTGCCGAATCGCGCGAGGAAATGCAGATGTTTCGTGACGGTGAGGGCGCCTTGTTCGAGTTTTTGCGCAGCATCGGACGCTCGATGTCAGATTGCGGTCAAAGCACACCGCTGCAACTACTGCTCAATGCCGGAGTTCTCGACGAGCGATGGATTGTCGCGCACCTGAATGAGCTTACGAGCGAAGATTTTCTGCGGCTGGAGTCTTCGCCGAGATTCCATGTCGCTCATTGTCCGCGGAGTCATGCGTATTTTGCGCACGAGCGGTTTTCTCTCCGTCAGCTTAGGCGACTTGGTTCAACATCTGCGTCGGGACTGACAGCCTCGCCAGTAACGCGGACCTCAGCTTGTTAGCCGAGATGCGGCAGCTCTCGACGAGGGAACCATCGCTTCGGCCGGAGGAACTGCTCGAGATGGTTACGATCAATCCCGCCACGGCATTGGGCGAGCATCACAGGTTGGGCCGGATCGCACCGGGTTATGCTGCGGACCTCATTGCGATTCCTGCCTCCGGCGTTGGCGATCACCTGCTTCAGGGAATTGTGGAGTTCGATGGAACTATGCCATGGGTAATGGTTGCCGGCGAGAATTCAACCTGCTAGGATTCTCGGTTTTGCTTTCCTTCTCTCAATCCTGAAATATTCTCCGCTCTGCGAATATGGCTAAAATCATCATCATCGACGATGAGCCGGCGATGGTGGAGGTGATCGTGACCCTCTGCCGGGAGAAAGGTCATCAGGTTTTTCCGTTTAATTCTGCGCCGCGTGCCGTGGAGCAGCTCGATTCGATCTCTCCGCAGGTGGTGATCGCTGATATTAAGATGGAGACAATGACGGGGTTCGACGTGCTGCGTCACGTCCGCGAGCATCATCGGCAGACGGCAGTCATTTTGATTACGGCGTATGCATCGGTAGAGACCGCAGTCGAGGCGATGAAGATGGGGGCCTACGACTACGTGACCAAACCCTTCAAAATCGACGAACTGCAAATGACCGTGCAGCGGGCGCTGGATTACCAGGCTGCACTACGCGAAAATGTTTATCTCCGGAAAGAACTAAAGAACAAGTATCGCTTCGAGAATATCATCGGCACCAGCCGCGCGATGCAGCAGGTCTATAATTTGATCAACAAAGTCGCCGATACCGATAGCACCGTGCTTATCCAGGGTGAAAGTGGCACGGGCAAGGAACTCGTTGCGCGCGGACTTCACTTCAATAGCAACCGGCAGCATCATCCGTTCGTCGCGATCAACTGCAGCGCCCTGCCCGAGAACCTGCTGGAATCTGAGCTGTTCGGACACAAAAGGGGTGCATTCACTGGCGCGGTCGCCGACAAGCGCGGCCTGTTCGAAGAGGCAAATCTCGGGACAATCTTCCTCGACGAGGTGAACTCGATGGCGACCTCATTGCAGACAAAGCTTCTCCGCGTTTTGCAGGAGCGCGAGGTGCGGCGCGTAGGAGACAACAAAAGTTCTCCAGTGAACGTGCGGGTGGTCGGCGCCACGAACGAACCGCTCCAGCCGAAGATGAAGGACGGAACGTTCCGCGAGGATCTTTATTACCGCCTCGCTGTCATTCCTGTCGAAATCCCGCCGTTGCGCGAACGCCTCGACGATGTGCCGCTGCTTGTGAACCACTTTCTGCAGAAGCAGGCCAGCGCAAGCGGCGGCGAAGCAAACAAGATTGATCCCGAAGCGGTGGATATCCTCTGCCATTACGACTACCCGGGTAATGTTCGTGAACTGGAGAACGCAATCGAGCGCGCCTGCGCCCTGTGCGAAGACGACATGATTCTCCCGACGGATTTACCTCCCGCTATCGTCGCTGCGGCGCGCGGAGAGAAAGCAGAGCAGGCGATCGCCGCGATGCCGATCGGTCAGACTCTCGATGACTACATCCAGCAGCAGGAACGTGGTTACATCGAGGCAACGCTCGCCCATTCCGGCGGATCGCGCGAGAAAGCCGCGAGTATGCTGGGCATCAGCATGGCTACGCTGTACCGGAAGGTAGATCCGAAGCACAAAAAGTAACTCGCCGGCGGCGGGCGTTAGCTGCGGCTCGAGTAGATTTTGATTTCCGCGGCGGCTTTTTCAATCGTCTCAAGTTGCTGGAGCGTCGCCGCCTGACGCTTCAACACCTCGTCGTTTGCCGCTTTTAACTGCTGAAGCGACTGGAGTAGAGCGCCCTTTGACGCAGGCTCCTGTTCGGGACTTGAGGCACCTGCAACAGCTGCGTTTGTCGTCTGAACAGGCGCTGCTTGCACAACGACCGGAGTCGGCGCTTGAGCGTTCGTTGTCGCCACGGGGATACTCAGGGCAAGGAGAGTGATGATGACAGCCGAACGCATATGTTAACGTCCTGCGCGGCTGGTCAAAATGCGCGCGACGCGCACAGTCTCGGCGAGCGTCGCGAGTTTCGCTGCGATGGCGGCCTGGTTTTGCGCGATCGCAGCGTTTTGAGCCCGTAATTCGGCTACTAGCGTGGAAAGCTCTTGGTCCTGCTTCGCTGCTGCTGGTTCAGCGCCGTTGAACGGGAGTACCCCGAAGAGCGAAATAGTCATTATGGCCGCGATCTTTTTCATTCGGACGAGCGAGTTGTCCTCCGTTAACAGCAATTCGCATTCCCGGGGTGAACTGCACCCTGCGCGGCGTGGAAAATGCTTGCTTTTCCAGGCTCGGGAGGTTTACCTCCGCTGATGGCCGGCCAAGGGATGCACCAATCGCAGAACCTGTCGCTTCAGCAGGTTCTAGCGCCGCAGCTGCAGCAAAGCCTGCTCATATTGCAGGCTCCACTTCTCGAGCTGCGGAATCTCGTTCAGCAGGAGATGGAGACAAATCCTGTTCTCGAGGAGCTCTCGAATGAGATCGGCTCTGAGACAGCAGACGACACGAAGGCTGCCGACGAAGATTTCAAGGAGGAATTCGATCAGCTCGCAAAGCTCGACGACGAGTGGCGCGACTACATGGCCCAGTCGAGCAGCTACAGCAGCCGCTCACAGGACGAGGAGGAGAAGCGGCAGTTCTTTCTCGATTCCATAGCCAATCAGGAAACGCTGCAGCAGCACCTGATGAGTCAACTCAACCAGACCGTCCTCGATGGCGACGACCGCAAGACGGCCGAGGTCATCATCGGGAATATCGATGACAGCGGCTTTCTGCAATCGACTCCTGAGGAAATGGCGATGAACACCGGCATTCCGCAGGAGCAGTTCGAGAACATGCTCACGCTGATCCATAGCTTCTATCCCCCAGGGGTGGGTGCGCGCGACTTGCGTGAGTGTCTGTTAATCCAGCTGAAGCGCGAAGGACGGCAGAACAGCCTCGAGTACAAGATGATCAGCGACTACATGCAGGATCTTGGCAAACGCCGGTTCCCGGAGATCGCTCGCCGGATGGGATTAAGCGTTGAGCAGGTGCAAAAATGCGCGAACAACATCGCGCAGCTTGATCCGCGGCCCGGACAAATCTTCGCCGAGTCACCGCAGAACTACGTTCTACCGGACGTCACCGTCGAGAAGATCGACGGCGAATACCAGGTGATCCTGAATGGCGAGCAAATTCCACATCTCCGCATCAGCAACACCTACAAGGACATCATGTCTGGCGATAGCAGCGGAACGGAAGTGAAGGATTACATTCGCGATAAAATCCGCAGCGGGAAATTCCTGATCAAGTCAATCCACCAGCGGCAACAAACGATCTCGAACATCTCACATGAGATCGTTAAGCGGCAGCGCGAGTTCTTCGAGCACGGTTCCTCGCAGCTAAAGCCGATGACGATGGTGCAGATCGCGGACATCGTTGGCGTGCACGAGACAACGGTCAGCCGAGCGATCTCGGGGAAGTACATTTCGACGCCGCAGGGGGTGTATGAGATGAAGTATTTCTTTACGCCCGGTTATCAGACGTCGAGCGGCGAGGCGATGAGCAACACCAGCGTAAAGGAAGCAATTCTCGACCTCGTTAAAAACGAGAAAGGCGATGCACCACTTAGCGACAAGGAGATCGTCGAGATTCTTAGTAAACGCGGCATCCCGATCGCGCGACGGACGGTGGCAAAATACCGGACAGAGCTGAACATTCTGCCGAGCAACATGCGGCGGAAGTACTAGCCCGCTGATTCCACTTTGCCCATCCCGCGCTTGCCGAACGCGCGCATCCGCAGATCGTGCCGGATGAACGCCGCTTTGCGCGCAGCCGTCATCGCTGACTGGCGTGGCTTGCCGGATCGCAAGCCGCGCCCGGATCGATGGCGTGCGCTGGGCGACTTGTTGCCCGGGATGATGCAGAAGCTCGGCCTCCGCGAGCGATTGCACGAAAGCGAAGTCATCGAAGCCTGGGCGCAGATGGTCGGGAGTTTCATTGCCGCTCACTCCGCTCCGGTTAGCCTCCATGAGGGAGTGCTGCACGTGCGCGTGTTGCAGCCGGCGTTGCATTATCAACTCGAACAAATTTCGAAGGCGGAGATCCTCCGGAAGCTGAAGCGACGTTTCGGCGCGAAGGTGGTGCGCGACGTGCGCTTCCGCGTCGGCTGATTCGAAGCGCACGCACAGATGCGGGACGAAATCCACATCGAGGAGCTCGCGGTTGACGCAAAAATCGGAGTGCCAGCGGAGGAGCGTGGCACAGAACAACGGCTAGTTTTCTCGATCAAGCTCGTGCCCCGGAGCAACTTCCGAGCGCTCGGAGATGACCTCGCGAGAACTGTCGACTATGCGGCCGTCGCTGCTGAGGTGCGAAGATTCGTCGCCTTGCGCAACGTGAAGTTGATCGAGACGCTGGCAGACGGGGTTGCGGCGCATCTTCTTGAGCTCTTTCCGTTGGTCGAAGTGCGAGTGGAACTTCGAAAATTCATTCTTGCGGACACAAAGCATGTCGCTGTTCGCGTGACACGCGTGTCGACCGAGCGGCAGAGCTAACAATTCGCTTTTGGCGAGACCCCTCCTAATCTTCCGCCGTGCAATTCAGCGATGGGCCGGCAACCGACGAGGGATGGGAGACGATCTCCCGGGACATCCATTTCGCGGACGGCCATCTCAAGGTGGCGACGGAGGAGGTTTTAAGTCCTGAATGCGAGCGTTCGCATCGCTGGACTGTTGTCCAACGGAAGCGGGCGGTTGTCATCGCTCCGCTGACGGTTGACGCGAGGCTCGTGCTGATCCGCCAGGAGCGAGTGCCGATTCGCGCTGCAATCTGGGAAGTGCCCGCAGGGCAGATCGACGCTTCCGCTGACGCGGAAATAGACGAGATCGCGGCCGTAGCGTTGCGCGAGCTGCGCGAAGAAACGGGCTATCAGCTCGCTACAGGAGGCGAGTTGCTGCCGCTCGGAGATTTTTTTTCCTCGCCGGGCTTTACTGATGAACGCGGCTTCTGCTTTCTCGCGCGGCACGTGGAGCTAAGCGGCGACGGTCATAATCATCAGGAGTCCGAATCTATTCTGGATTGCCGCACTTTCACGGGCGCTGAATTGAAGGCAATGATCCTGCGCAACGATATTCGCGACGCCAACACGTTGAGCATTTGCGCGAAGCTCCTCGCGCGCGGGATGCTGGCATTCTCCGGTTCTGGTAATGGCTCTGCGGAATTTTTTTAAGTTCCGGGAGGTGCCGGACGCCGCGACGGCGAAGCCGTTCCTCGAACACCTCGAGGACCTGCGTTGGACCGTAGTGAAGATGGTGATCACGCTCTTTGTGGCGATGATCCTTTGCTTCGCATTTCGCGCGCAGCTTGTGCAGATCATGCAGCGCCCGTTGCACGACATTGATCCGAAGATCGGCGCATTGCGCGCCCTCGGAATCACTGATTCCATGACAATTTCCTTCAGCCTCGCGTTCTACGCCGGAATCGTCCTGTCGTTTCCACTGCTGCTCTACTTTCTCGCGGAGTTCATTCTGCCGGCACTTACCGCAGTGGAGAAACGGCTGCTGTTCCCTGCGATCTTCGTTAGCTTCATGTTGTTCCTGGTTGGCGTGGCGTTTTGTTATTTCTGGCTGCTGCCGAAGACAATCCTGTTCTTCTTCAACGATACGCAGTCGCTCGGCTGGCTCCCGGCGTGGACCGTGCAGGAATACTATTCGTTTGTGACGCGGTTCACGATCGGCTTCGGCCTCGCCTTTGAATTGCCGATCGTTGTGCTCGCGCTCGTGCGGTTCGGATTGATCACGTATGAATTCATGGCGAAAACGCGGCCTTACGCGGTGGTGCTCATTTTCATCCTCGCTGCGGTCATCACGCCTACTCCCGACATGCTGACGCTATTGGCCATGGGGGGCCCGATGTATGTGCTCTACGAAAGCTGCATCTGGATCGCGCGGTTCACGGGACGCAAAGCCAACCTGACGGAGAGCTGATTCCGTGGAGTCCTCCCTGGCCGCTTACCAGCTGTTGTTTCGCGTTTTCGCCTTCGTGCTGGGTGCAGTGGTTGGCTCATTTCTAAACGTGTGCGTCTACCGGCTGCCGCTCGACCTTTCGGTAAATGAGCCGCGGCGCTCTTTCTGTCCCTCGTGCAAAAAGCAGCTCACGTGGAGCCAGAACATCGCGCTGTTCAGCTGGTTCCTTTTGCGCGGCCGTTGTGCGAATTGCGGGGGGCGCATCGCGTTTCGCTACTTCGCCATAGAGCTGCTGACGGCGCTGCTGTTTCTCGCAGTGTGGCTGCTGTTTCCGTGGGACGTGGCGATCGCCTATTGGATTTTCGTGTCGCTGCTAATCGTCGGTACGTTCATCGATTTCGAGCACTTCATTATCCCGGATGAGGTCACGTTAGGTGGTACAGCTGCGGGGGTTATAGCCAGCGTGATTATCCCCGCATTAATGCTTACCGACAGCCCGTTCACCAGTCTCGGCCTCTCCCTTTTCGCCGCCGCGCTTGGTTATGGATTGCTCTGGATAGTGCTCGAAGCCGGGAAGCTCGCCTTTGGTAAAAAGAAAATTCGACTGGACGCGCCGACGCCGTTTACCTGGAACCGGACGGGTGATGATGCCGATTTCGCCGTCGGCGAAGAGCGGGGACTCTGGAGCGACCACTTCGCACGCGAGAGCGATCGGCTCCTGCTGGTCTGCGATGAAGCCGCCATCGATGGGCGGAGTGTCGGAGCGATGACGCTTCGGTTTCAATACGACCGCGTAGCTGTTGGCGCTGACGAGCTGCAGCTCGATGAGGTGCAATTGATCAGCGGCATCGCCCGTGAGCTGCAGATCCCGCGCGAAGCGATGGGTCGCGGCGACCTGAAGTTCCTGGCAGCGATCGGGGCGTTTCTCGGTTGGCGCGCTGTGCTCTTCAGTGTGTTCGCCGGTTCGGTTGTCGGTTCACTGGTGGGAATTGTGACGATGTTAATCGGAAAGCGCGTCTGGTCCGCCAAGTTGCCATTCGGCCCATATCTCGCGGCGGGTGCATTGGGCTGGATGTTCTTTGGCGAGCCACTGCTCCGCTGGTATGCAGGAATGCTGAATCCGTGAGCCCTTTGTCCGTCGCTGTGGCCGATCACGATCAAGCGCGCGAACGCGTGGCCTCACTCTTCACGTCCCGGTGGCTGCAATATTACGTCGCGAGCAAGCTGCGCTCAGATCCGGTTTTTCAACTCGCTTACGAGCTGGTGCGCGATACGTGCACGCCAATCCTGGACGTAGGCTGTGGTGTAGGTCTCCTCGCGTTTTACTTACGAGAGCGGGGCCTGGAGCAGCCCATCACCGGTATCGATATCGACGCGCGCAAGATTTGTCGCGCGCAAGCAGCTTTGGAGCGGCGCCGGTACGGGCACGTCAATTTCGCGTCTGGTGACGTAGCGCACGAGCTGTCTTCATTCTGCGGCAGCGTCGTTGTGTTTGACCTGCTGCACTATCTTGAGCCAATCCAGCAGCAGGCCCTGCTTAAACGGATTGCTGCAGAGCTTGCTCCGGGCGCGCTGCTTCTCCTTCGGGATTGCCCTCGCGATGGCTCTGCGCGTTTTCGCGCGACCTATGCGGCGGAAGTCTTCGCTCAGATGATTTCCTGGAACTGGAGCGCGCCTCTCCATTTCCCGACCGCCGAGTCGATCAATGCAGCTTTCCCGACTAGCGACTTCTCGCGTGAGATGCGGCCGGCATGGGGGCGTACGCCTTTCAATAACCGCCTGTTCATTTTCCGCCGCGCCCGGTCCCGAGTTGCTCCGGAAGTGGGATGACGAAGTGGTATCCACGCTGGCTCAGCCGTTGCAGCGTCAGTTCCAAACAATGTGGCCCGAAGCCCGGATCGCGTGTGATCTGATGACCCTCATGCAGGAGGATAATCGCTCCCGGTTTAACGCGTTTTTCGATGCGCTCCGCCACCTTCTCAACATCGCGCTGAATCGTGTCCAAACCGCGAACAGTCCAGCCAACCAGGCGCATTCCGCGCCGCGCCAAGGCAGGGTGCAGAAACGGGCTCGTCATACCGACTGGCGCGCGAAAAAAGAGATTCGGCCGGGCGGGAGAACTGCGCAGTGTTTCAGCACAGCGGTCGATTTCCCGCGCGATCCGTTGAGGTCCGGCGCACCAGAATGTGCGCGCTGTATGCGAGAACGTGTGATTTGCGAGTGTGTGGCCACGCGCTAAAATTTCCGTGATCAGGTGCGGGTGCTTCTCGGCCCGCGCGCCAATGACGAAGAAGGTCGCGCGCGCGCCAAACCGTTCGAGCATATCGAGCACTTTAATCGTGTGCGCGGGTGACGGGCCGTCGTCGATTGTAAGCCAGACTTCATCGCGCCTTGTGTCGAATGTCGTCAGCACGGCACCCCACCATTGGCTGTTCGCCACCAGAGTCGCGTACAGCAACAGCAAATGCGAAACGAACAGCGGGACGAGCGCGAGAATTATGCTCGTCTGGATCAACGCGAGCGAGATGAGCGGCGCTACGAACGCGAAGCCCAGCAGCAGCGGTCGCGCAATTCGAGCCTTATCCCGCATTGTGTCGATGACGAAGGAACGCCAGCACGACCGTCGCCAGCAGGTTTGCGAACACGGCGACGATCCAGACGGCCGCGACAGTGCCGAGAAAAGGCTCCCGGTTGAGAAGGTAGCAGGCAAACACCGTCGTAATCGTGCTGATGAAAAGGCTCTGCAGGCGCGCATTTGGAACACCGCGCAGCAAACCGACGGCGCGCAGCACCTTGATGAGTTGCGCGTCCACGTAGAGCACGAGCAGCCAGACAAGCCACGTGATCACTACCGTCGGAAGCAGCAATATGATCTGCATCGATAGCGTGCTTGCAGACCAGAGAAACGAAGAGATCGCAAGGAAACTTACGAGCATCACCGCTGCACCGGCGATGTTCGCTTCGATCCAGTTATTCTCAGTTCGGTCGGAGTTGGCCCCCCGAAGATGCGCAACAAGTCGCGGCAGTGCGAAGTAGAACTCCGCCGCGCCGCGTTCAGCTGATCGCATCGGATTCAAAGGCCGGGACGAGTGCGAACCACTGATCCCAGTGCTCCGCAATGAGCTGCTCCAGCACAGCGCACCAGCGTGCTACGGCGTCGTCAATCGCCCCATCACGTCCAATAGCTGTACTGCGTTGTGCGACAATCGGCGGGCGCACGACTATCTTGTAGTGGCGGTATCCTGCGCGGACGATGAACAACGGGTAAACCGGGACCTGCGCGACGAGCCCGAGCGTGAACGGACCGCTGGGAATTGCGATGCTCTGACCAAAGAGCCTGCCACGCGCGTGGGTGACGCCGGGAATCACGCGATCACCCTGAATTGAAACAATCTCCCCGCGTCGTAACGCGCTCAGAAGATCAAAGGACAGCAGTGCGCCTGCGGAGCTGTAATCAACCTTCACTGCACCTGCGCCGCTCTGCTCGACGGATGAGACGAGGTGCCGCTCGGTCAGGGTGTCCGGCTCTGGCGCGCGCACCATTCTGATTTCGCGATGGAACTTCTGGGCGAACAACGCCGCCCCGAGATCGTAGCTTCCCATATGAGCCGTCAACACGATAGCTCCTCGTGCGGTCGCAAGCTGAGCGAGGAGATCCTCTCCAATGACGTCGTAGGTGTATTCGGCTTTCGTCAGCTTGTAATTGGATGCCTCGCTGATAGTCCACGCGAAGTTCCAGAGCGTGCGAAACGCACGAAAGTGGTTTGCGAATCTCGAGGATCCCGGAACGACAAAGCGAAGATTGCTGACGAGCGCGCGGCGCGCGGGTGCAGCGAAAAAGAAAAAGAAGATCGTCCAGAGCGTCAGTAAAGTCGGTTGAAGGTAAAAAGGCACATTCAACAGCGCCCAGTCGAGATACTGACGCCAGAATACGCCCCGCACGGCGAAGCGGCGGAGGTAGGCGTTCAGATGCGTTCCTGCTGGAGCGGCAGTGTCGCAGGTGCACGCTGGTCTGACTTCGCGGCCGCTGTGGGTTGACTAAAGATTAACCGCAGATTTCTCAGCTCCGCGCGCCACCAGCGGAACAGCCCTTTCTGAATCAACTTCCGAACCCGGAAATCCGGAACGAAGCCGTCGTACAGCTCGCGCCAGCCGGCGTTCCGCTGTCCAAAAACACCCCGCGCCAGCCGTCGTTTAGCGAGCGTAACGAGCCGCCGATTGTAAAAACTCATCATGCCCCCCACGATCCGCCCCGGTGCGCCTTCAAATGGCAGGCGCAAAAACTCGCGTTCGGGGTTCTTGTACAATGGCGTGACAAGCCCCACGAAATAAGAGCCGACGTCGAGCAGCAGTGCGGCGGACATCAGCTCGGCGTCGCCCATGTAGAAATATTTATCCTTGTACAGCGTCTCGAACCAGAGGCGGTAAGTGATCGGGTACTGCTCGTTGAGATATCGAATACGGTCCGTTGCATCTTCCCCGGCGAGACTCGCCGCGAGCATATCGGCAACGTAGTAGGTGGTGTAGGAACAGAAATCGAGTCCGGGGCTGTATAACGGATCGATGAATCCCGCGGCGTCGCCCACAGCTGCCCAGCCATCGCCGCATACCTGTTTGTTCGAGTACGGGAGAGCGGAAAACGCGTGCACATCATGCTCGAGGATTTTCGCGTCGGAGAAGATCTCGCGCCCGACGGGGTGGCTGAGCAAATGTGTGCGCAAACGCTCACCGAGATTGGCGCTTTCACTGAGCTTGAAAATGCGCGAATCGTAAACAAGACCTGCACTTACATCGCCCCCCCGCAGCGGAATTATCCAGCACCACCAACCGTGCCCCATCAGGTGGTTTGTCGCCCACGAGCGACCCGTCCGGCAGGCGTTCGCGTAGTCAGCAAAACGCTCGCGCCATTCGTAACTGTCCCAATCTTTCACGCCGGAGAAGCGGGCCCAAACCGCATTAATGGGGTGCTCGGTATTCGCCCGGAAGTGCCCCAGCTTGCGTCCGAGAACGGATGCGCGTCCGCTGGCATCGACAATCCATCGGGTGCGCAATTGTTCGTCACCCGAAGCAGTCGTCAGGCTGATGCTTTGCCCATCCGCGCCATGGAGATCGATGTGGGAGACTTTTGCCGGCCGGCGCAGATCGCATCCAGCTGCGACGGCGAGATCCAGCATGTGAGTGTCGAGTGTCGAACGGTCGACCTGAAAGGTGGGGAGCCGCGCCTGATAACGGGCGCCCACTTCCACGCAATCATCAAAACGCTGCTGCGGGTCCTGGTTCGAGAACCACATTCGCAGCCCTTGCTTCACGAGGTGGTGATGCCCGAGGTAATTGCTGAGGCCCAGGATGCGCGTCATATAGGCGCTGCTTACCTCCGTGGTGGATTCGCCGACTTTGCGATCGAATACCGCAGCCTTCTCCACAACGAGGACGCGAGCAGCCGGATGCTTCCGCTTCAGCATGAGCGCGGTGGCTGCGCCCGAGAAGGCGCCGCCGACGATCACGACGTCGTAGTCGAACTTCATCGCAGCCCAGATGATGGACTGAGCCCAACGCGAACGCAATCGCGCGGCCACCTTGCTGCACTGTGTTAGCCTATCTGGAATGGCTCGCCCGCTCCGCATCGATATGCACGTTCACATGGTGGGCAACGGCGTGGCTGGCTCTGGCGCGTCGATGCGGTTAACCGGGTGGCATCGGCTGCTCGCGGTTTTCATGGTTCGCCAGCTAGGATTTCCCAACGGGTGATCGATGAAGATCTCGAAACGGTGTACTCAAGACATCTACTCGACCTCGTCCGTGAATCATCACTCGATGCCGTCGTGCTGCTTGCACACGAACGTGTTCATGACGCAGATGGCACGCCGCGCGATGACCTCGGCTCGATGTATGTCCCGAACGACGTGGTGCTCGATCTCGCGGCGGAGCACCCGGAGTTCCTCGCGGGAGTGTCGATTCACCCGGCGCGACGCGATGCAATTGCGGAACTCGAGCGTTGCCTAGAGCGCGGCGCGGTGCTGATGAAGTGTCTTCCGAATTGCCAGAATATTGATCCATCGGACGTGCGTTACCGGCGATTCTGGGAGCGCATGGCTGCGGCGCGGCTGCCACTATTGGCGCATACCGGCGGCGAGTACACGGTCCCTGTCGTGAACTCTAAACTAGCCGATCCGAAGCTGCTTCGGCTCCCGCTCGAGTGCGGAGTGACGGTGATCGCGGCACATTGCGCCACGAAGAGCGGACTGTTCGACCGTGATTACTTCAGGGCTTGGGTGAAGATGGTGGCCGAGTTCCCAAATCTCTATGGGGACAACAGCGCGATGGTTTCGCTAAACCGGTGCGCGCACTTAAAGCACTGCTTGCGCTCGGATATTGTGCCGCGCGTTTTGCACGGTAGCGATTTTCCCGTGCCGGTGCTCGGACATCGCTTGTGGATGTCTGGATCGCTGGAGCGGGGGAACTTTACGACGCTCCAGAGGATCAGAAATCCGCTGCAGCGCGACTGGCAGTTCAAGCGCGCCGTCGGCTTCACAGAAGGTAGCCGCACGCGTGTCACAGATCTGCTTCGGCTCGAGGAAAACGCAAAGCAGCGCGTCGCATGATTTTCGAAAACGCACTCGTCCTACTTCCGGATGGTGTTCGCAGCGGACTGCGGGTGGTCGTCACGAACGCTAAGATCACTTCAATCGAAAAGACTGAAGGAACCGCACCATGTAAATCGATCGATCTCGACGGCAATTACCTCCTGCCTGGTTTCGTTGATGTGCACGTACATGGCGCTGTCGGCCGCGACACCGTGGAAGCGTCGGCAGACGCATTTCGCGCGATTTGCGAGTACCACGCAAGCGGCGGAACCACTTCCTTGCTGCTCACAATCGCGACGTCGCCGGTCGATCAAATCGTTGATGTTCTCCGTGAGGTCCGCGCAACCCAGCAAACCATTGCGCAACTGCAAGGCGTTCATCTGGAGGGGCCGTTCATCTCCCGCGAACGTGCCGGCGCACAGTGTCTTCAAAATATCCGCAACGCTGACTCCGATTCGGTCGCACAGCTATTGGAGTACGCGGATGTGATCAAACGTGTGACCGTTGCGCCGGAAATCGACGGAGCGCTGGAGTTGATCGCGCAGCTGCGGGACAGAGGCATCGCAGCCAGCGGAGGGCACAGCGACGCCTGGGACGAAGAGGCACGCGCTGCGTTCGAATCGGGCATGCGACACGTGACGCACACATTTAATTGCATGTCGTCGGCGAGGCGGCGCGACGGCACTCGCGTCGCCGGACTGCTAGAGTTCGCGTTGAGCGAACCTGAGGTGATGTGCGAGCTCATCGCCGATGGGCACCACGTCTCTTCGACACTCATGAAGATGTTGTATCAAGCGAAACGAGCAGCGGGCATTTGTCTCGTTACCGACGCAACGGCAGGTGCGGGTTTGCCCGAAGGCGCGACGTTTAGGCTCGCGGGAGTTGAATGTGTTGTTGGCGACGGCGCTTGCTATCTAGCGGACGGCTCAGCTCTCGCAGGTAGCAGCGCGCGTATGATCGATCTTGTTGCTACCATGATTCGCGATGTGGGCGTGCCGTTGCACGAAGCGGTGGCTATGGCTAGCGCCAATCCAGCACGCGCTATGGGGCTTCACACAAAAGGCCGGATCGAGGTCGGCGCCGACGCCGACTTTGCGGTGCTATCTCCCGACCTCGAAGTGGTGCAGACGTTCGTCGCGGGCGAGCGAATCTGCTCACGCGGCGAGCCGTAGCCCAAACCGTCAGACCGAAAGAAGGAACTGTGCGGTTTCCAGTGACGCGGCGGGACGGCTGAGCTGGGCCGCATTAGCAGACCATTCGCGCCACACAGCAGCATCGTTCGAAAACGCTGACTCGATCGCCGCGACGACTCTGTCTTGCGATGTCGCGACCGTTCCGCTGTTTGTCTCGAGCAGATAGCGGGCGTTGCCTTCCTCCTGACCCGGTATCACATGATTGACGATCATCGGGCAACCCGCCGCTATCGCCTCCTGCACGGTTGCGCCGCCGGCTTTACTGATGAGTAGGTGAGAAGCCCGAAGCAACCTCGGGAGCTCTTCGCTCCAACCCACCACGGCAAATGGCTGCAGCGCGAGATTCTGAATGTTCTGCACTGATTTCCTCAGCCGCCGGTCACGGCCGACGGCGACCGTCAGATCAATGCCTCGCACTGCCGCTAGTCGAAGCACCAGCTCTGGTGCAACCGATTTGCGCGCATTGATCAAGTAAAGCACGTGACGTCCCGTCTCCGCTGAAGGTGAACGGCGAAGCACGCCCGGCTCTGCAAATTCGGGACTTACAGGAAAGCCGAATGTGCGCGTTTGTCCCGGAGCCATCCCGGCGGCGTGTAGCACTGCCGCGCTGCGTTCGTTAGGCAATAGGAAATAGTCCGCGCTGCATCGATACCAGATCGCGTTCACCGCGATCGAATCAGTGATCACCACGACGCGTCTCGCGCCCGCGGTGTCGACCGGCCCGAGCATTTCGTCGATTATGTGAGGATACGCTGGATAAACAGAGACGATCACGTCCGGCTGAAACTCATCGAGTAAGCGGCGAAAGTAGCTCTTCACGTGGAAGAACACTTTGAAGTTTCCCGCGAACTTCTGTTGTTGATCGAGGCGGCGGTAGACGCGCGCCCACGCGTGAGGCCATTGGTTGATGAGCGCCAGGTATGCTTCGCGAGCCCACGTATTTGCGCTGCCGTAAGTTTCTGAGAACAGGTCGTGCACCTCCACGCGGACCGAATCCCCACCCACGCGTGCCAGCCCGTCACGAATGCCGCGTGCGGCGCTGTTGTGTCCCTCGCCGAACGCTGCGGTGAGGATCAAAATTCGTTTCAAGACTCGTTAGGCCGCGGCCTCCGCCTGAGCTGGCCGAGAGTTTAATGGATATTTATGAGCGGCAAAGTAAACTCTGCGCCGACCATGAGGTATCTCAGATACGTCGGCAGAGTCACGCGGCGTCTGGTTTGGGAGACCGCGATGGACGACACCACAGGCCTGGCGGCTCAGATGGCCTACCAGTTTCTGTTCACCCTCGCGCCGGGATTGTTGTTTCTGTGGCATCTGCTGGGTCTGTTCGGTACCGATCCTACGACGCTGCATCAGATGCTCAGCGCGTTGAAAGGCTTCCTCCCCCAGGACCCGAAGGTCACTGAAGTAATGGACTTGCTTGTGGCGAACATCGTCGTTACCGGCTCTAGCGGGAGCGGAGTGTACGTTGGCATTTTCTTCGGGATCTGGCTCGGTACGTTATTCATTTCGACCATTTCGCACGCGCTCAGCCGCACACACGGCGTGCAGGAAGACCGCAATTGGTGGTCGAAATACATCATCTCGTTTTTCCTGCTATTCTGGTTCGGCATCACTATCCTGTTCTGTTTCAACGCGATGGTGTTCGGCGAAACGCTCGCTGGCATTGCGGAGGTGAACTTCCAGTTGAACATCCCGCTGCAGCAATCCGTAGCGTATTTGAATCTTCCTCTCACGGGATTGGCGTTGCTCGTGCTCGCGCTGGCGCTTTATCTCCTGACCCCTGAGAACTACCTGACGGTTTCGGAGGCGCTGCCAGGAGCCATTTTCTTTTCTCTCGGCTGGATCACCGTGACCAAGCTGTTTCAGTTTTACGTGACGAAGTATGACCGCTACAACGCGACCTACCTGGCACTCGCGTCCGTTATCGTGCTTCTCACCTGGATGTATCTGACGTGCTTGCTGCTGCTGCTCGGCGGGAAATTGAACGCAATTCTTCGCCGGGAACGGGAGCGCGCCGCGATGCGCGATGCCGCCGCTGCCGCGGAGCCTCAGCCCGCTTGAACGAGCATCCTGTCTCAGACCGCAGAAGCGGCTTCGCGCGTCTCGCGACGTGGCTGTGTGCGGCCGGTGCACTAACCGGGGTAGTGACATCGCTGTTGCACGCGCAGATCAGCGAGGAAGACAAAAAGAAGCGTGATGCATTTCTCAAGGCGCGCGAAGAAATGCACACGATTCCGTCAGCGACCCCCGGAAAGTCTGCTTCTCCAGCGGCCAAGCCGAAGCCCGCAAAGAAGAAAGGGAAGAGCGGCAAGAGTGCTTCTGTTGAGAAAGAGGAGGTCGAGTCGACGAAGGCGCCTGCTGTGAAGAAGCCCAGCCCCTCGGACGAAGATGAAGCGGACGAAACTCCGGCGTCTAAGGGAAAGAAGCCATCGCCAACAGAAACGCCAGCTGCGACGCCGTCGAAGCCGAATAGGGGCGAAGATGAATCGACACCACGTCCAAAACCCACAATCGCCCCATCTGCTCGTCCCGACGACAGCACGCCTCCTCCGCGGACTGCGGTGACACCGATCCCGAGTTCAACGCCTCCCGCCGGGGAGCAGCCACCTGCCGACATCACTATCCATAAGTCAGGTTACGAAGCGGAACAAGGTTACGAACCACCGCCGCCGCCACCGCCACGCCGCGGTTTTTTGGCCCGCCTATTCCGAGGAGGCGGAACCGCGCGACCCTCCCGCTATCTCACCCGCGCGGTCATTGAGGCGATCCGCGGCGCGCCTGTCCAGAGATCGCGTTGGAAATTCATCATTGTCCACAACAGCGGTACACGGCAGGGAAACGCGCGCGCGTTCGATTATTACCACCGCAATGTACGGCACATGCAGAATGGCATGGCGTATCATTTCGTCGTCGGAAACGGCACCTCATCAGGCGATGGACAGATCGAAATCGGCAGCCGCTGGCGACGACAAATCAACGGCGGACACGTTCATAGCGATTACCTGAATAACATTTCGTTAGGCATTTGCCTCGTTGGAGATTTCAATCGCAGCCAGCCAACACACGCGCAGCTTGATGCGACTGAAGAGTTGATTCAGTACCTGCGTGATCGCTGCGGTAAAGTAGATGGCCGCGCGATGCCTGTTCGGCCGCATCGTGAGATGAATCCACCCCGGTGGGCGACAGACTGCCCTGGCGATGCATTTCCTTACAGCTGGTTCCGCCGTTTCTAACCGCGCCGCCTCAAGCCAGGGCTGCCGCGAAGACGAGGCTTAAGCGACAGCTGGGGTGCCTTCGTGCTCAAAGGCTGCGGGCGACGCAGCGGAGAGCGCATCCACCAGGAATTTACGGAGCGCTGCGGGATCGCGCAGCCGATAAGCCGCACGTGACGGTTCGTTTCCGACTTTGATCGACACGAATGACGGCGATTCAATCTCGAACATGCTCTCGTCAGTCTGGTCGTCGCCTGCGCAGAGCACGAGATCATAAGGCTTTTGACTCAGCAGACGGCGGACGGCTCCGCCTTTCGATACCTGCTCGGCCGTGACTTCTACAATCTTGCGACCGTGCCGGATTTTAACCGGCTCGTTGACGAGCATTGTGCCGAGCTCGTGCATCAGCTCATGTGCTTTCCACGTGCCAAATTCCGGGTCGGTTTTCCGATGGTGCCACACGAGGGATGTGCGTTTCTCCTCGACGAAGCTTCCGGGCGTTGACTGCTCGTAAAGCCGCAACACGTCCCGAATCTCATCTTTCCAGCGGTAGCTGATGTTGCGGTCCAGCTGTTCCCACGCGCGCGTGCCGGCCCGACGGGCTGCGGCACCGTGCTCCGCGATCAGACCAATATCGTGCTCGCCAAACCAAGCCTCGAGATCGGCTGACGTGCGGCCGCTAATGATAGTGACGTCAATGTTCTCGTGCTGATCGAGCAGGTGGAGCAATTGGAGAACCTCAGGAGTCGGTTTCGCGGCCCTCGGGTCACGCTCGATCTCTCGCAAGGTCCCATCGTAATCGAGGAAGAGCGCAACTCTCTTGCTGTCTGAAAACGCGTCTGACAGGAGCTGAGCCGCCTTCTCAGGCCGATCGAACATTGTCACCGTGCCTGCGACCGTGCCGGCAAGTTGCTCGATGAACGTGCGTGCCCAGTGTTGTGCGTCGTACTTCATCACGCGATCGCGCATCGGTTCATTGCATGCGCGGCGTTCCTCCTCCGGAATCGCGAGGGCTGCAGTGAGACTTTCCGCGACCGCCTGCGCGTCGTACGGGTTGACGAGCGTCGCGTTCGAGAGCTCCTCCGCGGCTCCCGCGAATTCGCTCAAGATTAAGACGCCGTGCCGATCACGCTGGCAGGCGATGTACTCCTTCGCAACGAGGTTCATCCCGTCGATCAATGGAGTGACCATCCCGACGTCGGCTGTCGAGTAGAGGGCACAGAGATCGGTGAAATTTACCGAGGCGTGGATAAACCGGATCGGGCTGCTGCTAAGCGTCGAGTATTGCCCATTAATCCGGCCAATACGAGCCTCCATCTCTGCCCGTAGCTCCTTGTATTCCTCTACCTCTTCACGAGAAGGAACGCTGACGAAGACGAACTTGATCGAGTCGCGATCTTCCAGCTCTTCGAGGAAACGTTCGATCGCATCGAGTCGATGAAGAATCCCCTTGGTGTAATCCATCCGCTCGACCGACAGCACAACGCGCTTCCCGGCGTACGAGGTCTCCAGCTCCAGCCGGCGCTTCGTGAACTCAGGCGAGTCCAGCGCCTCTGCAAATTTTGCGGCATTGATCCCGATCGGGAAGACGCCCATCACGCTCGTGTGTCCGTCGTAGCTGCGAATGCGAGTGATCTCCGATTCCAAGCCAAGGAGCCGCAGCACAGTGCTTCGGAAGTGCCGCACGTACCCGAACGTGTGGAAGCCGATTAAGTTTGCGCCGAGCATACCCGCGATCAGTTCCCGGCGTTTCGGATGACAACGAAAGATCTCGAAAGAGGGGAACGGCGTGTGGAGGAAGAAGCCTATTTTGAGGTCTGGCATCCGTTCGCGCAGCATCGCCGGCACCAACATGAGCTGGTAATCGTGAACCCACACGAGATCTCCGGGTTTCGCTGTTTGGAGGACCTTGTCTGCGAAGCGCTGGTTAACAGTTTGGTAGTAATCCCACCAAGCGGGATCGTACCGCATGTAATTCGCCATGTAGTGAAGTAGGGGCCAGAGGCTGGAATTCGAGAAGCCTTCGTAATGGCCAGCCACTTCGTCGTCGCTGAGGAACACGGGAATGCAGCCGTGGTCCTCGGTAAGAATCTCTTGAACCTTCCGCTGACGTGCTGCATCAACGATTGCACCACCAGGCCAGCCAAACCATTTCAGGTTGTAATCGTCAGCAGAAAGCCCTTCGAGCGCGGCAACGAGTCCGCCAGACGATTTGGTGATCTGCTCGCCTACGGTAACTGGCAGGCGGTTAGAGACGTTGATGATTGTGGTCGGCATTTGCGGCGGATCCGTTGCAGAGCCGGAGGGTTCTCCAGCCCAGGGCATTTCGAACCTTGGCGCATTTGAAACGCAGAGACGAGCAGAAGTGCTCGCATTTCAGCTCTACGTTTCGTGGTCTGCCGAGGCTATAACCCTGGAGGTGAGATGTGCCTGCTGCTCCGCGTCACCCGTGGCGCAGTTGTAGCCCTGCACCACTGCACGTAGCCGCCGGCTGAGCTCTCACCGGGCGCCGCGCCCGATTTTGCGTCATCGAAGCAGGATGTAAGCGCTTTGATCTACATCAACGAAGTCCCCTAAAATGGCATGTCTGCTGCTACCAACATTATAGAAAATATGGCTACTATAACCTAGAAATGAAAAAGACACTTCTCCTCCTTTTAGCTCTCGTCGGTCTTTCCTCCGCCGACTGCTTCGCGGACGCGCTCCTCCTCACAGTGAATGATACTCCGTATGATCGCCAGATGGAGCGCATTCGCCCGGTCTTGACGACTTCCAGCCGGTCTTCCGCAGATCGGACCTCTCTTGGATTGATCAACCAGTGGATGACTGACCTGGCCGAGATTCCGTACGCGTACCAGATGGTGTGGAAAACCCCCAGCGAGATCGAAACCCGTGCTCCTGCAGATTGTAAAGGCAAGGCCGTCGCGCTCTACGAGCGGATGCGTGCTAATGGCGCCACCAACGTCCGCCTCGTGATCGGCAAACGCGCTCCTACCAGCCGCATGACGCATGCGTGGCTTGTGTGGGAGACGAACAACGGATCCTTTATCCTCGACCCGACCTTTGATTACAGCGCCACCCGCGCTGAGAAGGTGGGCAGGAACTCTTACGTGCCGCTCTACGCCTACGCTGGGTGCAAGAAGTTCCGAGCGGTCTCCGGCAGCAGCTTCGTCGCGCAGAACTGACGATTCTCAATCCGCGAATCGGCCAGCTCCTTCACCGGCCCTATTGTTTACGCCGCGTCATTCGAGATGAATTGCGCACGGACCGAGCGCACGTCATTGTGCGAGCTTGGCTCGGCCGCTGAGAATTGCCCTTGCGCTCCTCGGCGCGCTTCGTGCGTGACGATCAGTCAAGTGGCCAATCGGAAACTCGTCGGCCGCTGGCGCGCTAGCAGTCTAGGACGAACGGCCGAATACACCTTTGCGGCGAACGGCACGTTCACTGGCTCAGTCGAGGTGCCCGGGCGCCTGATCGCGGATTTCATGGGTAATTGGTCGGTCGCGCAGAACGTGATCCTTTACGAATACACGCGCGATGCGGTAGGGAGCATCCCCGCCCGAACCAAAGATTGTGACAAGCTGTTGAATGCAACGCAGGATGTTTTCACAATCCGCGCCGCCGACGGCAGCCAGCGACGATACGTGCGCGTTGCCGACTAATTCTCTATTTCCGATTCGGGCTGGTAAAAACAACCT
>JACDHZ010000290.1 GCA_013820755.1 Chthoniobacterales bacterium
CTGAGTACATGCGAGCCGCAGACCCCGCCGCAACTCGCGAAGCCTGCCGACACGACCCGATTTCGGTTTATCTGGATGCTCTCCAAATCCAACTCAGCGACTGAATGGGATGCAGAGATCGCTCCCCCGCAAGATCGACTGTCTTGAGATGCCGCTCGGAGGTCGTAGCCAACGCGCGTTACCTAGCTGCAGTTGTAAGGATGAGTGTTGCCGCTTAATGTGAGCGGCGTTCATCATCGGGCGCACATTCTCATGCAGAAAATTGGATTTGCGGAAGCTCTTGATTCGATCGTCGCAACAGACGGGCGCTATAGCCGTGAGGCGTACGTTTTCCTGCGCGATGCTCTGGACTATACGACCAAGCAGCAGAAAAAAATAAAAGGCGCGCCTGTCCGGCATGTCGCCGGACCGGAGCTTCTGCAAGGCCTTCGGCAGTACGCGCTGAAGGAGTTCGGCCCGATGGTGGTAACGGTGTTTTCCTACTGGGGGATACAGAAATGCGAAGACATCGGGCACATGGTATTCAACCTCATCAGTGCGGGCATTTTCGGTAAGACGGAGCAGGATTCGATCGAGGATTTCAAAAGCGTCTACGACTTCAACGAAGCGTTCGTAAAACCGTTCGAGCCTGAAGAGCGCGTAGCGCCGAAGAAGCTGCCGCCCGGTCTTCCTGCGCCGAAGCTTCCATGAGGGAAGTCGCGCCACGCGTGGCGCTAATCTCTGCTGTTATGCTCACAACCGCTCACCTGCAAACCGCTCCTGCTGCAGAATCCACGGGCATCAGTTTCCCTCCGAACTCGGCGCAGAAGTGGGTGCTGCCGAATGGACTGACGGTGATCGTGCAGGAGGACCACAGTGCACCGGTCGCTAGCGTCCAAGCCTGGTGTGGCACCGGTAGCATTGATGAGGACGAGCACCTCGGCGCGGGGTTGTCACACATCCTCGAGCACATGCTTTTTAAGGGCACCAAGACGCGTCCAGCGAACACAATCGCGCAGGCGGTGCAGGATGTTGGCGGATACATCAACGCTTACACGTCGTTCGACCGCACCGTTTACTGGATCGATGTGCCGAAAGCTGGAGTGGAAGCAGCGGTGGATGTGCTGGCAGACGCGATGATGAACTCCACGCTTCCGCCGCAGGAATACGTCAAGGAGCAGGAAGTCATACGCCGTGAATTCGCTATGGGCTTTGACGATCCAGACCGCATGATCGGCCAGTTGATGTTTGCCACTGCATACCACCAGCATCCGTATCGCTTGCCGGTCATAGGAGTGCTGGACGTTTATAATCAGCTCACACACGAGCAGGTGATGCAATACTACAAGGCGCGCTACGTGCCGAACAACCTCACGTTCGTTGTCGCTGGCGACGTGGATGGTGAACAGGTGCACCAGCAACTCGCAGCGCTAGTCAAAGATTATCCGGCAAAGTCGCTCAAGCCGCTCTACATCCCGCAGGAACCGCTGCAGCTTGGGCGGCGCGAAGTGCACCAGGAGTTTGCGACGGAATTAACGCGCCTGTCCCTCGCGTGGCACATTCCCGAACTCACTCATCCCGATGTTCCAGCGCTCGATCTACTTTCCACGATTCTGGGCACCGGCCGGAGTTCGCGCCTCTACCGCCGCGTCCGCGAAGAATCGGGTCTCGCTTTTGGCGTTTCGGCGTTCTCATACACACCGGGCGAACCGGGCGTGCTCGGAATCGATGCGACCACCGAACCAGGCAAACGCGACGCCGCGCAGCAGCTGATCTTGCAGACTGTGGACGATGTTAAGCAGGCAGGTGCTATGCCTGATGAATTGATCAAGGCGAAGAAGATCGCGCTGAGTCATCAACTCGGCAGCTTAACGACGATGCGAGGCCAGGCGTCGGACATTGGATCGAACTGGTTCCTGACACGTAACTTGAACTTTAGTCGTGACTACCTTGACGCAATTCAAAAGGTAACGCTCGAGGATGTGCAGCGCGTTGCACAGAAGTATCTCGTCGATGAAACCCTGACCGTTGTTTCTTTGAATCCGAAAGGTTCATTGGACGAACGATCTGCCACCGCGGCGCGAGCGGCGGCTGGCGAGATTCAGAAGATCGCGCTCCCTAATGGCTTGCGTCTGCTCGTTCGTGAAGATTCGCGGCTTCCGCTAGTCTCGATGACAGCGGTGTTCCGCGGTGGCCTCCTGGCCGAGAGCCCGGACACGAACGGGGTTATCCACCTGATGGCGAAGACGCTGCTAAAGGGCACTGCTACGCGCACCGCTGAACAAATTGCCGACACAATCGAGGCGGTTGGCGGCAACATCAGCAGCGACTCGGGGAACAACAGCTTCAGCGTGTCGCTCGACGTCACAGCGGTGGATTTCAAGCTCGGAGCAGAGTTGCTTTCGGATGTTTTGCTGCACGCCACAATGCCCGGAAAGGCCGTCGCGCGCGAGAAGGAGGTGCAGCTTGCCGGTATCAGAGAAGAAGAGGAGCAGCTCACGACTGTCGCACGCAACATCCTGCGCGAGGCACTGTTTCGCGATCATCCGTACGCACTACGAAGCCGTGGTTCCGCTGAAACCGTCTCGGCGCTCGAGCAGAAGGACCTCCTGGCGTTCCGCGACCGATATGTTGTCGCCAAGAACAGCGTAATTTCCGTGTTCGGGAACGTGTCAGCCGGCGAAGTGAAGCAGATTTTTGAGCAGACGCTCGCTAGCATGAAGTCGGGTGAGCTCGCACTAAAAGAGGCCACCCCAGCGGTTCCGATTTCTAA
>JACDHZ010000136.1 GCA_013820755.1 Chthoniobacterales bacterium
GGCCGCACCAGATCAATCAAACGGAGCCCCGCGCATTCCGCGGGGCCTCAGCAAATCGCGCGCTCCGTCTTTTGTCTCGAGCCAGGATGCGCCCATGCCTCCGACCCTCGGCCACGGCAAATTTGTAATCTCGAAATTCCGGGACGGAGATCGGTCGTTCGGCCGAGTCCCTCGAAAGTCTTCGGCTGCCAAACGCATGAGCGCGGCGATAGCTCGCTCACCTTCGCGGACGGCGTCGGAGAAGCGAACGGCACCTGGGTGGCCGGAGCTCCGCTGGCAACTTCACCGGGGCTGTTGATCCACATCATGGTGATAACGTGGAAGCCACCTTGAAAGCCGTTGTCGAGCAATGGGGCGAAGTCGCACGAGTCATTGGCGCCCGTCCACCGGAAATCACCGCGCGCTTTCGCGATCCAGCCGGAAACGTCCGGATTGTATCAGGATCGCGGCGCTGGTTAGCCCTCGGACACCTTAAGGAAGATTTGAATCCAAACCTCAGGCCGACCGCATCCATTCATTAAGCCATGGAAACTTCATGCCCACCGCCTCTCAGCGCTCCCGCTATCACCAACGTGCGCACCTGGAACGGTCTTTGTCACGCCAGCGCCTTGCTCGGCGTCTTTCTTCATTTCCCCGGCCACCTGCTCGGGCCGCTCATCGTCTGGCTGATGAAGCGCGACGATTCGCCCGAGATCGATGCGCACGGCAAAGAAGCGCTCAACTTCCAGATCTCGATGCTCATCTACAACGTCGTCGCCGCGGTCTTTTGCCTGGTCCTGGTCGGCTTCGTTTTCCTGGCCATCCTCTGGGTCCTGAACGCCGTCTTCGTCATCATCGCCGCCATCCAGGCGAGCGACGGAAAACTCTACCGCTACCCGATGACCATCCGGTTCATTCAATGACCGAGCGCTTAGGCATCATTAGTTGAGTTCAAATTCGATGTAGCTGCCTGGCTGCATCATCGACGAGAGCAACGGTGCCGGCGTTCCCTGATCGAAGAGAACGCGCACGGTTCGTTACGCGGTTGCCAAGCTCGCCTCGGCGGCCTCGAGAACAGCGAGCACTTGCTGGCGCGAGACGCCTTGGAACCACTGGAGGAACTGATCGACCGTCGCTCCGCCCTCCAGGTTTTCGAAAAGCGCCTTCACCGGCACGCGCGTTCCGCGGAAGATCCAGGCACCGCTTACCCGGTCAGGTGATCGTTCGACCGCCGCACATCCGCTGCAGTCGAGCATTCCGGAAGTGTAACCGTTCCCAAAACAGCGGCAATGCCGATGATTCACCCGAGATCGATGCCCACGGCAAAGAAGCGCTCAACTTCCGGATCTCGATGCTCATCTACAACCTGGTCGCCGCGGTCTTTTGCCTGATCCTGGTCGGCTTCGTTTTCCTGGCCATCCTCTGGGTCCTGAACCGTCTTCGTCATCAGCGCCGCCATCCAGGCCAGCGACGGAAACTTTTACCGCTACGCGATGACGATCCGTTCATTCAGTAAAGAGAGCGCGCGCCGAATCGGACGCAGGCTCTCGGAAGACATGCCTTACCCCGCTCTCTACTCTGTAATACTTTGTGGCACTTTGTGGCACAACGTGGCACATTTGCTTCTCTTAAGAATTTAAAGGTACCACCCCGGTGATAAGAGCCCATGGGGCTCTCTCGAAAGAGTAGCCGGGGTGGTCGCTTTTAGCGACTAGTAGTAGAATGTCGTGCCGGTGCGGAATATGTCGAACTGCGTCTTCACCACAGTTCTGACAAGATCAAAAGGCCGCGCATCATCGCGATCCCATTTTCGGTATACCGCCCAAGTGATATAATCTGCGAGCTGCAGTCCAAAATTCGATTTCGAATCGTGGTGCAGCACGCGATAGCGAACGCCGCTTGGCAACATTGCCGATAGCGTTTGCTTCACGGCCTTTTCGATCGCTTTCCGCTTACGTTGAATTGGGATTCGGTCGGTAAAAACGATGACTTCGGTATAATCGCGGACCGCGTGTTCGATGACAAAGCGGATGAGATAACCGAGCATCGTCGGATAAAATTTCTCTTCGTGACGCAGTGCCGGCCCCGTCTTGCGCTTTTCGACAATCAACGCGTCAAAGCGCATTCCATTGAAGTTCGCTTTGATCACCTCGAAAACACGGTTTCTAACGGCCTGCGTGTCTTCCGCAGCATGGAAATACTCGATGTTTGTGCCGAGTTCGATCAGGTCGTACTTCAACTCAGTCAGATCCCGATAAGCACCTGATGGACGCGTAGTCGTAAGCGCGCCGAGAACAAAGAACCGGGTGCCGTTTGATGAGAAGTCGAGGTTTCCAGCTTCATCAAGATACACGTAGAGAAAACGGTCGGGCATAGTGCGCTAGGCAGAACCGTTACAACCTTTCCGTGGCGCGTGTTCTCGTAGGCTCCGGCGTCGTCACGCCACCTGCAGCTTGCCGAGCCTTGCTCCGAGCTCCCGCTTCACCGCGGTGTTGATGTGGTAGCGCTGCATGATGGAAGAAGTGAGCGCTTCCTCAGATAGCGCTGCCTGAATGTTTTGGAGGGGCCATTCGCGACCGCCCTGTAGCGCCTGCACACCGATGACAGTTTCAACGAGAGCCTGTTCGAACCAACCGTGCACAACGTCCTCAACAGTTTTGCGGACGGCGTCTGTGCCGCCAAACTCGCGATGCCATCGATTGATCATGTCGACGAACACGCGGAAATCAGCGTTGATCTGCAGCACGTTCTGCTCATGCATGAACTTCGCTGCACGGTCTTCGAGCTGGTTTGGTTCGCGTGTGCCGTCGCGGACGCTGATCCATTGCGTCTTCGGAAACGGATCGGGTTCGACCTTTTCGCCCGGCGGTCCGTCCTTTTTCTCAAACAGCGAATAGATGTTGCCGACGGTGCCTCCGCGTTTACCTCCGTCCGAACTGCCGGATTCACCCGTTTCGCCACCTCCATTCAGTCGTGAGCGTCCACCGCGGACAACGTTCTGCACGTCGAGCTGCAAAGTTCCGGCCGGAGCGGGGCGATAACGGCTCACCTTAAACAGGTCCAACAGAGGCCTGAGTCGCTCACGGATAGATTTCGCGTGGTCGCGCGTTTCGGCGCGCGCGGCCTTCTCTTGAATCAGCTCGTCAATCTCCTTCGGCATCCGCTCGCGGAATTCGGCGGCCCAATCAGCCCACGGAAGTGGCTCGTTGTTAATTAGGAGCGTGGTGCGCGCGGTGTTAGTCGTGAGGCGGTGGCTTTCGCTGGCGAATGGCTCCACGTAAATGACAACCTGCTTCATGCCGAAAATGACACCGAAGTTTTGCAGCCGCGCGGTACCCGCGCGGCCTGTGCTCATCTCGTAAAGCTCGTTTTGATACAGCGCGGCAGCATGACCCGAAGATTCGACGTGGCCGGAATTATTTGTTAGGGCTGGCTCGTCTTTGAGGATCCACCAATGCGCCGCAGCGTTCGTTAGCGGAAGGCAGCCGCAACTTTGCGCGTGATCGCTTAGATAGCGTTTTTGCCCGACGAGCCCGCGAGCCACGTTCCGATCAGTGTCTGATCGCGGAAACTGCCATCCTTCTCGAGCTTTAAGTTTAATGCCGTCCGGGAATTGAAAAAAGCGTGTGTTTAAATACTTCGATATCCACCGGGAAGCTGCGGGTGATCCATTTGGCGCTTCGATTGTGTTTTGGTCCTCATCATTCCCAAGAAGCACAATCATGGTCCCGTGCTCGCCAATGGCTTCTGGCTTTACCGTGTCGTCGATTTCGAGGTAGTCGGAATATAAACCGTCAGCACGCTGTTGTTGCTTAAGGCCGTACGTCCCGTCGACGGGATTTCGCCAAAGGTGGATCATCGCGCCCTTGCCGTCCTTCCAAGAGACGTAAACCAGGCCGGCGTGGTTTCGTGTTGCGGCGGCGATTTTTGCGCCGACGCCATAATTACCACTGAGAGATTGCTCAGCACCTGACGATGAGAGTTTGTTGATATGTTCAACCATCTCAAGGCCGGTCATTCCGTCGCCGGTGTCGATCACGCACAGCTTCATTACGCCCGTTAGCGCGTAATGATTCCAGTCAACGTCCCAACAGATTTCTCCTTCGCCACCAACGCGCTGGATGGCTTCGATAGAATTTTGCGTCAGTTCACGAAGGAACTGGAGTGGGTGACAGTCTTGGCCTAACCGGTCGAGAAGAAAGCCGGTATTCTTTACCGTCATAGGCAGCGTCTTGTAGCTGCCAGCGGAAGTACGAGTTATCATGTAATCCTTTCATGAGCGGTAGGTTTGCGACCACTCCTTCAGGTTGGCTCTTATCCCAGTCAGCTCGATGGGTGGCACTAACCAGCGACCAAGCTGACTTTCGAAGAACGCGTCCAAGCTAAAGGTTCTCGCGGTGGCCGTCAATCACGCACGCGAACTAAGCTTCGCAGCATTAGCGCCCGCCTCGACTTCAAGGCGATGGCCGGCGATGAATTTGAAGAGAAGGAAGCAAAGCCTCGAGCGCCGCGAAGGCCGCGTGCAGAAGCCAGAAGTTAGTCGTGGACCATTTCTCGTAGAAGCCGCCGACCCAGCCGACCATAATATTTGCGGCGAAGTAGGCGAGATAGTAGAGGCCGATGACAGTGGCGTTGATCACTCTCGGTGCGACGCGAGTTTGAGGTGGTCACAGACGGGTCGAATCAAAGCTCCTTCGTCAGGAAGACGCTATTCGGATCGTCGATGTAATCGGCGAACGGTCCGCAGGCGGTGAAGCCGGCACCCGCGTAGAGCTGCCGGGCCGGTTCGAAGCCGGGTTGGGAGCCGGTCTCGAGACTTAGCCGGCGATAACGGCGCCGGCGCGCTTCGGCGAGGATGTGCTGGAGCATGGCGCGCGCGACTCCGTTGCGCAGGTGGCGCGACGCGGTCCGCATCGACTTGATCTCGCCGTGCTGCGCATCGAGCTGCTTGAGGGCGCCGCAGCCGAGGAGCTCGCCGTTTTCCCACACGCTCCAGAAGGTCACTTCCGGACTGCGCAATCCTGCGAGCGGCAAGGCGTGGACGCTTTCCGGCGGCGACAGGCTGCGCATGCCGGCGAGATGTTCGTCGGAAGGGCGGCGATCTCCGGGCCGGTGAGGTCGTCGAGTTTTATCTGCAAGCGCTCTTACCTGCTCGCCGCCGAGTTCAAGCTGACCGGCTCAGTTTTCAGATGCCGACTGACGACGAACTTGAACAGCACAAAGCAAAGACCCGAGCCGGCGGCAAAAGCGGCGTGGAGTAACCAGAAGTTGGTCGTGGGCCATTTCTCGTAGAAGCCGCCGACCCAGCCGACCATGGTGTTGGCGGCGAAGAAGGCGAGATAGTAGAGGCCGATGACGGTGGCGTTGATCGCTTTCGGCGCATACTTCGCGAACAAGGCTAGGCTGACCGGCAGCATGTGGGCGAAGGCGATGCTGTTGAGAAAGTGGAACGCGACCGGCCAGAAGAGCCCGATTTTTTGTCCGGCGCCTCGCGTCGCGGCGGCGGTAAACAAGCACATGGCGCCGCCGATGGAGAAGGCGGAGCCGATGATGATCTTGGTGATCTCGTCGGGCTCGCGCCAGCGCTTGCCATACCAACGATAGAAGAGGGCGACGAGCGCGAGGAAGCTGACGCTGACAATGGCGTCGAGCGTGACCAGCCAGGTGGTGGGTAATTTTTTGCCCATGAAGACGAGATCGAACTGCTGGTCGCCCCAGATGAGGTAGGCATTGAAGATTTGGTTGTTCGGCACAATCGCGACGGCGAGCACCGGGATGAGGAGGATAAGCGCAATGATCGCGCGCCAGTCGCGGCTGGTGAGTTTCACTCGCGGCGCGGCGGCGACGGCGCGGGCTTCGTTTTCCCCGGCACGCAGATATTTCTGGCCAAAGAGGTAGATGCCGGTGGCGAGGAGCATGCCCACTCCGGCGGCGGCGAAGCCGTAGTGCTAGCCCCAGACTTCGCCGAGCGTTCCGACGATCAGCGGGGAAGCGATGACGCCGGCATTGATGCCGAGGTAGAAAATTTGGAAGGCGTCGGCGCGGCGGAGGTCTTCGGGTTTATAGAGTGAGCCGACCTCGCTGGCGATGTTGCCCTTGAACATCCCGCAACCGAGGACCAGGCAAAGAAGCGCAAAGAGAAACGCGACTTCGAACGCCATCAGGAAATGGCCGGCCGCCATGGTGAGCGCGCCAAGGAGAACGGTGCGGCGCCGGCCGAGGACGCGATCGGCGAGGAAGCCACCGAAGATCGGCGTGAGATAAACGCTCGCGGTGTAGGTGCGAAGATGGCGGACGCCAGCGCCTGGCCATCGAGCCCGCCGTAGAGCCGGCGGAAGCTCTCGAACGCAGCGACGTGCTCGATGCGGCCAGGCAGCAGGAGATACTTGACCATGTAAAGGACGAGCAGCGCCTGCATGCCGTAGGAGGAAAAGCGCTCCCACGCCTCGGTGAAGGCGAGATACCAAAGCCCGCGCGGATGGCCGAGGAAATCGGGGACGTGATCTTCGCCGACGAGCGGCGCGGCATCTTCGGGTTCCGCGGTGGCGGTCATCGCTCGAAGACTAACGAGAACAGCCCATTCCTGTAAATGGCGCGCGGACGAAGGAAGTTCGTGAGGCGAGGGCGCCTCAACCAGCACGCGAGGCGCGTGCGTTCCCCGATCCGATTGGGACACAGTTGCCAGCGATGAGTGCGTCACCGCGTTGCGCCAGCCATGACGTCCGTTGGGTTCAAAGAGATCGCGAATGGCTCGAGCGGCATTGGTTCGTCGTGATCGAGGAACTCGCGGCAGTGCGTGAAGAGACCAGCGCGGGTGGTGGTGCGGCGGATTTGGTGCAGGAACTCCCCAGTCGGTTCGACGCCGAGGCCGATGAAGTTCAGATACTTCTTCATGTTGTTAATCTGGGCTGACTCCCGGATGCCGGGCGTGCTGACGGCTTCGTAGAGCGCGTGCACATACTCGAGCACGTCGCGGCCGGTCGGACAGAAGGGGGCCCGCTGCGGCGTTGCTCGCGACGGACGCGTGATGCTGCGCTGACACCGCAAACGTTAATGGGAGTTCAGAGCAACACGAACGGCTCTGCGCAGGAAACCATGTGCTCGTCGGCAATTTCTTCCAATTTCGCCAGAGTGGAGACCTGCTGGAATTTTTCGCGCAGGAGTTTGCTGCTCGGAAAACCTTTGGAATAGGCCATCAAACGTGAGCGCATCGAGCGCATCGCCTGATCTTCGTTTTGCCATTCTTCGACAGCGAGCTGGCAATGGCGCTGGATCAACGCCCAGCGCTCCGGCAGCTCCGGCGCCGGCAGGATTTCGCCCGTCGCGAGCTCGTGTTTGATCTGCTCGAAGATCCAGGGCGCGCTCATCGCTGTGCGGCCAATCATCACGCCGGCAATGCCGGTTTCGGCGCGGCGGCGCGCCACATCGGCGGCATTTGCGATGTCACCGTTACCGATCACCGGCACGTCGACCGCGACTGCGACTTCGCCGATCACATCCCAATTGGCCGGTCCGGAGTAACCCTGCGCCCGCGTCCGGCCATGCACTGCGATTGCGGCGATTCCCACGTCTTCGAGAATGCGCGCGACACCGGTCGCATTGATCGAGTTGTCGTCCCAACCAATGCGAATTTTCGCTGTTACCGGCACTGGCGCGGAGGCACGAACCACGGCGCTCGCGACCGCGGCGAGCGTCGGGCAGTCCTTGAGTAACGCGGAGCCGCCGTTCTTCGCGACGACCTTGTTCACGGGACAACCGAAGTTCAGGTCGATGAAATCGGGCTGGACCCAATCGATGACACGACGCGCCGCTTCGGCCATGTGCTCCGCATTTCCCCCAAAAAGTTGAACGCCGAGCGGGCGCTCGCGTTCGTCAAAATCGAGATACTCGCGCGTTCGTTCGTTCCGGC
>JACDHZ010000026.1 GCA_013820755.1 Chthoniobacterales bacterium
CTGGCTGCGCATCAGCCGAATGGCAAACTCCGCGCGCTCTCCGCATTCGACTGCTTTAGGAGGACGTCTGTTCCCATGGTCACTGATCCGGCAGCAGAACCGGGGATAGCGTCGCTGCAGACAGTGCGTGCGAGCTCGAGACCAGAGACGGTTGACGTTGCAGTGAATATACCGGGGTCTTTCCTGCAACCGCTCAGGCGCGAGTCGCTTGGTCCCTACGCACGCGCTACACTTGCAGACGACGAGGTGCCGTTTCACAAAACTTCGCTCCATTGGATAGTCTTTGCGCGATTCGCCGTGATGGCGCTACTCACGTTTTTGTTTATCGTGATGCCGTTCGCAATCGGCGTGCAGGTGCTCACTGGGTCGCAAATTGGATGGTTTGCACTGCCACTCCCTGCATTGATGATGCTTCCGCCTGCTTTTGCTTTCGCCAGCAGCGAGCTGGTGATCACTGACAGGCGGGTTTTAATCAAACCAGGCATCGTCGGCCGGCAGACGCTCGAGTTGTTCATCGCCGGGATGGAATCGGTAGGGGTGAAGCAGGATGTCCTCGGCCGGATGTTCGACTACGGCACAGTGACTATTCGCGGCATGGACCGGTCGGAGGAAGCGTTCGAAGCGATCGCTCGGCCAGTTGAGTTTCGGAACGCGGTTCAGCGGTTGCAAAGCGGCACCACACCCGACGGTCGTGGTTAGTCGACCGCTCCGGTCGGGGTCGCTACCTGCGGTAGAAATAATTGTCGAACGAGCGGCGCACGCGACTAAACATTCGCGACGCATCGTCTTTCGTCCGCAGGAATACCCGTTTCACCTCTTTTTTGACGACGTTTTCGTCACCTTCGTCATCTTCCGTCTCGCCATTCGCGGTGTCACCGGTGTCATCTTGCGAAAGCTCCTCATCGCCAGGACCACTGCGACGACTGTGCACTCGTGGCACGGGGTCCTCCTGTACCTGCGCCATGTTCGTGCCCCGGAACAACCCTTCGACTCGCGTTACGTTTCCCTTGTTGGCGCCAATGTGGATGGTTCCCAGGGGGCGACCTCCCTTATCGTGGAGGGTGACGACCCAGACCGGGTCGCCCCGCTCGTTGTTTCGCAGGACGTAGCTCGCGGATTCGAAATTCACGTGCGACTTGTCGGCCGTGTAACTCGCCACGGAAAACGCACCGCTCGAGTCGAGGTTCAGCCGCGAAGTCTTGATCGTTGCGCCCGCAGTAGAACCAGCCACCGCTCCAGGTGCCCGTCGTTGCGCCGCAACTCGGCCATTTGCGACCTGTATCTCCCTCACTCCAGAGGCGGTTGAGCGATCCGCGACGAGCACGGTCCATCTCTCGGGCTGCGGATCACCGTTCGCTCCGGTCACGCTGATGACTCGGCTAACGAATGATCGATCGAGCTGGGTGCCGACCGCCCATAGCGCGTTGTACGCTGTCGTCTGCTCCGCGGCCAAGACTGCAGAAACACTGAGAAGAAGTGGAACGATCGACCGCCACATCCCCGGAACAGAAGTAGCGGTTTTGCTCGCTGTCCACCCGTTTTGGTTGCGGACTTGCAGCAGGTGCGGTGTATGTTCAGCGTTCGTGCGGCCGATGAAAAAGAAAGTGGAGTTCTCCAGCCACACCAGCAATCTCGCGTTGATGCGCAGCTTCGTGCGGCGTTTCCTCGACCGCTTTCCTTTGTCGGAAAAGGAGCGCACGCTCATGGTGCTCGGTGTTGACGAGGCGTGCACGAACATCATCCGTCACGCATATCATCTACGCGATGACCAGCCGATTGCGCTGTCGCTCGAGGCGAACGGCGACTGCGTTTGCCTGCGCCTGCGCGATTACGGATGCCAATGTCCGCCAGAGGAAATGAAAGGGCGCGCTCACGACTTAATCCAGCCCGGCGGCCTCGGCTTGCACCTGATTCGCAACGCTTTCGACAACGTGGATTACATTCTCAAGCGTCGTGGCACCGAGCTCGTGCTAACCAAGAAGCTTGGTTGAGCGCCGGGGAGTAAGATGAAGCCTCCGGAACCCGATCCATCATTCGAGGTTTCGTTGCGGCCTCCAATGTTCAGCGAGTTCACCGGTCAACAAAAGGTTTGTGAACGCCTGGCAGTCTTAGTCGAAGCAGCGAAAAAGCGCGGCGATGTGCTCGAGCACATCCTTCTCAGCGGGCCGCCGGGATTAGGTAAAACCACGCTTGCGCACATCATCGCGAACGCGATGGGCGTGAACGTCAAAAACACGAGTGGCCCGGTGATTGAGAAAGCCGGCGAGCTCGCGGGACTGCTGACCAGTCTGGAGAAAGGCGACGTGCTTTTCATCGACGAGATTCACCGACTGCAACCGACGATCGAAGAATACCTCTACCCCGCGATGGAAGATTACCGGCTCGACATCATTATCGACCAAGGCCCCCAGGCGCGAAGCCTGCGACTGCAGTTGCCGAAGTTTACGCTGATCGGCGCGACGACACGCGCCGGCATGGTCAGTGCGCCGTTGCGCTCGCGATTCGGAATGACCGCGCGCCTGGATTACTACAAGGCCGACGAGATGCACAAGATCATCACCCGAAGCGCCGGACTGCTAGGAGTCGAGATCGACGATGCAGGCGCCGCAGAAATCGCTGCACGTACGCGTGGCACTCCACGGACTGCTAACAATCTCCTGCGTTGGGTGCGCGATTTCGTGCAGGTGAAGGCTGACGGGAAGATCACGGCGGATCTCGCCGATCGCGCACTCACAATGCTGGAGATCGATCGCGATGGCTTTGACCAGTGGGATAAGCGAATCATCGAAGCTTTGATCCACAAATTCAACGGGGGTCCAGTGGGATTAAACTCGCTGGCCGTCGCCATCGGCGAGGAAGCTGGCACACTGGAGGAAGTGAACGAGCCTTACCTCATCATGGAGGGCTATATCAAACGCACTCCGCAAGGTCGCGTGGCGATGCCTCATGCGTATCGAAAACTTGGGCTGAAACCGCCGGCCGGGCCGCAAAGCGAACTGTTCGAAGCATA
Organism: Chthoniobacterales bacterium; assembly: GCA_013820755.1. Lineage (GTDB taxonomy): Bacteria > Verrucomicrobiota > Verrucomicrobiia > Chthoniobacterales > UBA10450 > JACCTI01. The sequence continues at coordinate 3,011 of JACDHZ010000026.1, forward strand.
ACCTTCCTCAGATGCAGTCGGACTTCTTCCAACAGACATCGAAAGTGCTGACGGTCGCGGAATTGACACGCGCAATTCGAGGCACGCTTGAGACAAGATTTGGTGCAGTTTGGGTGCAGGGAGAAATTTCGAACTACAAACTGCACCCTTCAGGCCATCAGTATTTCACGCTTAAAGATCAGCGAGCGCAGATCGCCTGCGTGATTTTCCGGAACACGATGCCGCCGTTCCCCCGGCGCCTGACCGACGGAGCACAGGTGCAGGTTTACGGCAGCCTGTCTGTCTTCGAAGCGCGCGGGCAGTATCAGCTCAGCGTCCAGATCCTACAGGCGCAGGGCGTGGGGTTATTGCAGGCTAAGTTCGAAGCGCTGAAGCGGAAGCTTGAGGCGGAAGGTCTCTTCGCGAGTGAACGCAAGCGGGCTCTCCCAAAATTCCCGCAAAGGATCGGGATAGTGACCTCGGCCAGCGGTGCGGCCATCAGTGACATGTTGAATGTGCTGCAGCGCCGCGCGCCAGCGCTGGAGATCTTGATCAATCCGGTGCGCGTTCAGGGAGCCGGCGCCGCCACTGAAATCGCAGTCGCGATTCGCGATCTGGCTACGCCTAACGAGCTGTGGCATCCATTGGATCTTATCGTCATCACGAGGGGCGGCGGCAGCATCGAGGATCTGTGGGAGTTCAATGAGGAGATCGTCGCCCGCGCGATCGCAGATTCGCCGATCCCGGTAGTCAGTGCCGTCGGCCACGAGATCGATTTCACAATTGCTGATTTTGTCGCTGACCTGCGCGCCCCTACTCCGAGCGCAGCCGCAGAGCTGATCGTACCCGACGCCATCGAACTGCGGCGGCGGACTGGGGAGTTGGCCTCGTGTTTGGATCGTAGCCTCCGAAGCTTGGTCGCGGAAGCGCAGCAGCGTCTCCGATCTTTCTCCGAACGGACTCTCGCGCGAGAGTTGACGCAGCGGTTGCGAGACGGACAGCAGAAGGCCGACCACGCACGCGACTCCCTCACCCGAAGGCTCGGAGGCGTGCTCGTTGATGCCCGGCGCTGGTTCGAGAGCCGCACGCAAGCTTTGCAATCTCACAGCCCTCTTCGAGAGCTCTCTGCGCGTCGCGAACTCGTCGCGCTGATGACGCGTCGGCTGGCTGCCATTCCGCCACACGCAATCGAAGCTGCGCGTCAACGTTTCCGGCACGTCGACGGCATCATTCGCGTGCTTGGACCCAACGCTACGTTGGGTCGCGGCTATAGCATTACAAGCGACGCGAAAGGCACCATCATCCGTTCAGTTGAGACGATCTCCCGTGGCCAGGCCCTAACCACGCAAGTCACGGACGGTACCTTCGACTCTAAAGTAAGCGAGCGGTAGAGTTCCCTTGGGGAACGCTACCGCTCGGCAAGTGCACCCGCTGTCGCGGTGCTACAGAACTGGGGAGACTTTACTTAGGATTGATTGGAGTTTGAGTCGCGGACAGCCAAGTAGCGCTTGTCGCGAAGATATCACCATCTGTAGCAGCACCGGTTTTGCCAACGACTTTATAGTCGCTAGTGCACTTCTCTACAGCTCCACTCTGATCTGCCCGAACAACAATTGCTTTTTTGCCCTTCCAGACGCCGCCTTTGTCGGTTTCCACATTCGTGTATGTGCCCACTGTCGTCGAGAAGCCATCCGCAATGAGAGGAAAGTTCGGATTGGACGTATCGCTGAGATTATTTACATACGCGAAGTTGTTTTCAGCTGCCTTCAGCGTGTCTGTCGTGGGTGCACCATTTGCGTCAACGCCAAAAACTTCATCCGGTGAGGCCGGCGTCCACTTGGATTTCGCGAGATAGAATATCTTTTCAGTTGGCACATACTGGGGGATGAGCTGGGCAAATGCATCGTTGGACGCGCCGGCTGCCGCGACCACCGGGAACTTCCCGTCATTGTCGCCCGCGTAGAGTTTCAACCCAAGGCCGATCTGCTTTGCGTTCGAAAGGTCTTTGGTTTGAGCGCCTCGTTCCTGGACTGTGGTGAATACCGGCAGCGCGATGCTAGCCAAAACCGCGATAATCGCGATGACGACTAAGAGCTCGATGAGGGTAAATGCGTTATGGGGATTGCGTTTCATAGGTTTTGGGAGTTGCGACGAGAGTGAGATATCTGGTGCACACGGTCAAGCCAGAAAAGTAGGTATAATTTTATACAGGATTCTCCTTAGGGGGAGAATGCCTAAGCACTGACGCGGAGTCCCCGGCTGATGACCATTCCGCAGCGATGCTTGCCGAAACCATCTCCTGCCGCTCGAGCTTGAACGCCACCGTCGCGAGTGGCGGCACTTCGATTATCAATGAATGCGTGCGCGCCTGCCATGGTGTGGCGTCCGCTTCGAGTCCGCCCATGTTGCCGACATTTGTGCCGCCGTAGGTCTCGGCGTCCGTATTGATGATCTCGCGATAGAAGCCGGGTTCCGGCGCCCCAATGCGATAGCCGTGCAGCACTTGCGGTGTCGCATTGACAACGAAGATCATGACCTCACCGTTTTTGGATCGGCGCATGAAAACGACGACGCTGTTGTCGGCGTCGTGGAAATCAATCCACTCGAAGCCTTCGTGGCTGTCGTCGAGATCCCAGAGCGCGGGCTCGTTCTTGTAGATGTAGTTGAGGTGTTGGACGAGGCGGCGCAGACCATCGTGCTTTGGCTGGTCGAGCAGGAACCAATCAAGTTCCCGGTCGTGGCTCCACTCGCGGACCTGTCCGAATTCGCCGCCCATGAACACGAGCTTCTTGCCGGGATGTCCGTACATCCACGCGAAGAACATCCGGAGATTCGCGAACTTCTGCCATTCATCCCCCGGCATTCTGCCGATGAGCGAGCCCTTGCCGTGCACCGCTTCATCATGGCTCAGCACGAGAACAAAATGCTCACTGAACGCATACATGATCGAGAATGTGATGCTGTTGTGATGATACCGGCGGAAGATCGGATCCAGCGCCATGTACTGCAGGAAGTCGTGCATCCACCCCATGTTCCACTTCATGCCGAAACCTAAGCCGCCGAGATATGTCGGGCGCGATACGCCCGGCCATGCCGTTGATTCCTCCGCGATCGTCATGATGCCTGGGAAGCGCGAGTAGCAGAGCTCGTTCGTCTGTTTGATGAAGAACACGGCCTCGAGGTTTTCCCGCCCGCCGAAGGCGTTCGGTATCCACTCTCCTGCCTGCCGGGAGTAATCGAGGTAAAGCATCGATGCCACCGCGTCGACGCGCAGCCCGTCGATGTGATACTTGTCGAGCCAGAAGAGCGCGTTGCCGGTGAGGAAATTGCGCACTTCGTTGCGGCCGAAGTTGAAGATGAGCGTGCCCCAGTCCTGGTGCTCGCCCTGTCGCGGATCGGCGTGTTCGTAGAGATCAGTGCCGTCGAATTCCGCAAGGCCGTGCGCATCCTTCGGAAAATGTGCGGGCACCCAGTCCATGATAACCCCGATGTCGGCCTGGTGGCATTTATCGACGAAATGCCGGAACTCATCCGGGGTTCCAAAGCGGCTCGTCGGCGCGTAGTAATTCGTTACCTGATAACCCCACGAACCTTCGAACGGATGCTCCGCCACGGGAAGCAATTCGATGTGAGTGTATCCCATATCGACGACGTACGGCAGCAGCGACTCCGCTAGCTCAAGGTAGCTAAGCTGCCGATCCCCCTCCTCCCCATGCCTCCGCCACGATCCGAGATGCACTTCATAGATGCTGACAGGACTTTTGTTCCAATCTCGCGCACGCCGTCCCTCCATCCACTCAGCGTCGGCCCATTGGTAACGCTCAAGATTGTAAACGAGCGACGACGTTTCCCTGCCATACTGGCTGAAGAACGCGAACGGATCGCTCTTCAGCAATGTCGCGCCATTCCACGTGCGCAGCTCGAACTTATAGTGCATCCCTTCCCGTACCTCCGGCAGGAACAACTCCCAGACGCCGCTCCCGAGTAGCCGGCGCATCGGATGAACGCGCCCGTCCCAGCCGTTGAAATCGCCCACCACGCTTACGCGAGTGGCGTTAGGAGCCCACACCGCGAAGTAGACGCCATCGACTCCACCGATCTTGCGCAGATGTGCCCCGAAACGTTCGTAGATTTGCTGATGATTCCCCTCGGAAAACAGGTGCAGATCCACCTCACCCATAATCGTGCCGTAGCGATATGGATCCTGAGCGACAATCTCTCTGCCGTCCCAGCTCGTGATTCGCAGTTTGTAATCGATGTCGCGGCTTCGACCGGGCAACACAGCCTGAAAAAACCCATCGGCGTGCAGGCGGTTTGCATTCGATCTGACACCGTCCGCCGTGATAACTTCCACTTCCTTTGCATCGGGTCGGAATACGCGCGCGACCAGATTCTCCCCGACGCGATGTGGACCGAGGATGCGGAACGGGTCGGGATGAGTTGCCGTGAGGAACGTGTTGAGTTCGTCGACCGGCATTCCGAGGACTTCGAAGTTGCTCATAAGCGAAGCTGCAGCTTAACCCGATGCGTTTGCTTGCAAACCTCGTGACGCCGCAATGAAGAAATCAAAATGCAGAGTAACTGCGGCGCGCCGGCTGCAACGTGCGTCGGCCAACGGATTTCTCGTTTCATTAGCACCCGCATCGTTCGATACTTGCCCTAGATGGATCAGACGTTCACCAATGTTGTCGAGGATCTCCTCCGAACGTACCGGGAGAATGGCGGCATCAATTACGTTGAAGAGGCGGCGACCCTTCCATCACGCCTGGCCATCGATGCATGTTGTGTGGAGCTGTTAAGCATTCTGTTTCCGGGTTTCCACGGCGAGCCACTGGCGCACGCAGGCGATCTTCCAGCCGTTACCCGCAGCCGTGTGAGGGAGCTTCACTCCCGCTTTAAACCAGAAGTCTGCAAGAGCCTCGCCGCCGTCAGCTCAACCAACGGTGATGATGCAGTCGAAAGGCTCGCCGAGGATACCCTGCAATTCTTTCTGTCTCAGCTCGCTGGTCTGCGGGAAATGCTCTGGGCGGATATCGACGCCGCTTACGAGGGCGATCCTGCCGCGCGCAGCTACGAGGAAATCATTCTCGCTTACCCGACAATCGAGGCGATCGCAATCCAGCGCACGGCTCATCTGTTGTATCAGCGCGACTTGCCGCTGATTCCGCGAATGATGACGGCGTGGGCTCATGACCGGACCGGTATTGACATCCATCCCGGCGCGCAGATCGGCTCTCATTTCTTCATTGACCATGGCACTGGCGTCGTAATTGGAGAAACCTGTGTGATCGGCTCACACGTGAAGCTCTATCACGGCGTAACTCTCGGCGCGCGCAGCTTTCAGAAGGACGACCACGGTCACATCCGAAAAGGAGGTAAACGCCACCCGGATGTGGAAGACCACGTGACAATCTATCCAAATTCGACCGTACTCGGCGGCGAAACGGTGATTGGAGCACGGTCCACAATCGGCGGCAACGTGTTCCTGACCCAGAGTGTACCGCCGGACTCGCTCGTTTACTACGAGGCGAAGCAAATGGCAATCGTGCCGAAGCGGTCGCGAAGTCCAGAGACGGATCACATCCTGGCGCAATGATCTATCTCGACTATAACGCGACCACGCCGCTTTGCGCGCCAGCACGCGAAGCGATGTTGCCGTACTTCGACCAAGATTTCGGCAACGCTTCGAGTATTCATGCCGCAGGGCGCGCAGCGCGTGCCGCGATCGATAACGCGCGTGACAAGCTTGCGGCGATCCTGCGCGCCAATCCGCACGAGCTTGTCTTCACCGGAAGCGGGACGGAGTCGAACAACCTCGCAGTGCTCGGACTCGCCCGCAGTCAGCGTCATCGTGGACGCCATCTCATCTGCAGCAGCGTCGAGCACCACGCGGTGCTGCACGCGTTTAAGCATCTCCGGCGCAACGAAGGTTTCGAAGTAACGTTGTTGCCCGTGGACTCCACAGGTTTGGTGGACCCGGAAGAACTTGCACGCGCACTTCGCCCCGACACAACATTGGTTTCGATCATGGCGGCTAATAACGAGACCGGTGTGATTCAGCCGATGCGTGACATCGCGGATGCCTGTCGTTCGCGCGGCGTGCTCCTGCATAGCGACATGGTGCAAGCATTCGCCAAATTGCGTGGTGACGTGGCGGATGTGCCGGTGGACGCTGCCAGCTTTTCAGCACACAAATTCTATGGGCCGAAAGGGGCCGGACTGCTTTACCTGCGAGCGGGAATTTCAATCGAGTCGATTCAGTTTGGAGGCGCGCATGAAAACCAACGGCGCCCAGGTACCGAAAACGTCGCCGCTATCGCCGGAATGGCCGCGGCCGCTGAGTGGGCATTGCTAGATTCAGTGATTGAGCAGGCTCGTCAGGATACACTGCGCGATCGCCTTTGGGGAGGCATCAGCCGCTGCTTTCCGTCCGCGCAGCAGAACGGCGCAACGGCCACGCGTCTTGCGAATACACTGAACGTCAGTTTCCCCGGCCTCGACTCTGAGACTCTGTTGATGGCACTAGACTTGGAAGGGATCTGCGCCTCGAGCGGGTCGGCGTGCATGGTCGGCTCTGTGGTTGCTTCGCACGTTCTTCTCGCGATGGGAATGACGCCGGCTACGGCGCGAGCAGCCGTTCGTTTCTCGTTAGGCAAACAAACCACCACGCGCGAAATCGATGCTGGAGTGGAAGCGGTTGGACGTGTTTGCCAGCGACTGAGCCGTCACGCGGCGGCGCGTGACGCATATGCTGTTGCCTAAGCAGCTCCACCTCGATTTCTCGAATGGCCCGCTTTGCAGCACACGTCGTCGCGTTAGGTTAGAAGAGAAGGCGCGCGAACTTCTCTCAGCCGCTGGCGCGTCGGCGCTTGCCGGCAAAGTCATGGTTGAATGGAACCCACGGCTGCGAACTGCCGCGGGACGCGCTGATTGCCGGCATCTCCGAGTGTCGCTCAATCCGCGCCTCGGTGCTCATGGCGCAGCGGAGATCGAGCGGACCCTACGGCATGAGTTGGCGCATCTGCTCGCGGAGGCGCGAGCGGGTCGGCGACGAATCCAACCTCACGGCGTGGAATGGCGCGCGGCATGTCACGATCTCGGAATCGGCGGCGAACCACGTTGTCACACGCTACCCTTCCCAATCCAACACCGCGCCCGACGTCTGTTTTACAGGTGCCGGGCTTGTGCGCGGCAGTTCACGCGTGTGCGGCCGTTTAGACGCAGAACAGCGTGCCTGACCTGCTGCCTGCTGCACAACCACGGTCGCTTTGATGCGCGGTTCGTTTTGCGCCTTGTTGAGCGAAACAATCTTGCGTAGTTTTTACGCTTGTGCCCGTCAAACGAACGATGACGACCAAGTTTCTGCTCTCGCTCGCAGGATGCTCGATTGCCGCAGCCGCAGCTTTCAGCTATGCGCTTGAGGGGCAGACTTGGCCGCTAGACAGCAACGTCACCATGCAGCTTTCGCTAGGTGCAAACCAGGCGCTAATCGACGGGTTCACTTCGTTTAACCAGTCCGCAGAAGATGCTCTGGCGCGCTGGAATCAGCACCTCGATCGCCTCCGATTCTCGGTCGTCCGCAATTCCGCGGTGAGACCAACGGACGGGGATCGACAAAACTCAGTGTTCTTCGCGGCGAGCGTTTTCGGCGACTCCTTTGACCGGAATACCCTCGCGGTGACGCTGCGCACATATCAAGGTTCGACTCTTGTGGAAGCCGACGTGGTGTTCAACAGCGGCAAGTCGTGGAATTCGTACCAGGGTCCGCTTCGCGAAGCGAGCGGCGGCGGGACATTGCACGACTTTCATCGCGTTGCGATTCATGAATTTGGCCATGTGCTCGGGTTGGATCATCCTGACGCGGCGAACCAGACTGTAGTGGCAATCATGAACGCCTTCGAGAGCGACATTGACTCTCTGCAGACTGACGACATCAACGGCGCGGAACACCTGTATGGCGGTCCTAATCCAGCTCCCACTCCCACCCCTGCGCCCGCGGCAGCCGATAACTTGGTCAACCTGTCGACGCGCGGCTTTGTTGGAACGGGCGACAAAATTCTAATCGGCGGCTTTATCGTCCAAGGCGCACAGCCAACGTCTCTGGTGTTGCGCGCGATCGGTCCCTCGCTCGGTGCGAAGGGTATCGCCGGCGCGGTTCCGGATCCGGTGCTCGAGCTACGCGATCAATCGGGCGCGCTTTTGCAAAGCAACGACGACTGGGAGAACGATCCTTCGGCTGGGACAGTTAGCTCGAAGGGATTGGCGCCCACAGACGAGCGCGAGTCAGCACTGATGGCCAGGCTGGCGAGCGGCAGTTACACCGTGCTTGTCCGCGGCTATAACGGCGCGACCGGCATCGGGCTCGTCGAATTGTACGATCTGCAGGCGACCGCCGCACGGGCTGCTAACATATCGACACGCGGACGCGTTCTGGGCGGCGACCGCGTGATGATCGCCGGATTTATCGTAGGTGGCGACAAGCAGAAGCCAGTGATCCTGCGTGCTCTTGGGCCCTCTCTTGGAGGTTCCGGGATCAGCGGCACATTGAGTAATCCGACGCTCGAGCTCTACAACAGCAGTGGCTCGTTGATCGCGTCGAATGGCGATTGGCGGAACGGGCCCGACGCGAGCAAAATCCGAGACATGGGCCTCGCGCCCGCGAGTGACCGCGAGGCGGCGTTGTTGCGAACACTAAGTCCCGGCAGCTATACGGCCGTGCTTAAGGGCTACAATGGTGCTACCGGTGTGGCGCTGGCTGAAGTTTACGATCTTTCACCCCCGCCGAATCAATGATGACGACGATCACTCCGCACCGCGCCGCCGTTTTCTTCATGGGCTTCTGTTTCGCGTTCGCGGCACTGGCGGACGAGTCGTTCGGCTATTTCGCACAGGGCGGAAAGTGGACGCTAAACCGCACTGTCGTGATGAACCTCTCGCTCGGCGCTCCGCGGCTGTTGTCGGACGGGTTCAGGTCGTTCGATGAATCTGCCGCCGACGCCCTGAAGACCTGGAACCGTTACCTCGTGCACATGAAGTTCCGGCCGGTAATCGGTTCAGCACTTCGGCTTGGCGACGCTGACGCAGATACATCTGTTTTTTTCTCGGACACCGTGTACGGCGATGCCTTCGGTTCGCGTGTCCTCGCGATAACTCTATCGTACATGACTCCCGGTTCCGTCGTGGTCGAAGCGGACGTCACGTTTAACAACGCGAAACAGTGGGATTCATATCGCGGTCCATCTCGCAGCGCATTCGATTTTCATCGAGTCGCGCTGCATGAATTCGGACACGTCCTTGGCCTTGATCATCCAGACGATCACGACCAGAACGTGACCGCGATTATGAATGCGACGATCAGCAACATCGATTCGCTGCAGACCGATGACATCAATGGAGCGCGTTCATTGTATGATGCGGGTCCGCCGTACCGCTCGTCGAATCCAGCACCGGCCCTCGTGAATCTGTCCACGCGCGCTGCCGTCGGTTCTGAGGGCAATGTGCTGATCGGCGGGTTTATTGTGCAGGGTTCAGAGCCGGCGACGGTTGTGATACGGGGCATCGGCCACTCCCTCGCGGCGCAGAAGATTGCGCATCCGTTAAACGACCCAGTGATAGAATTGCGCAACTCGGCTAATGCTCTCGTGGCGTCGAGTGACGATTGGATCAGCGCCTCAAACGCAGTGACGATCGCCAGCTACCACCTGGACCCGGCGAACAGCCGCGAATCGGCGCTATTACAGACGTTGAAACCCGGCAGCTACACGGTCCTGTTGCGAGCTTTCGACAACAACGACGGCAATCTCACCGGCACCGGTGTGATTGAGTTATACGATCTACACACCACTCGCGGCCGGGCGAGCAACCTCTCCAGCCGTGGTCAGGTTCTGAAGAACGACGGCATCATGGTGGCCGGCTTCATAGTCGGTGGCGGCGCGTCGAAGGAGTTGGTGATTCGTGGTCTCGGTCCATCATTGGTCGACGCGGGAATATCAAACGCGCTTCGCAATCCCAAGCTTGAGCTACGAGACGCTTCCGGGAATCTCATTCGGCAAAATGATGACTGGCAAACTGATCCCGAAGCGTCTGCGGTCCGAAGTTCCGGCCTCGCTCCAGCGGCAAAAAGCGAAGCAGCGTTGTACGCGAACCTAAGCGGCGGCCTTTATACCGCAATTTTGCGAGGGGCCAGCAACACCACTGGTATTGGCCTCCTGGAAATATACGACTTGAGCCCGGCACCGTAGCCGCGTCGGCTCCGAAGGAGAAGAACGGGTCGCGGCTAAACGGTTGCCCTTTGTTCCAGGTTCAAGTTCGAGCGGCGGCCAACAAAATCAAACGTAACGTTTGGACACGACCCCCTTTTCCCGCGCGGCTGAAGTCATAAAGTACCTGAACAGCGCACTTCCTAAACCGCGACGGTAAACGGGGTAGTCAATCGGGAGGCGACGTGATTTCGGCTTCCGATGAGCCGAAACGTTCAACGCTAGTAGTTCGCAATCGTGGAGGAAAAAGGCGCCCCCCGCCGCGGATGCACGCCCAGCGATATTCCAGCATGGTGCGAATGCAGCCGACGTCGTAACGAACGCTGCGCCGGAAGTTGATGGATGATGCTTCGGGAATGTATCGCGCGGGGCAGGTGATTTCACCGATCCGACAGCCAAGCCACAGAACCTGCGCGAGGACTTCGTTGTCGAAAGCAAAGTCATCCGAGTTCTTCTCCAGCGGCAGGCGCTCGAGTAGTAAGCGCGAAAACGCGCGGTACCCGGTGTGATACTCCGACAGCTTTGCGCCCAGCACCAAGTTTTCGCCGAACGTCAACAGCCGGTTTGCGACATATTTCCACACCGGCATCCCGCCCCGCAGCGCACCGCCACCAAGGATGCGCGACGCGAGCACTCACGGGTACAATCCGCTCGCGACGAGCGAAGCCATCGCAGGGAGTAGGCGCGGCGTGTATTGATAATCCGGGTGAATCATGACGACGATGTCTGCCCCCGCCGCGAGGGCGAGTTGGTAGCAGGTTTTCTGGTTCGCGCCGTATCCGAGGTTCTGTGGATGCACCTTTACCTGCACCCGATCTAAATTGCGCGCGATCGCAACCGTCTCGTCGTGACTTGCGTCGTCGACGACGATGATCAGATCGGCTATCTGCTGCGCGATGACTTCGGCATGCGTGCGCGCAAGCGTTTGTGCCGCGTTATACGCCGGCATCACTACAACTACTTTCTGGTCGTGCAGCATCGCCTCAGGTGGTGGGTGTAGAGCGAGGGTGAAGAAGACGGAGAGAGAGAGACGCAGAGTGTAGAATGACGGGCTTGCATCTCGAAATCCAACGTTTGGGTTTCACGGTGCGAATTCAAAAACTTTTTCGCGCACCATCAGCACAACTAGATCAAGTGTCATCGTTTAGACGCGACTCATTTGGCTGGGGTCGGGTCAACGGGCAGTGGCACGCAGACTTCCTGTTGCGAGCAAAACCACCGTGCTGCGACAGCTGCGCGGGCGGTGGTGACACGTTGACGCCATAAGCTGTTAATGAGACGCGTCTGCGGCTGCGGCGACGCGTGGGTCAAAGACGACGCGTACCGTCCGCGTTAATGATTGCCGGCGGCGCTCAGTGATCGGCGAAGCGCTACGCAGCCTTCTTATGCTGCCGCGTTGTGCGCTTTGAAGCGGCCGTCTTCGCCGCGGTCTTCTTTTTGGTGCTCTGTGCTTTCGCGAGGCTTTCCTGCAAGACTGCGACGAGGTCGATAACCTTCGTTGATGGCTTCTTCGCCTTCGGCTTCTCCTCGATCTCCTTACCCCCTGACTCAACTTTCTCTTCGATCACATCGAGCAGCGCTTCGCGGTAGTCGTCGTGATATCTCTCCGGGTCCCACTTCAAGCTCATGCTATCGACGAGCGCCTTTGCCATTTCCTTCTCGCGTTTTCCAACTTCAAGCTGCTTCGGGACGTTCAGCTTCTCCGCGTCCGACAGCTCCTCGGCGAAATGCATTAACTCCAGCACCAGTGCATGTTTCAGGGCCTTCACGCCGGCAAGGTACTGGCGCGTCTTTATTACTACTTTGGCGATGCCCACTTTTCTGCCGTCGGAAAGCGCCTCGCGGAGGAGCGTGTACGCTTTGTCGCCGCCTTTCTGCGGCTCGAGGTAGTAAGGTTTGTAAAAATACATCGGGTCGATTTCGTCGACATCTACAAAGTCCTGGATATCCACGGTTTGCGTCGCTTCTAAATCCACGCGCTGGAAATCCTTTTCGCCGAGGATGACGAACTTCCCTTTCTCGTATTCGTAACCCTTCACGATCTGGTCCCACGGAACCTCCTGCCCGTCCGCTTGAGCCACTCGCTTGTAATTCACGGGGCTATGGTCGCTCGAACGGAGAAGGCGAAACTTGAGTTCTTCCTTCCGCGTCGCGGGGTAAAGGACGATCGGGATGTTGACCAGGCCAAAGCTGATACTGCCTTTCCAAATTGCACGCATACCGATTGTAATACGCTACAGGGGCGACGATTGCGCGGATGAAGGGGACGATGCCGTCGCGTCTGCTACGCAGTCCCATAGTAACGATCGGCGGCATCGCCAGGACCCGGCACGATGCACCTTCAGGAGCGTGGTTATATCGGGTATGACGCTTAGCACGGCGGGAACGGTCACGGTTGTCGATAACTTCGCCGAAACCAGCAGATGATCGGACAGACAGAAAACAATCTGCGTCAGAGAGCCGGGCCCTTGCTCGGCTTACCGGCTCACGTTTGCGTCTTCGTCTTCCCGCATTCGCACCGGAGATGCCGAAAGCCGATCGAGCACCACCTCGGCACCGGCCCCATATCGACCAAACGCGAGCACGCCCGTGGGACACTCCTGCACGCAAGCGGAACAGCGAACGCACTGCGGATCTTCCATGGGGACGCCTTTGTTGGCGAAGTTCATAACATCGATCCCCTGGTGGCAAACCGTCGTGCAGACGTTGCAGGAGATGCATTTTTCCTTCTCCGGGAAAATACGATAGCGCGAGAACCGCGCGTAGATGTGCATCAACGCCGCGAGTGGACAGAAGAAACGGCACCAGACACGGCCTGAATACTTGAAGTAAAGCCCAACCCCAATCACGCCACCCAAGAAGACATCAACCAGCCATTTGTAGCTCGCGTAGTTCACCACTGCGCCTGCAGCGTTCTTTCCTTCCAAGAGCATATGGAAGGCGGATGCGAACACTGAATTGGGCCAAACCCATCCGGCTATGCGGATAAACAATAGCAGGAACGCGAACGCAAGTACCACCTGCCCTGCCATGTTGAAGCGGTTCCAGAACGGACCGTGCGGCATCTTGTGACGCTGCTTGTCGCCCATTGTCTCCGCGAGTGCGCCGCAGGAGCAGATCCATCCGCAATACGCACCTTTCCCCCAGCGCCAGATCAGCAGTGGAATGATGACAAATGTCTGGAAAAACGAAATCACCAGCCACCAGAGAATCGGGGCGTCGGTGAAGATGTTGTACACCATCAATGGCCACGCGAGCACAAAACCATAGGCACGCCAGTAAGCGCGCGGATGTCCCCACTGCGGCCACTCATGTGCCAGATATTGCGCGTCAGGGATGTAGGATTCAAAGAGGTTATCGCCGATGGTGCGTCCGAGCCCGTGATCGAACCAGCCGTTGTAACCGAGATAAGGCAGGATGATCTCCGGCAGGAGAAACAACGGGATCACCTGAGTGCAAATCAGTACCGTCGTTTGCAGCGTCACATAGGGTGTCTTGCGGCGTCGAATGCGCGCGATACCGAATGCCACGATCGCGGAGCTGTAGGCCAGCGTGTAGTAAAACGATCGCGACTTGAGAGAAACCGCAAGCGTCCCTAGCGACGAGGCGCGATCAGCGATCTGTGCCTGCCACCTGGCACCTAACGAGCCAAGTAGCGCCTGCATGTTGCCCGGCCACGGCTCGAGCCATGTCTTGGTCGCACCACCGGATTTCCACAAGTAGACGAACACGCACACAGCGAGGAACAACGCGAGCGCAAGCCAGCCGCCCCTCGTCCCCTCACCCGCGATTCGAACGCCCGACCGGCGCAAGAAATCCAGGGGGGCTTCGCGGCCGAGCATCGTGAAAACGACGTCATTGGGCAGCGAGGCTACAGTGCCATTCTTAAGGAAAACCTGGTCGCGCGCGATCTGAGTTACCTCCGTGCCGAGCGCGAGCATTAACGATCCCCGCTTTTGGCCGCGCAAGCCGGCTGTCGTCGCAGGATTTGTCTGCTGTGACGCAGGCTTTTCGACCCACACGTTTTTGCCGGAGCCTCTCGCAAGCTCTTCAACCTTTGCGATGTTCTCCGGCTTTGCTCGCGACAGCTGCTTGCCGCGGTAACTCAGCGTCACGTCCGCGCCGGCGGCTGTCAGTGCAATCGCAGTCTCGAGAGCCGAGTCGCCGCCGCCTACGACGAGGGCCTTCTGATCCGAGAACTCCTTCGGGTCGAAAAGCCGGTTGTAGACCTTGTCGAGCTCTTCGCCGGGGATGCCGAGCTTCCGAAAGTTCCCGCTGCGGCCGATTGCGATGATGACTCGTCGCGCGCGGACTGGTGAGCCGTCCGTGAGGTGCGCGAGCATCTCGCCGCCGCGGGATTCAACCCGCTGCACCCGGCCGGGCGTGACTTCGATTTGCGCCTCGCGCTGTTGCCGCTGAATCTCGGCGAGCAGTCCCTCTTTCACCTTTGCGGTGAATTGCAATCCGCCGTCGAGCTTCATCTCCGTCGGATAAGTGTAGATCGGCTTTCCTTTCGGGAAGTTGACGACGGTGGAAAAAACTTCTGTCGCTTCAAACACAGCGAACCGAAGGCCTGCCCTTTTCGCTTCAATCGCTGCCGATATGCCCGCGACGCCCCCGCCGATGATCGCGAGATCCAGCAGCGCGGGGTCGGCGTTATCAGATCGGCGGAAATCAGCTTCTTGTAAGATCGCGCGGACCGCGTTCGCACCAGTCCGCGACGAGAACTTCAGCAGCGGAATCCCGGTGAGATCACCGACCACGCGAACACCGGGCAATCCGGTTACGCCATTCGTGCCTGAGACCGGGAGCTTCTCGATGGTTCCCGCAGGCCACTGTGTGTGCAGCCAATGCGTGTAGCGGGTGATAAATCCCATAGCAGAGGCCTCATCTGTACGCTTGCGGCAAGGCGGTCAAAAGGGAAATCGCGGCAGCCCTCTTCAGCGTGGGTCCGCACGTGCATTGCGCAGGGCTGCGTTCTCGCCGATAACTTCGCCGATGAATCGACGAGGAACCATATGCAGCGCGCTTATCGTCATTTGCTTCGCCTCGGTCGCGCAGGCCCAATGGCCCTGGTCAAAGCCAAAGCCAAAGCCGCGTCCTACGCCGCCAGCCGCACTGAAACGTCCCACGCCTCCTCGCCCGGTTTCCCCGCCCCTACCGCATCCGACGCCTCTGCCAACGCCCATGGTCGCGCTGCCGAACTACGATGAAGAAACCAGCACGCGTCTCCAGATCTTTCTCGATAACCACAACTTCGGTCCCGGCAAAATAGATGGACAGATGGGCGAGTTTTTCCGGAAAGCGCTGCTCTCTTACAAACGCGCGAACGGGATGCCTACCACCGGCGCCGTCGATGCGTCCCTCCTCGCCGATGTGCCTCAAGCATTCACGACGTGGGTGATCCCGCCGGAAGCGGAAAACTTCGTCGGTCCAACATCATCAAGCCCGTCGGAACAAGCGAAGTTCAAGGCGCTCAAATATGGGTCATTGCTAGAGCTGATCTGCGAGCGGTTCCACGCTGCTGAAGCTTACGTTCGCAAATTGAACCCCAAAATGAACGTCGACCAACTCCAGCTTGGCGACATCGTTCGAGTGCCAAATGTCAACGCCTTCAAGATCGAAGATTTACGTGAAGGCTTCGTGCTGGATAACCCCGCGCTGGCCGGCCGCAAGGTGGTGATCGATACGCGCGAGCGCTTCCTCGAAATTCACGAAGGCGATAAGCTGGTCGCCGAGTTTCCCATCACTCCGGGATCGAGCACCTTGCCGGCTCCGCTCGGCACCTGGAAGATCCTGGGCATCGCGACGCTGCCGTGGTTTCGACACGACGAAGGCGTCTTGAACGCCGGCGTCAGGACAAACAGTTTTTACAACCTGCCGGCGGGGCCAAACAATCCCGTCGGTGTGCTTTGGATGGGCTTGAACAAGCCGCACGTAGGAGTGCATGGCACGAACAACCCGGAGACGATTGGCCGCGCCGCGAGCCATGGCTGTATCCGAACCGCGAACTGGGACGCTGCGCGAATCAAAGATCTCGTGACCGTGAATACGGTGGTTGAGATCTTCTAGAGCTACGCCCTCCGTACAGGAGCGCGAAAAAAATAATTCGCGCGGAATCGCACGGTGATCCGTCTAGGCTGGTGAACGCACCAGATGGACTCCACCGATCGCGACATCTACAAGGCTGCCATCCGAGGCGATCGTGATGCGTTCGAGCTGATCATCCGCGCGTCGAGCCGTAACCTCTTCGCGATCGCATACGGCGTTCTCCAGGATCGCGCGGAGGCAGAGGATGTTGTGCAAGACGCATTCGTAAAAGCATGGAAATCGCGATGGCGAGTCCGCGACCCGGAGAAATTTCCCGCGTGGCTGGCCACGATCGCGAGACACCGCGCGCGTGATGTGGCTCGCACGCGGAGGAGTGTTCCGCTGGGCCAGGAGTTGAGCGACACGCCAGATCCAGCCAACGCGGTCGGAGATGATGGCGACAATGTGCACGGACAGGTGCATGCGGCGCTCGCGGCGTTGCCGGAGACTCACCGCATTGCGCTCACGCTTCGCTATTTCGACGCGCTCGATTACGACACGATCCAGCGAACACTTGGCCTAACGAACGGTGCGCTCCGCGGAATTCTCGGGCGCGCGCTACAAACGATGCGTAAGCGCATGCAGCCGGCGCTCAACGCTTTGGAGTAATAAATGCCCACCATCCAAGACATTCACGAAGACATCGAACCGTGGCTGGCCGCTGCTGTGCACGACCAGCTCTCGGAAGGAGAACGCGCGCAATTTCAAGAGCACCTCGCCGACTGCGAAAGCTGCCGCCGATTGCACCAGGAGGAACTGACCATGAGCCAAATGATTTCATCCGCACTCGAGGAGACGAAGCCCGACATCGCTTTCGAGCAACGCATCGTCTCCGCCTTCCACAGGAAAGTGCCGAATCGCACCGGCTTCTCCATGCTCCTCAGCAACTTGTTCCGTAATCGCGCGACGCAGCTCACTGCGGTTGCCGCCCTATTGCTCGGCCTAGTGCAACTGGGCCGGATGGTGACCGGGGAAGACGCGACCGGCCCTACCCCGAGGCTTACCCTTCACAGGGATTTGTTAACTTCAGCCGCGAACGAGTCAGACGACGTCAGGGACGAGGTGCGGCGGCCGCCTTCTACGGTGCGGTCGGATGTATCTGGGGCCGTTGTCAATGCTAGAGCCGCAAAGGCAAAGACAGATCCGGCAAAAACGCACAGCACGAATGCCGCGGTTGGTTCTGCCGGGGTGGCAAAGTCTGCTCCAGAGGCGACGCAAAGTTTCGCCGCTGCGAACAGCGGCGCCGCAAGCACAGACGCAGCAGCGGCACCCGAACTCGTAGAGGAGGAACCTGTCACTTCAGAAATGATGTCTGGGCATGACCAGCCGGAGCCAGGGACCGCGCGAGCCCCCGCGCCAGAGGCAAATCGGAAGCTTGTTCGCAATGCGCGGGTTGAGCTTGAGATCATCAAGTTCGATGACGCGGTGCAGAAGATCGTCGCCTTCGCCGCCGAGGATCGCGGCTATGTCGCAACCAGCAGCTCGCAGAAGCAGGCGAACGGAAAACTGCACGGAGAAGTCGTTGCGAAGGTGCTGCCGGAAAACCTCGACCGTTTCCTGTTGAAACTCCGCGGTCTCGGCGAGCTGAAGAACCAGACGCTTGGCACCGAGGACGTAACGAAGCAATATTTCGACACCGATTCGCGCCTGAAGAACGCGCACGTGATGGAGCAACGACTCATCGACATTCTCAAAACGAAAAGCACCAAGGTCGCTGACCTGCTCGAGGTGGAGAAGGAACTTGGACGCGTGCGCGCTTCGATCGAGGAGATGCAGGGCGCGCTCAAATACATGGACGCGCAGGTGCAGTTCGCCACGGTCACAATCACGCTCGCCGAGAAAGACATGGACGAGCCCGCGGCGTTCCTGTTGAAACGTCGCGCCCGGCTCGCGCTTTTCTCGACCGACGTGGAGAAGACATTCGCCGAGGTGAAGGGCGTGCTGGAAAGCGCGAAGGCGCAGCTTTCGTCGTCCACACTCGACCGCGACAGCTCGGGTGAAGCGACTGCGCAGCTCGTGTTGTTGATCGTGCCGGAAGAAGCCGACGCGTTGATCGAGCGCATCAAAGGCATGGGACGCGTGCAGAATTACACGGAGCAAACCGATCGCGTGGCACAAGGCGGCACTGGAATGGCTCAAGGCGCGAAGGTCGAGCGCGACAAGGTGCAGCTGAGCATCACAATTTCGCGCAATGAACAGGAGCCGGCGCTGCAAACCACCAGTCTGCGCATCCTCACATCGGCAGTTGCTGATAACGCCGCTCGCCTTAAAGAGAACGCTGCGAAGTCAGGTGCGGAGATTCGCAGCTCGTCATTCAGCCGTGATCCAGACGGCCAGGAGATTGCGAATATCACGTTGCGCGTCGCGATGAAGAACTACGCCGTGCTTCTCAGCTCGTTCAACCAGCTCGGGAAGGTGAAGGACGTCAGTGTGCAGCGCGAAGATCGGCGCGGAGTTGTGAATGAAGAGACCGCGCCTGCAGACATCAGTATTCAGGTTTATAGCCAGCCCGATATCGTGTCCGATGAGAAAGGCTTGGTTGCCACGATCCGGCGCACGCTGATGCAAGGCTTCTCGGCTTTGATGTGGAGCCTGCGAATGATCGGCGTTGCGACCGCGTTCCTTGCGCCGTGGGCAATCGCATTTGGCGTTGCGGTATGGGTGCTGCGCAGGATTTTTCGTGCGCGTGCCGCAACGCGCATGAAGAACGACAACGCCGAATGATGTGGCTTACGTCATCAGCGCGACAAACGTCGGAAGCGGCGTGAGCAATACCAGATCAGCGAGGGCTGTTCGCGTGTCGCGCGGAACATTGTCGCCCGCGAGGTGAACGGCTGCGAGCAATGCCGCGCTCCCGGCGACATGAAAGTAAATTGC
>JACDHZ010000137.1 GCA_013820755.1 Chthoniobacterales bacterium
TACGTCCCGGTGTAGCCGGTAACGCTGACCGTAGCGTCTGCCTTGTTGATCACAATCGCTGCTGTGCCGCTTTGCCCCTTGTAGTTCGTGCTCGCGGCGAAGCTCCAGTTAGCCGTGCCACCAGGCACGTCTGCGAAGCTGTCACCCGGGTCCAGACCGCTGAGGCTCTCACCCTTTACGCCAGTGGCCGAACCTGTCGCCCCGTGAGCGTTACCATTGTAAGTGCCAGTGTAGCCGGTAACGCTGACCGTAGCGTCTGCCTTGTTGATCACAATCGCTGCTGTGCCGCTTTGCCCCTTGTAGTTCGTGCTCGCGGCGAAGCTCCAGTTAGCCGTGTCACCAGGCACGTCTGTGAAGCTGTCACCCAGGTCCAGACCGCTGAGGCTCTCGCCTTTTACACCAGTGGCGGAACCGGTCGCGCCGTGCGGATCCCCATCATACGTCCCGGTGTAGCCGGTAACGCTGACGGTCGCGTCTGCCTTGCTGATGACAATCGCTGCCGTGTCGCTATCGGAGTTGTAGTTCGTATTGCCGGCGAAGCTCCAGGTGGCCGTGCCGCCGGGCGCGTCCGTAAAGCTCCCACCCAAATTCAGCAGACTGCTGAGGTCGACGTCGTTCACGCCTTTCGCCGAGCCGGTGGCGCCATGAGCGTTGCCGTCATAGGTGCCGGTGTAGCCGTTGACCGCGATCGTGGCGTTGGCCTTGGCGATATTGAAGGTGCCGTTCGCGCTGCCGCTGTGATTCGTATCGCTGATCGTTCCAACGACCGTATAGCTACCGGCGTTCGTCGGAGGGGTAGCTGAGCCATCGTAGGTGAAGGTGACGTTGAGATCCGCCGGGGTGGTGGTCGCACCGGCCGATCTAGCGGTGCCGTTGTAGGTCTGGCTGAGGTTGGTCAGGGTAATTGTCGCGGCCTTTTTCGCGATCTTGTCAGTGACGGTGCTGGTCGCATCATTGTAGTTAGCGTTTGGTGCGGTGAAGACCCAGGTGTCGGTGTAGGTGCCGGCATCGATGTGCTTGGTGCCGTTGAGGTTCAGGCCCGTAAGGGTCACTCCGCCAATGCCCGTGGCTGAGCCGGTCGCGACGTGCTCGCTGCCGTCATAGCTAACGTCGTAAGGCGTTACGGTGACGGTCGCGTTGATCTTCGCGATCTTGTTGGTCACGGTGCTGGTCGCATCATTGTAGTTGCCGTTAGGTCCCGTGAAGGTCCAGGTATCGCTGTAAGTACCGGCATTGGTGTGCTTGGTGCCGTTCAAGTTGAGGCCGGTAAGAGTCACCCCTCCAACGCCCGTGGCTGAGCCGGTGGCGACGTGCTCGGCGCCATCATAGCTCACGTCGTAAGGCGTGACCGTGATCGAAGCAGTCGCCTTGGTGACGGTTAACTGCGCCGTTCCGCTCTTGGCCGCGTACGAGCCATCGCCTGCGAAGCTGGCGCCGACGCCCGTTAGATACGTGCCCGCATTGATCCCGGTAAGGTTTGCACTGCTCAGCGTTGCGATGCCGCTGCCGTTGGTGGCGGCGCTCCCGACTGAAGTGCCGTTGAGCGTAAAAGCGATGGTTTTGCCGCTTACGCCTGAACCACCCGATGTCAGAGTGGCGGACAAGCTGGCAGTTCCGCCATAGGTGCCATTCGCGTTCGCTGCTGATAGAGCTGTCGTTGCCTGCCCGTTGTCGATCTTGAGTGTGCCAGTGTTAGTAGCGAAGTCGGCAGTGCCGCTGCCGCCGGTTTCAGCTCGCACGGCGAATTGTGTCGTGCCTGCTGCCGCCGACGAGTTGGTGTTAATTGTTAGTGTACCGTTACCTGAAGGTTGACCATTCGGTACGGTGAGTGTAAGCGGCAAGGCAGTCGCTCCGGAGGTTAGTCCAGTGGCGGTAATCGTCGCGTCGATCTTGCCCGTTGCACCAGTCGCCCGCGTAACCGTTACCGTGTAAGTAGCGCTTCCGCCTGTCCCTTGCGTCAACGTGCCTGATTGAGCGCTGACCGAAACGGCACCGATCTTGTTGGAATCCGTAAACCTCACATCCGCGGTCATCGTGGACTCGGCGCCGTAAGCCGTTACGTCAAACGTGACGCCGAGATGCCGCTGTTCCACGATGAAGTAAGGAGTGACGGCGAAAGTGCCGTTCGCGCCCGCTTTCACCGTGCTCTTGTAAGTCCACTGATCCGTCGCGGAGTCGACCACGAAAAGATAAACGTCTTCGTTCGCCTTCCAGCCCGATCCGTCGAGGAGGACAGGTTCCTCCGGATAATAATCGTCCTTGTCTGTCCAGATGCGCGCCGGGTTGTAGAGCGCCACGGGTTTGACCAAAGCGTTGTCCGCGTTCACACCACCGGCGACGAGGATTCGCTTGTCGTCCGGAAGCTGTGTCGCGGTCTGGCCGCGGCGCGCCAGAAGGCCACTGCCGGGGATCGCAATCGGATCAAGGCGGTGAAGCCGGAGCCAGCGTCGGCCGCTCCCGGCGCATAGATGCCCGCGACATCGCGCCGGAGAACGAGAATGTTCCCGTTAACCAGGAGAGTCGCGCTGGACGCAGGCGCGTCCATCGTGCCCGCGACCCCGAGGAGATCCATGGAGAGATCCCATTCGTCGATGGTGTTTGCAATGTCCCCACCGAAAAAGAGCAACCGGGTATCACTGAGCGCGATTGTCTCGTGATCGATTCGGACGCTGGTCATCCGTTGTGATCGAGAGTGAATGTCTGGTCGGCGGCGTTGAACATCTCCATCGAGTCGGACTGGCCGCCCGCGAGCAAAACAAGGTTTTCGGAGAAGCGCGTGGCAGTGTGCCCAGACCGGCGCTCTGCCATGTTCAACAGGGTGATGGAAAACGTGTCGGTCGCAGGGTCAAAAATTTCAGCAGTGCCAACGAGATCGCCTCCAGCGATCAGAACTTTGCCATCCTGAAGCAACGTGGCGGTGTGCCGGGTGCGAGAGGCCTTCATCTCTTCGGAGAGTGCGTGGAAGCCCGATGCAGGCGCGAGCGGCTCGAAAACCTCGACTGAGGCGAGGGTACCGGTGGCGTTCATGCCCCCCGCAACCAGAACACGCCCGTCCTTGAGAAGTGTAGCCGTGTGACCAGTGCGCGCGGTGAGAAGACTGCCGATCGCTTTCGAGGTACGAGTTTTCGAGTCAAAAATTTCAGCGTCTGCTATGACGGCACCAGCCGCATCACGGCCACCCGTAATCAGCACGTTGCCGTCGGCCAGAACGGTCGCCGTGTGCATCGTGCGCGGCGTGGCGAGAGGCGCGAGCTGCTCGATCTGGGTGGAGCTCGAAGCGTAGGCGAGGATCGCCATGGCGAGGGTGGCGCCACTGGCAAGCAGGGCGGCAAGGGGCCGGGATTTGCGCATCTGAGTTTTGATGGAGTTCATATCTTTTCCTTGGATTGGATTTTCCCTGCGTCGCAATTAGCTCGTCACGACAGAGCAGGAGCAATCAGCGGGGCCAGATTGCACGTGTTCGACAAAACGGACAATTCGCGAGAATCCGGTAATTTTGGGCTACCGGAAAATTGGTAGGGGAGTGTGCGGGAGCGCGCAGAATGTGCAGATGGAGCGCAGATTGGTCGGGACGGGCAGAATTGTCCCTGGATTGCGCAGAGCGACGCAAATTTTTGGAGAGGCTGGAAGAATTCGGCTGAGGAAAATCACTCGTTAGGCCCGAGCAGAAACTCGACCGTAGCGCCAGCGTCTCGCTTGCTGTCTTTCCACTCGACGTCGCGAATCTCCTGATCCCGATCTTGAACGAGACGCTCGCGCTACGAACGAAACGCGGAGAAGAAAGTTCGTAGTCGCGAGACGCGGTGACCAGCACGCGAGACGCGCGCGCTACCCGGCCGGCTCCTTCTCCGGAACGCGGAGAAGACCGTGCTTCAAAGCGTAGCGGATCACCCCGGCAGCATTGCGCGCGCCGATCTTGGCCATGAGATTGCGGCGATGGGTGTCGACGGTGAAGGTGCTGATGAAGAGCGCGGTTCCGATTTCCTTGCTGGTGTGGCCGGCCGCGATCATGGTGAGAATTTCTCTTTCCCGCGGGCTGATGTCGGGCGCATCGCCGGAGCTGGCGTGGAGCCCGCGCGCGACTTCTGAGAGCAAGCGGCTGCTCCGGGCGCAGAAGTAGTTTTCCCCGGCAGAAACGCGCGCAACCGCGTCCAGGAATTCCTGCCGATCGCTGGTTTTTTCCATGAACCCATCGACGTTGGTGCGCAAAGCAGTGACGATCTGCTGCTCGTTAACCGATCCGGAGCAAAGGAGGATGCGAGTGGCGGGACAGAGCTGCTTCAGTTCCGGAGCCGCTTCGATGCCGCTCTGGCCCGGCAGGTTGACGTCGAGGATCAAGAGATCGGGCTTTAACGTGCGACAGGCTTCCATGGCTGCCTTGGCCGTCCCGGCCTCGCCGACGATCTCATACGAGTCGGTTTCGGCGGCGAGCAACGCGCTGATCAGCTCGCGAAAGAGGACGTGATCGTCCGCGAGGAAAACGCGCAATGGTTTGCGCTTTCCGGTCCCGCTCTTGTTTTCTTTGGCTGCCAGTTTCACTAGATGCCCGGATTCCTTTGCTTTGTAACCGATGTGGGTGCCGGGAAACTCAGGCGTTCGCATTGTACGAAGGTGGCGGAGGCTTATCACGGACATCGAGATATCATACGGGAATCACTGCAAAACGTTCGGGTTCTCCGACGCGACCTGGATAGTAGTACAAATGAAACCCAGTGGGCAACGGTGAAATAGGCCCTCTCGGAGAACGCGCTGGGCAAGTCGCAAGCGAGACGCTCGCGCTACGATGGGATCGCGCCGGAAGAAAGTTCGTGGTCGCGGGACGCGGCGACCGGCACGCGGGACGCGCGCGCTACCCAGAAGTGGAAAACAAGGTTCGCGGGCGCGGAACGCTCGAACAGGAGCACGAGCGCGAGGGTGAGCACGAGTGACGGCAACGTGCGCTACACTTCTCGGCTAGCAGCAGGCGCGGGCTCGTTCACGCGCGTCCAGAATTGCCCGGTCTCCCGCACGACTTCGGCAAATTTTTCGAAGTCGACCGGTTTTACCACATAAGCGTTTGCGCCGCCCTCGTAGCTCTCAACCAAATCGATTTCCTGCCGCGATGAGGTGAGCATCACTACGGGGATGTTTTTGAGCTGAGGGTCCTTCTTGATCGTGCGCAGGACTTCCAAGCCATCCATCCTGGGCATCTTCACGTCGAGTAAGACCAGCACGGGCGTCTCCGCCGCGCGGCCAGCATATTTCTTGCGGCGATAGAGATAGTCGAGCGCTTCGACGCCATCGCGCGCGACGTCGACCTGGCCGTTCTCGCGAAATTGCGCGAGCGCGTTCAACGTCAACTCAGCGTCGATCTCGTTGTCTTCACAAAGGAGGATAGTAGAAGTCGTGTTCACGGGAGGCGGGTCGTTTCGAGTGGCAGCGTGAAGTAAAATGTAGCGCCAGCGTCAAGTTTCGCTTCTGCCCAGGTGCGGCCGCCATGTGTGGATGACGCGTCTCATGTTCGCAAGGCCGATCCCCGTGCCTTCGAACTCTTCGGTTTGGTGGAGCCGCTGGAAAACCCCAAAAAGCTTGGCCGCATAGCGCGGATCGAAGCCGACGCCATTGTCGCGAATGTAAAACAACAGTTCGCCGTCCCGCGGCTCGCTCCCGATTTCGATGACGGCTCGTGGCCGCGAACGGGTGTACTTGAGCGCGTTATCGATCAGATTCGTGAAAACTTGACGCATCATCCCGGCGTCTGCCTCCACTTCGGGGAGCGCTCGGATCTTCCATTGAATGTCGCGGCCTTCGACGCTGGCGTGAAGATTACGTAGCACCGCCTGAACAAGCGCATCGAGATCGATTTTTGAGCGTTGCAACTCCGCGCGCCCAACGCGGGCAAAGGCAAGAAGTTCATCGATCAGGACGCCCATGTGCCGGGTGGATTCGCCAATAACGGTGAGATAACGGTTCGTCTTTTCGTCGGCTCGATCGCCGAGATGCCGGCGCAAGAGATCGCCGAAGCCGCCGATGTGACGAAGCGGCGCGCGGAGGTCGTGGGAGACGGAATAGCTGAAGGCTTCGAGTTCCTCATTCAGAGCCGTGAGCTCGCGGGTCTCGTGCCGCAACTGATATTCGAGCTGGCGCCGCGCGCGCATTTCCCGGCGGATCGTGGCGAAGGCGAGAGCGAGAAGGAGCGCATTTACTGCTCCTGCGATCAGGACGAGGTTCTTCGTGTTCGCTGCGGTCTGCGCGGCGCTGCGCTGCCGCTCGGCGAGCAGGGTCCGCTCGCTGGCCTCGATCGCGGCCGCGGTTTGCCGGACTTCATTCATCACCTGCTGGCCGCGTCCGGTCTCGAAAATCTCACGCGCCGATTCTTCAGCGCCGGACTCCCGGAGCCGCGTCGTCTCTTCGAGAAAGGCGACTTTGTCGTCGAACTTTTGCCGGAGTGATGCGATCCGTCCCTGTTGCACCGTGTCTTCGCGGGTCAGTGCCGTAAGCTCTTGCATTGCAGCGCGACCCTCCCGGAAGTTCTCCGTCTGGCGTCCGAGGTAACTGCTCTCGCCACTCAGAAGATATCCCCGCGTGCCGGCTTCGGCGTCGGTGAGATCGCCCACGGCGGCGTGCAACTGCGTGAGGACTTGATAAGTGTGGGCCACCATGCGCGAGGTCACACGGGCCTCGTGCACGCTTTGGTAAGAAAGCAGGCAAACTGTGCCGACGACAAGGAAGCTCACAAGTGCGCCGGCCGCGATTTTCGTTTCGAGCTTCGCGGCCATTTAGCGTGCAGTTTGCGCAGGTGAGAACGGCGCAGGTGTAGAGGATTTTCTGCCCGTGCCTCGCAGGGAAGCGTTCAGAGAGGTTGGTGACCTGTGATTTCCACTTGATTGAAGCGCGCCAGCCGTTGAGCAGCGTACACAGGAGGAACAAGCGAGCGGCGACCAGAGCACGCGTTAGCTTAGGCTCTTCCTTACATTGCGCACACGGCACTCTCTTTAGCGAGCGATTTGGGAGCGCGATTCGCGCATTTTCGCAGCGTCTGTGGCGAAGTTCGCGCTGGCGGGGGCGCCATCGCCAGCACGCGGGGTGCGTTCACTACCCGGCGGTGGGTATGCAAAGCCAGTGAACCTGTATTCGTCTACAGGATTTCCACTAGGGTCGCTAAGCGTGTGACAATCCTTTCTAGTATTGCTACTACGCGATACGTATTTCCCCGAGCGGACCGGCCATTGCCGATCTCCCAGCCAGCCAGCCAGAGGAACGACCGACACTCGAGCTGGCAGGTGCGTCTTTTGCCGCTTCATGGCGGTCGACGTTTTCTGCGCCTCGTCGCTCCGTCCAGACCGCACTCTTCGAGTGCGAGATCCCGTCCTCGCTTTCACAACCGCCGCGTGTATAGTTGTTTGTGAAAAGCACATCCCTCACCCGAACCCTCCAACGCGGCGAGCGCCGATATCAGTCTACATCCGAGACTCCCGCCGGAGTCGTATCAGTCGCACAGATGCAATTGAAGACGATTTCGCGGCGCAGTTTAGGTGGCGGTGGACGGCAGCAAACTTCCTCTCCGATCGCGCTGGAACGCAGTGGTTCACAGTTTCCGATCATCGTCCATTCGCACCTTGGCTGGGACTGGGTGTGGCAGCGGCCGCAGCAATTCCATTCCCGTCTTTCGAAGACGCATCCAATCCTGTTCGTAGAAGGTCCGCGCGTTTCGAAAGAACTCCAGGCGTCGAGGGTAACGCTGCGCGAGATCTCTGATTACCCGAATATTGTGGTGCTCCAGATGGAAATGCCTGCCTCGCGGTGGGCAGACGGAGCCTGGGTGGACGCCGAACGCCGCCGGCTTGTGCAATCCGTCCTTGAAGGGCCGCTCGGCCGCTCGTTTGAGAGCGCGGTGCAGTGGTTCTA
>JACDHZ010000291.1 GCA_013820755.1 Chthoniobacterales bacterium
TCCTGGCGTTCGGTGAGCTGAAACTCGCCGAGCGTTTCCTGCACGCTGCCGAGGAGTTGCGGCGCCACGTTCGTGTCACTCGCGTCGAGGTACAGTTGCAGCGGGAGGGGTTTGCCGTTCGCGAGTCCCTCGCTCCAACCGCCGGGAATCACGAGTGCCGCCTGCACTCTGTGGCCTAACAAGTCGTTCTCAGCACCGGTTCCGGGTTGCTGTTGTTTCCACCTGAATGTTGGATTCTTGGAAATGCGATCGACGAAACGCTCGGTGCGCGGCGTTGCGTCGGAATTGATCAGGAGCGCAGGCACATTCGTCATCTCTTCGACCTCAAACGCGTGGCCGAAAACCAATGTGAACACCGGCGGAAGAACGAGCAGCAGGATCAGCACGCGGCGGTCGCGATAGATGTGCAGAAATTCCTTGCGAGCCACGCTCGCGATGGCGCGAAAAGAGCCGGCGTTCATGGCGCGAGCGGCTTCAACATTGCGTCGTAACCTTCCGAGTAAGCCGTAAAGACATCTTCCATGTCGGCCTCCACAAGCCGTTCACCTTTCCATTGAATTCCGCCGAAGGGCCAGTGCTCGCGCCAGCGAGCGATGAGCTTCTCCGGTTCGGGCGCGTACAACCGCAGGCTCCCGCTGCGTAACGAGACGCCCAGCACGTCGGCATCCTGCCTCAGCTGCACGAGCGCGGGCATCGTCGGATCGACGTCGATCTCGAGGAGTTTCGTGTTAAAGCTTTCTTTCAGTGCGCGTGGTGAGGCGGTGGCGAGCAACCGGCCGCGATTGATGAAGCCGACCTGCGTGCAGCGTTCCGCTTCGTCCATGTAATGAGTGGTGACGAATACGGTGATCCCGCGGTTACTCAGATCGTACAGCAAGTTCCACATCTGCTGGCGGTGAACGGGGTCGAGACCCGACGTCGGCTCATCCAGAAACAGCAGCGGCGGATCGTGGATCAACGCGCATGCGAGCGCAAGCAACTGGCGCATCCCGCCGGAGAGACTCCCTGCTCTGGCGTCACGTTTGGACTCAAGATCCACAAGTTTTAGCAGTCGCGGAATGCGCGCGCTGCGTTCCGCGCGCGCAACGCGGAAGGCGCCGCCGAAGAACTGCAGGTTCTCCTCGACCGTCAGATCGCGGTAGAGGCTGAAACGCTGCGCAACGTATCCAAATTTTGAGCGGACAGCCTGGCGTTCACTCCATATGTCACGACCGCTGATTAGCCCGCGACCGCCCGTTGGTTTAACAAGCCCACACAGCATCCGAATGGTCGTTGTTTTTCCAGCGCCGTTCGCGCCCAGAAATCCAAAGATGGTCCCTGCTTCGATCTCCAAAGAGAGAGTATCGACCGCAAGCACGTCGCCATACGCCTTGCTCAGGCGGTCGAGAAGAATCACCGGCTCGCTCATTTAAAGTTACTGCAGCACCTTCGCCCAAACTTCGCCGGACTATCGGAACAACTCGGACACCTTCCAAATGAAATCGAAATCACTGCTCCTTCACCGCGGCCTCACCGCGTTAGCCACGGCGGCCTGCGGGGTTTTGCTGCTCTTCAGCGCCGGCTTAGCTGCACGAGCCGACGCATTGAGCGACCTCGCCAGCTTCTCCATGTTCGAGAAGATTGATCTTGCGCAGCTCGCGATCGGCGATGCGAAAACCGTTCGGGGTCCAGCAATGTCGGCCTCGCGATTTCTGTCGGTGCAAACATGCTGGGTCGCGCCCGGTTCGCCTGCCGATGTGGCGGCAGCATTGCGCAACTGGAACCCGGCGCAACATGCCGAGCTGAAGATCATCCTGCACGCGAACGGCTCGGATTTCGAACGGCTCCAACAAGCCCCTGATAATGGTGTCGTGCGCGCGCTTGTCGCCGCGACAGTCAGCAAGTCGACGGCACTGCAGATCAGTCGCGATGAAGCGGCCAAGCTGCCGAGTGGCGGCAGTGCGATGGCTGGCCCGGTGGCGAATTTTTGGGCGGCTGTGCTGAGCGCTCGCTCGGCTGCGGGTCCGTTTGGTCAGGCGCCGTACGACTTCACGGGCCAGGCAATTCGTGCGGGCGATGAGATCAACGGACTGCTCCGGCAGCAGCCGAAAATCCAAAAGCAATTCGCAGGCATAATTGCCGGCAAAGGAGATCGGTATTGGGAGCTTGTCGATATTGAGAACAAAGGCGTCCTGACGCTCGGTGCTTCGTACGGCCGTTCGAGCGGAAACGGCCAGCAGGCGGCAGATGTTCTCTACTACGCGAGCGGCGGTTTCTACGCGGGCCTCACGTTATATCAGATGTGGCCGGTCGATCTCGACGGCCGCTCGTCGACGCTGGTGTGGCGAGGCGATATGACTTCGGCGGCCGAAATCGGGGAGACGCGAGGCATGGAACGGCTTGGAGCAGAGTCTGCAATGATCAAAGATGTTTCGCGTGCGGTACGGCTATTTCGGCGCGACACCGGAGGCGGTCGTTAGTCAACCGCACCGCGATTCCCCTTTATCATGAGAATATCGGTTCGCAGTCTGGTGGTTTGTCTTTGTCTCATTGCTGCGCAGGCTTTCGCCGGCAGCGGTGGTGATTACTCGACCAATGCGACAGATTCCTTCACGGGCGAATCGCAGAGCATCCTCCCTTTTGAATTTGACGCCGAATACACCTACATCGGCGACTCGGATGCGGAACGCGGCTTCCGAAAGGTGCGCGATTTCGATGAGAACTATTTCTTCGCGCGCGCGCTTTACACGCCGCGAATCGCGGT
>JACDHZ010000027.1:0-322 GCA_013820755.1 Chthoniobacterales bacterium
GGCAATACAGAGGACTGATGTTTCTGACATAATATAGGTGGGTTTCTATTGTGGGTTGGGTTAGTTAATTCGATTCTTTGACTTCGAGCTGGTTATCGATCGTTGCCTTGCCAGCTTCTTTCTTTGCCAGCTCACCGATCTTCGTCTTCTCCGCGGCCGTCTTGACCGGGCCGCGCAGGGTTACTTTTCCATCAGCGGTGATGATTTTCACATTCGTGGCCGTCATCGTGAGCGAGTCCTCCGCGACGATTGCGCGGCGGATCGCGGCTGTGATTTTGATGTCTTCAGGGCTGTTCGATTGATCGCCCGAAGTTTTGGTGTC
>JACDHZ010000027.1:332-22140 GCA_013820755.1 Chthoniobacterales bacterium
CTCGTTTTTGGCGGTGTTGTCGGCCGCCGGTTTGCCGGATGCCTCCTCGTCTTGCGCGTAGGCAGACAAGGTAAGGGCGGAGATGCAGAGTAAGGATAATGTGATTCGTTTCATGTTTTAGCGCCGCCGCATGGCGACATTGTGGAAACGAAGTTGGCCCCTTCTTCGGTCCCTATTGCGCTGTGAAATGTGGAAATATTAACACGGCTGTCACGCGAGCATTACAAACACCAGCGCGGGCCGGGGGTCCAGGAGGTTCGCTTTCTCAGGCGAAACCGACCCAACAATTTTACGGCCAATCGCGCGACGGGGCACGTTGCTGCAAATATGAAACTCAATAAACTACGTGTCTTAGCGGCTTTATGCGTCGCGATCGTCGTTTCGCCGGTCCTGGCATTGGCGCAGAGCTCTC
Source organism: Chthoniobacterales bacterium (assembly GCA_013820755.1). Lineage (GTDB taxonomy): Bacteria > Verrucomicrobiota > Verrucomicrobiia > Chthoniobacterales > UBA10450 > JACCTI01. Next base: position 745 of record JACDHZ010000027.1, read on the forward strand.
CCGGCGGAACCACTCCCCCCATGACGACCACAGCGGACGATCGCGGCGACCGTGATCAAGATCATGATTATGGCTGGATTGGCCTCCTTGGCTTGGCGGGTCTTGGTGGTCTCTTGCGCAAGAGACACGATGACCGTCACGATACGACGGGCGGGCGCACGGACGTTCGGCGCTAGCGCCGCCGCTGCCTATCGATCAGAGACGCGATCCGAGATCATGTCGCAGCCGAGCGGCTCCGGATGGATGTGCCGCCGCCGCCACCGAATAAAGGCCGCGCGAACAGAAGTGCTGGTGGTTTGTCGTTTCATCGTGTCGAAGCCTTCGACGTGTGGCGGCATCTCAGCCGCAGCGAGGCTGGGCAGATGCGCACGCACAAGGGATCGCCTTATGATGAGGGTCAGAAGCGCGATGCGAAAAGGGAGGCGAAGTCATTGCGAGAGGAGTGGATTGCACATTATACGGAGGGACAATCCGGCGCGCCACGAGGGAAGCGTTAGCCGTTGCCGTCAGGTTGCCGTTTAGAGCGTCGTTTCGGCGATTTCACGCCACTCGCGCGCGCGATGCGTCACGCTTGTCTGGCACGCGCCACCCGTGCCTAGCTCCGCACCATATTACCGCCTGCGACTGCAGCGTCAGCGGCAGAAGCGTACGGGGTGCTCGGCGCGCGCCTCTCACACAAGAAGAACTTGCCTGCGACTTCGATCCCAAGGGGCGCTTTGCGTAACTCATGAAGGATGTAAGCGCAGCTGGCGGATCCAAAGGCAGCTATTCCCAGTAGCAATGTCATATCTTTCATAAAGCACAAACTGTGCCGGATTGGTAACTGCGAACAGGCGTATGCTCGACCTTCATCAGTCGATAGCTAATAAAAGGTCTTTCTGCCTGCGCCTGTTCAAGATACGAGGCCAGCCACTGCGCCCTATTTGTCCGAATTTGCCCAATCCCGCGCGCGATCCGTCACGCTTGTCTCAGCGCCGCGTACACAAACGACCGCGGAATCGATGGTTTAGCGCCTGCCGTGTTAGTCTCGGGGTCCAGCGCGCAACAGTCTATTGGATCGGCTACGCTCGCAGGATATTCGCAACTGACTGGTGCGTTTTCGGCTCCCGGACAGGGTGGAACCGACCGGTTGGATAATTTCAGCGTGACAGGTGATCAGCTGGTCGCTACCTACGAGCCTTACAAGATCAGCACGTTGGCCGGTTTGCCGCGCAACCAAGGCAGCACTGACGGGTCCGGTTAAGTCGTTGATGATCAGCAAGTGGCTGCCTCGCAAGGATTCGAACCTTGACAAAGAGATCCAGAATCTCTCGTGCTACCGTTACACCACGAGGCAAGGCGCTGAGCGGCAGAACCTATAGCCTTTCCGCGTTGCAGCAAGTTGGGCAGTGGGGTCGAGTTAGTAACCCTAACGCTTGATCGTCAGGGACGCGAGAGCCACACCTCTGCCCCCTCCTGAGCGGCCTCTACTTCCATGGCTTGCCCGGTCTCGAGCACGAGAAGACGCGCAGCTTCAACCATCGCGTCGATCATTTCGTCGTTGTGATTGGGATCGTGGTGGAAAAGCATCAGCTTCTTCACCCGAGCTTCCGCAGCGAGGGAGACGACGCACTTAGCGACCCGTGTCCCCAGCCAATATGATTTTGATACTCGGCATCAGTATACTGCGAGTCGACGATGAGAACATCACAGCCGTCCAGGAATTCTACGGTTTATCCCTTTCGCTCTGTGCGAAGGCCTGCGCCTGCTGCGCATTCGCGCTGTCCGCGTCCGCTACGTTCAGCTTCAGCTCGTAGGGTTCGTTATCCGGGAAAAAGTTGATCGAGCCCGCGGAGGTGAAGAGCCGATAGCCGGCGCAAATGCCAGGGTGGTTTGCGAACGTCGAGCGCACACGCACTTTCAATGGAGAATTCCATCTCGTTCAGCTCGTTGATCGTGATGTTGCTCGGCAAATCGACCATGCTGAGGGGGAAAAATGGCGTCTCCATCTGTCCCGCGATGATCGCTGCCAACCCTGCACGCGCGCCTTCGTGCCCGAGCACGCGAATCTGGTTCTTGCTCTCATACGCAGGTTGAAAAAACGGGAGACCCTGGATGTGGTCCCAATGCGTGTGACTGATCAGCAACGTGAGTCTTATTGGGCGCTCGCCAAACTCTTCCGAGAGGTGCATCCCCAGAAATCGGATCCCGCTGCCAGCATCAACCACGATGATCTCGCCATCAGCGCGCACTTCCACGCAGGTCGTGTTTCCACCATACCGGACGGTCGATGGTCCGGGTACCGGGATGAAGCCACGCACGCCCCATAATTTGATGCGCGTATCCGCTCTATGGAACTCGCCTTTCAACGAGGGAACCAGCTGCCGCAAAGCTAGGGCAGGATGCAATCAAACGCGGATGAACGGATCTCCCACGCGATTGGCAGGAGCCCCATCGTGTGTAAACCGCGCGCGTGAGACAGTGTTCGTTACCTACCGCCCGTAGCCGTAACAGAAGAATCTACAGCTTCGAGGGATTCACCGACGTTTTGGAATCCTGTTCTTTCCAGCTCTTCACGTGTGTGGACACGCTTGTCGACGGTTTCGCGCTGCGATGAAGCAGTGGTGGTCGTCGTCGGCGTTGTCGTGCAGCTGCACAGTGCGACGGCGCCGAGGAGGATAGGCAGCGTTTTCATGTAGCAATCTAACACGTTCGAGCCCTCCTGGGTTGCAGAATTTCGCCTGCTGAGCCTTTTGCCGTCGGTAATGGCTCCGAAGAGGAATGCGTGTTGACGTCACCCGATCTGCTTTGCACGATGCGTCGCGATGCGAGAGAATGTCTCTTTTTCTTGTCGCGGCTTGTCCCTTCTCCACTTCCCACCGAGAGTCGAGCACCCTCGCCCTGGCAGGTGATTTTCACCTGCAGCAGTCGTATCGGTGCTTCATGAAACTGCTGTTGATCGAGGACGAGAAGAAGGCAGCAGCTTTCCTGGCCAAGGGCCTGGGTGAAGCCGGCTATTTGGTCGAGGTCGCCGGTGACGGAGAGACAGGCTCCGTCATTGCCCACGAAAAGCAGTTCGATCTGTTGATTGTCGACATCATGCTCCCGAAGAAGGATGGCTGGAGTGTCGTGAAGGAAGTCGGCTCGTCGGGTCGGCGCATGCCGATTCTTATCCTCACCGCGCGCGACAGCGTGCCTGATCGCGTGAAAGGCCTCGAACTGGGTGCTGACGATTACCTGGTAAAGCCGTTCGCGTTTTCGGAATTGCTCGCGCGGGTTCGCTCGCTGCTGCGTCGAGGATCAGCGCCGGGCGACGATCTCCTGCGGTTTGAGGATCTTGAGATCGACACTCGTAAGAACCGGGCGATTCGCGCAGGAGTGGCGCTGAATCTCACACCGAAAGAATTTTTGCTGCTGACCAGACTTGCGAGATCTGTCGGCGAGGTTGTCTCCAGGGCGGAGATCGTGGAGCAGGTCTGGGATATAGATTTCGAGCCCGACACCAACGTCGTTGACGTAGTAGTCCGGCGGCTGCGCGCGAAAGTAGATGACCCATTTGAGCGAAAGCTCATCAAAACCGTGCGCGGCACTGGATATGTCCTCAAGCCCGACTGAGCCGCGATCGATCGCCTCACAGCTCGTCCTGCTGTTCGCAGTCGCTGCAGCGCTGCTGCTGTTCTGCGGCCTCGGTGTGCTTTACTGGATCGTCGTCCGGCATGCATTCGAGGAAGACAACGAAGTCCTCGCCGACAAAGTTTTCGCTCTCCGCGCCGACCTGCAACGAGCCGGAGACGTCGCGGGCCTGAACGAAGAGTTGAAGATTCTCCGCCGCGACGAACGTGTTCCTTACCTGGTGAGGATTCTCGATCCTGCGGGGGAAGTCGTTGCTGAAACGCCAGCCATGAATCGGCTGCTGTCCGCGACGAATTTCCCCCCTCCCCAAGAGAGGTCCGGGGCAAAGTGGAGGGCAAACGATGTTCGTGCAGGCGGAAGACTCTTTTCGTGCGTCTCCGTCCGGGAGGAGATCGCCGGAAAAAGCTACACGGTCCAAGTGGCGCAGGACCGGTCGGCGGATGAACGCTTCATGCGTCAGTTTGCCACCCTAATTGCTGCGGTTCTCGCGATCGGCACCGTCGCCTCCGCGCTAATTGCGATCACCGTCACACGTCGTGGGTTGCGGCCAATCGGCCGTATGACGGAGTCGCTGCAGCGCGTCGGACCACATCGGCTGGACGAACGACTCACCCCGGTTGGCTGGCCACGCGAGCTGCAGCCTTTAGCCGCCGGTTTCGACGACATGCTCGATCGCCTGGAGCATTCGTTTACCCGCCTCTCGCAATTCTCCGCTGATCTTGCGCACGAGCTTCGGACGCCAGTCGCAAACATTCGCGGTGAATCCGAAGTGGCCCTGACGCGTTCACGCTCCGCTGATGAATACCGCGAAGTGATCGAATCGACGGTCGGTGAATGCGAACGCCTCTCCCGGACTATCGACAACCTTTTGTTCCTCGCGCGAGCCGAGGCGGCGGAGCCGCAGATCGAAGGGACCCGATTCGAAGGGCGCGCGGCGCTCGACAAGATAGTCGGCTACTATCAAGACGCCGGTGGGGAGCGACAGGTGTCGATCACGGCCGGTGGTGAGGGCGAGATATTTGCGGATCCGCTGTTGTTTGGTCGAGCGGTGAGCAATCTGATTGATAATGCCCTACGCGCCACGCCGGCCGGTGGAACCATCCAGATCGCGCTGCGGCCGATAGCCTCCGCAACGGAGATATCCGTCACAGACACTGGTTCCGGAATCGAGGCAGAAGATTTGCCTCGCGTGTTTGACCGGTTTTACCGCGGAGATAGATCGCGAAGTTCAGACGGGACTGGGCTGGGGCTGTCGTTAGTCAAATCGATTGCCGAGATGCACGGCGGAAAGGCGAATATTACCAGCGCGCCGGGCGCGGGCACGACTGTTACGCTCACCTTCCCCGCGTGATCGGCCAGGCGCGGAGCGAATAAATCTCAGGCCCGCGCCGTACGTAGCCACTGAGAAAGCGCCCGATCACTCCCAACGCCGCTTCCGCGAGTGGCCGAGCGTGGCTATTAACCCGCCGACAGCGACCAGAAGCCCGCCGAGTGGAAGAAAAACGATGGCGACTTGATGTTCTACGCGCATCCATTGCGCCCAACCCAGCAATAAAAACAGAATACCGACTGCCGCTAAGGTAATACCAATACCAATGATTCCTTCGGGCGAGGCAGAAGCACGCCGCCGCGTCGGGGATGGTTCCGGGTTATCCATTCGCTACGAGGATACCGCTCGTGCGCATCTGCGCAATGCGCGAGTCAGCTAGTAGTCAGCGAGCTGCTACTTCACTGTCAACTTCACCTTTTGCTCCCTGCCTGTGTGCTCCTTGATGCCGCAATCGGCCTCATACGTGCCGGGTTTCAGATCCACCTGCAACGTCTTCGTGTCGTTGGCTGCGATACCGAGCCAGAACCTTTTCTCGAGCGAGTTGCCCTCGATTTCGAAGTTGTGCCGCTCCTTGCCGCGATTGGTGACGACGAACGCTGTCTTCCCGGCCTTCAGAGTTCTGGCAACCTGAGCGCCCGTGTCGGTAATGGTGACTTCCACCTTCCGCGCATCCGCGTCGGGTTTGGCGATTGCATTCTCCACGTCGTCGGCGACGTGTCTGGTGGTTTCTGCCACTTGATGGCTGATGTCTTTTGTTTTCGTCTTGGTCTTTTCCCAAACTTCGGAGGTCTTTTCGCCGGCTGTTTTGTCCTCCGCGCGGCCCGGAACCGATCCGCAGAACCATGCCGCGACGGTCACGCAACTGCAGAACGTTTTGATGCTCATACCTGTACATCGTGCGGCCCGAACAACGTGGCGGTAGCGATGCGCTGCTATTCGCGCCACGCATGCCAAAATCTGCCAAGGCAGACTTGTAACTTGGCCAACCCGTTGCAGGCTTTGCGTTCGCCGCTCACCTCAATGGATCAGCGATTCGAATCCATCGCCACTTTTTATGCTTAATCCGCCTTCCGTTTCGCCCCGCTCACGCATTCGTCGCATCGCAGTTTTAGCGGTTGTCGCTTCGACCTTGCTCGCCAGCTCCATGCACGCCAAAGACCCCAAAGCCAGTCCCGCGAAACCAGCGGACAATCCCCTCCTGTCCGAGAGTGCGCTTCCCTATCAGCTGCCGCCGTTCGACAAGATCAAAAATGAGCATTTCACGCCGGCATTCACCGAAGCGCTGGCGGAGCAATTGAATGAAATGGACGCGATCGCGAACGACCCTGAGCCGGCGAGCTTCGAAAACACGCTCGTCCCCATGGAACGTTCCGGCCAAAAGCTCACACGCGTGAACAACATCTTCGGTAACCTCGCAGGCGCACACACCAATCCGGAGCTGCAGAAGATCGAGACCGCTATGGCGCCAAAGCTCGCTGCTCATCAGGACGCGATTTACCTGAATGGGAAACTTTTTGCGCGAGTCCAGGCACTTTATGACAAGCGCGACGAGCTGCCGGATGCGGAGTCAAAATATTTGCTCGATCGCTACTACAAGGATTTCGTTCGCGCCGGCGCTAAGCTCTCAGAGCCCGACAAGAAAAAGCTCAAGGTAATGAATGCGGAACTCGCCTCTCTGGAGACGAAGTTTTCTCAGGACGTGCTGAAGGAGAAGAACGCCGCTTCCGTTCTCGTCGATAAACGGGAGGACCTTGCGGGCATGGCCGACAACGAGATCGCTGCCTCCGCGGAAGCCGCGAAGGCTGAGAAGAAAGCAGGCAAGTTCCTGATCCCGATGCAAAACACCAGCGGCCAGCCGGCGCTCGCGTCGCTACGAAATCGGCCGCTCCGCGAACGCATCATGAAAGCCTCACTGGCAAGAAACAGTCACGGCGGCGAATTCGACACTCGCGAGACGGTTAAGAAAATCGCGCGGCTTCGCGCGGAGCGGGCCGCGTTGCTCGGCTATGAGAATCATGCCGCTTACCAGCTCGATGACCAGACGGCGAAAGACATTGGTACGGTGAACAAGCTGCTCGGTGAACTCGCACCACCAGCAGTCGCGAACGCGAAGAAGGAAGCCGCTGATCTCCAGGCGATGATCGACACAGAAGGCGGTAATTTCCCACTCGAATCGTGGGACTGGAGCTTTTACTCCGAGAAGGTACTGAAGGAGCGGTATGCGTTCGACGAGTCGCAGGTCCGGCCGTACTTTGAGATGAACCGCGTGATTAACGACGGTGTGTTTTTCGCCGCGGGACAGCTCTACGGGCTCACGTTCAAGGAGCGCAAAGATCTCCCGGTGTACCAGGAGGACGTTCGTGTCTTTGAAGTGTTCGACGCGGACGGACGGCCGCTTGCGCTATTCCTGCTGGACTACTATGCGCGACCTTCCAAACGCGGCGGCGCCTGGATGAACGAGTACGTCTCCCAGAGCGGTTTGTTCGGGAACAAGCCGGTTGTCGCTAATCATCTCAACATCCCGAAACCACCGGCCGGTGAGCCGACGCTGCTCACGTTCGATGAAGTGACGACGGCATTCCACGAATTCGGTCATGCCCTGCACGGTATGTTCTCGAATGTGAAGTACCCGCGTTTCGCAGGCACTAACGTGCCGCGCGATTTCGTCGAGTTCCCATCGCAGGTAAATGAAATGTGGGCCGTGTGGCCAGAGGTGCTGAAGAACTACGCGAAGCATTACCAGACAGGTGAGTCCATGCCCGCTGAGCTGCTCGAAAAACTGATGTCGTCCCGCAAATTCGATCAGGGTTTTAAGACGACCGAGTACCTCGCAGCTACATTGCTCGATCAAGCCTGGCATCAACTCAAGCCAGCGGAAGTGCCGAAAGATGTGCTCGCTTTCGAGGCACAGGCGCTGAAAACAGCGGGCGTCGACTTCCCGCCGGTGCCGCCGCGCTATCGGACGGCTTACTTCTCACACGCGTTCGCGGGAGGTTACTCTGCTGGTTATTACTCCTACATCTGGAGTGAAGTGCTTGATGCGGACACAGTGAAGTGGATCAAGGAGAATGGCGGATTGAAACGCGAGAACGGCGATCGCTTTCGGCAGACCTTGCTCTCGCGCGGCGGGAGTGAAGACGCGCTGCAGCAGTTCAAGAACTTTACCGGTGGCGAACCTGATATCGCGCCGCTGCTTGAGCGCCGCGGGCTCGATCAAACATCACCCCCCGACGCACCGGGCGATATCCCGCCGGAGAAGCCACAGACGGGCGGCTAATTACCCACGGGCTCCATCGGCGGGCTTCATCGCACGATGATCATCTTTCACGATCCGCGATGCGTTGAATACTCCCGGGTCGGTCACGTGGAGCGACCTGCTCGGGTCGCACGCACTGTTCCGCTGTTACGCGAACGCCATCCGCAATGGGGGTGGCGCCTGCCGCAACCGGCCAGCGACGTCGCCGTGCAGCGCGCGCACAGCACTGCGCACGTCGACGCGATTCGTCGTGCTGCGGACGATTTCGATTCCGACTGCCCCGCTTACAAAGACGTCTTCCAGCACTCGCTGCGCGCATCAGGTGCTGCAGTCGAGGTGGCGCGATCTGCGCGGGCTGGGGAGTTGAGCTTCAGCTTGATGCGTCCGCCCGGGCACCACGCCTTACGCGATGGTGCGATGGGCTTCTGCTACTTTAACCACATCGCGATTGCCGCGCTGGACGCGCTTGCGAGTGGAGTTGAGCGCGTTGCGATCTGGGACTTCGACGCGCATCATGGCAATGGCACAGAAGCGATCGTCCGCGGGAACGCGCAGATCGCCTTCTCTTCGATTCACCAATACCCCGGCTGGCCTGGCACCGGGACGCACTCGTTCGATAACATTGACAATCATCCCGTTTCCCCAGGATCGCCCCGCGGCACGCATATGCGCGAAATCGAACGCGGCCTTCAGACGCTGCTCGCGTTTACGCCCGATCTGCTTCTTGTCTCTGCCGGGTTCGACGCGTACGCGGGAGACCCAATCACGGACATGACCCTGCAGCCGGATGACTTCGCGGTCTGCGCCAAATGGCTGCGCGACTGCGGTGTTCCAGCCGGAGCGGTCCTCGAAGGAGGTTATAGTGATGATTTGCCGGACCTCATCGACGCGTTTCTCACCAGCTGGACGGACGAATAAGCGAGGCGGAGATCCGGTGACAATCAGGCCGTTTGTTTGCGGCAAAACTTTGCTTGGCAACGGGAAGGCGCGCGGCTGATATTGGGCGCACATCGGGTCGTAGCACAGCTTGGTAGTGCGCTTGAATGGGGTTCAAGAGGTCGTGGGTTCGAATCCCGCCGGCCCGAGTCTCTCTTGTTCTCGGTCAGGAACCCAGCGCAACGGGCCGGCTACAGTCGCTGCGCGGCTCCAGCAGTCCGAGTGGCAGTCTGTGCGTTTGAATCACTTTCCGCCGGCCTGCCGCTCGAAACTGAAGGATAGCGGAAGACTTGCAATTCGGAACTCTTCTCGGCACCATCGCATATGCCTTTGAAGATCCTCCTTCTTCTTATCGCCTCTGCGATCGCGCTGTCACCAGTGCACGCCACCACAATCGCTGTTGACCTCGGCCCGCCCATGAAGGTGGTAGGCGAAAAAAGTGTCACGTTCAATTCTCTCGATAACATCAAGCTGTCCGGACAAACCCTCTCGTTCGACATTGTTTTCCCAGAAGGGAGCTTTGTCCGCCTGCCAGTCCTGAAGAAGACTGGAGTCACGGCGACGGGGTTCTCCTTACAAGTGATGCTGAGCGTTTCCGGCGCCGGCACAGTGAACAATTCGGCAGGCAAGGGTTACGTTTTCGACAGCGCTCAAAAGCAGATCGGCGAAGTGCAAACGTTCGATGGCGGCTCAGTGACTACTGATGCCGCTGGTGAATCAGCGAGGATCATGCTCGGGCACGTTTCGCCATTGCTGGACAAACCCGGCATGGCCGCGCCGCTCGACATCTACGGTGCCCATTTTGAGGTCACACTTCCGGACGCACCCCGTTTCCGTGTTACAGGGGGCGAGCTGCTTTTGTCGGCGAATGGCTCCAGGCAGGCTAATCGATTTGAGATTGTCAACGGGCTGGCAGAAAAGGGGCGCCGGCCGAAGCCAGGAGCGAGGCAGAAGCCCCCTAAGCAGTGATCGCAGTGCAGCGGCCGCGGCGCCACACACTCGCGGCAGAGCATGTATTTCCTGCGCGTTCTGACACGATCCGCGACATGCTCCTGAAGATTTTCGTTTCTTGCGTGTTGACGATGGCCGCTGGGGGTCGCGCTCCTGCGCACCGACTGGATACCATGGCGAATCGTCTCCCGCACCGAGCTACAGGCGCACGATGCTGCGATCACCGCCGGGGCGAGGGCTGCGAGAGTGCAGCAACCGCATGGCAAGCCAGCCGCCGGCGTCGCAACAATTCCGCTGCCAACACCGAGCCACGCCGGCGAATGGATGAGAGATCCGAATTACCGCAGCGCGCTCGAGAAGACGACGGTGGCTGGCGGGCCCGAAAAGGGGAAAAGCAGGGAGGCTGCACGTTCGGAGTCGACTCCGCACCCGTAGGGTAGTTGGAACTGGCTGGTCGTAATCTGACAGGTGTGGCGCCAGCCGTGCGTTTACACGGCCACGCTACAAAAGCACACCTGTGAAAACCTGAGAGCTCTACGTGGCCGCGCATCCAATATTGTGCGCTTGTCACTCCAAACAGCACGATTCTCAGCCTGACACCTCCTGATCTTCTCCCAATCACCTAATCGGCAGCGCCGCACACAGCGCGGGCTGGGGAGCAACCGATAGGCTTGGAACGGATGCGCATCGGATCGACCCACGCTTACAACGCTTCACGTTCGACTATGGCGGCCCCACCCGCACGCTGGCGCTCCAAGCCGGCAGCCCAGCGGATCCGTAGCGGTCGCGCTAACCCGTCCGGTGCTAATTTTGTACGGGGGCGCTTCTCTCCACGATTGCCTGCAACGAAGCAGACCTATCGATCGCGAACGACGTTTGAAGGTCTTGTCGCTGGTGAGACCTACGACCTCCGTCAAGGGTCGCCCGGCCCGAGGAGCTGGAGTGACGTCGCAATGATCATGCGCGCGGCTGTTTCTTCCCTTTTGCACTCGCGGGCGTTCTGCCGCCGACCGGGATGAATTGCCGACGCATAACCGCGCCTGATTCAGGTCCCGGCGAGAGCTTCGCCGCCGCGACCACGAGCCGACGGCAGCGAGCGAGGACGGATGTGCCAGCGCGTTTCAAGAAGGCAGGTTTCCACTAGAGGAGGGACGCAGCGCGCGTATCCTTCGGGCGTCATGCTGAACGAGCCTCGCAATGAATCCGCCTCTCGCGCGGCTCAATCAGGCGGCGACGAGCACTGCGTCTATAAAAATGTGGCGCGGCTGCTGGCTGAAGAGCCGCAGCTTGAAGCTGTCGCGTTCCAGCCAAGCAATCAGTTGCTGTCGATCGCGACGATCGGCAGCGATCGCGGGCAGCGTATTGCAGATCGGGTAAGCGAAGCGGTCGCGGAACGCCAGAAGCAATGCGGCATGATCGATGCGAGCGGGAACTGCGAGCAGTGTGGGGAACCGCCCTCGCGCAAAGTCGGCGACGCAAATGTTGTGGTGAAGGAGGTGTTGGGCAGCACGGTGATCGAAAAGCTGACCTGTCGTACCGCGACGCGTTTCTGGAAGTGGAACAAGGTGCGATGGCCGCGAACGGGATGCTGTGCACCCGCCGGTTCCGCAGTTGATCCGGACGAGTGGAAGCGCCTCGCGGTGCTCGCCGGGTTGTGTCTTTTCTTCGGGTTATCCGCAGTCGCGGCACAGCACTTCGGCGCCGCGCATTCTCTCGTCCTGGTGCTGTTCGGCCTGAGCTACATTGTGGGAGCTTGGGACGCGGCAGCCGAGTCGTGGCAGCGTCTGCGCGAGGGCGACCTCGATATTCATTTCCTCATGCTTGCTGTCGCTGTCGGCGCTGCGCTGATCGACGCATGGAGCGAAGGCGCGCTGCTGCTGTTTCTTTTCTCGTCGTCCGGCGCGATGGAACATTTCGCCGGCGCGCGAACCCAGCGTGAGATCGGGGCTCTGCTGCGAGGGGCGCCGAAAACTGCAACCGTCCTGCAAAACGGGAATGAAGTGGAACGCGCCGTCGAGTCGTTGCACCCGGGGGTGCAGCTCCGCGTTCGGGCGGGCGAACAGGTGCCAATCGATCTGCGGGTGACACGCGGCGAGAGCGCTTGTGATGAGTCGAACCTCACGGGGGAATCTCGCCCGATGCCTAAACAACCGGGCGACGTGGCATTGGCCGGAACGCTGAACGTGTGGGGTGTCATCGATGGTGTCGCCCTCCGCGCCGCGAGTGAGAGTGCCCTGCAGAAGATCGTCAAATTGATCGAGCAGGCGCAGCATCTAAAAGCGCCGTCGCAGCGATTCAGCGATCGTTTTGGAACGCGCTACACCTACCTGGTCCTCGCGATCTGCACCGGGTTCTTCATGGTCGGGTGGCTAGCAATTGGCTGGTCTCCATTTCTCCGCAGCGCCGGGCAGACGAGCGCGTTCTATCGTGCGATGACGTTGCTCGTCGTGATGTCTCCTTGCGCGCTCGTGCTCAGCGTCCCCTCCGCGATTCTCTCGGCGATTGCATCCGGGGCGGGGCGCGGTGTGCTGTTCCGTGGCGGCGCGGCGATCGAGACGCTGGCCGATGTGCGCACGGTCGCACTCGACAAGACGGGCACGCTAACGGAGGGCATCCCGACTTTGGTGCGGATCGACACGTTCAAAGGTGACGAAGCCGCGGTGGTCGCAGCCGGATATAATCTCGCGCGGCTATCGCATCACCCGCTCTCGCGAGCGATCCAGAAGATTGGCGCGCAGCGCGCGGTCGCTGTGGAAGATTTCACGCATGCCCAATCGAGGGCGGGCGGCGGAATCAGCGCGCGGCGTCGGGGTCTGCTTCACGTGCTTGGTAATCGCGAGTTCGTGCGAACCGCAATTGCCGGCTCCTTATGTGATGCATCGAGGGCGGAAGATCACGACGTGGCTGAGGTTTGGGTCGCGGGACCTGGCTTCTGCGGCCGCTTTCTGCTGCGCGACCAACTGCGTCCTGAAGCACGGGCAATGCTCGATCAACTGCGGCGGGCTGGTATCCGGACGGTGATGTTAACCGGCGACCGTGCGGCGACGGCGACGTTGATCGCACGCGCCGCCGGCGTGGACGATGTGCAGGCGCAGTTGTCACCGGAGGACAAGGTCGCTGCGCTTCAGGCGCTGAAGCGCCTGGGAGGGAAAGTTGCGATGATCGGTGATGGGGTGAATGACGCGCCATCGCTTGCTGCGGCGGATGTCGGCGTCGCGATGGGTGCGCGCGGGTCAGATGCGGCGATGGAGCAGGCCGAAGTCGTTTTGATGAATGACAGGCTGGAGAACTTCGTCACGGCATACAAATTGAGCCGGCGGGCAAAACGCATCATCGGCGAGAACATTACGATTGCGCTCGGCACGGTCATCATCATGGCCCTGCTTTCGATCACACGTGGCATTCCTCTGTCGCTGGGTGTTGTAGCGCACGAGGGCAGCACCGTTGTCGTCGTGCTTAACAGCCTGCGGCTGCTGTTTGTCCGCACGCCCGTCTGAAAATGTGGGAGGGCCTTGGCCGCGAATTCTGCGGCCACATCACAGGTCGCGGCACCGAGGTAGGCCGCTTCTACATTGCGACTTCCGCGCATCCGCAGTAACCTGCGCGCCTTATGCTGAGCGCTGGAATCGTCGGCCTGCCGAACGTCGGGAAATCGACGCTCTTCAATGCCGTCACTCGCACGCGGAAAGCGCAGGCTGCAAATTACCCGTTCTGCACCATAGATCCGAACCTCGGTGTCGTGACGGTTCCGGACCCGCGCCTCGAAGTGCTGTCGAAGCTCTCCCGTTCGCAGAAGATAATTCCGGCCGCGATCGAATTCGTCGACATCGCCGGTCTGGTGAAAGGGGCGAGCGCTGGCGAAGGCCTCGGTAACCAGTTCCTCAGCCACATCCGCGAGGTAAACGCGATCGTGCAAGTCGTCCGGTGTTTCGAGAATGGCGACATCCATCACGTCAGCGGCACGATCGACCCGATCCGCGACATCGAGGTGATCAACACCGAGCTTGTGCTCGCCGATCTCGCTTCGCTGCAGAAGCGACGGGACCGATTACAGAAAGATGTGCGTGCGGGCTCGAAGACAGCCAAGGCGGAAGCGGTAGTGATCGAGAAGCTATTGCCGCACCTCGACTCGGGTAAGCCGGCGATCACGTTTGAGTTGTCGGAGGATGAGTGCGCGATTGCACGTGATTTCTTCCTGCTCAGCTCCAAGCCGACGCTGTTCGCATGCAATGTCGCGGAGTCGGATCTCGCGCCTATTGCAGGCGACGACGAATCGAGTGGTGCCGTCCAACACGCACGCGCGGTTCAGGAATACGCGAAGAACCACTTCGGCAGCGAAGCGGTCGTCATCAGTGCCCAGATAGAGAGCGAGCTAGTTGATTTGAGCGATACGGAGGCGAAGGAATATCTGCGCGATCTAGGTGTCACAGGAAGCGGTGTGAGCGCGCTCATTCGTGCCGTTTATCACTTGTTAGGGCTGCGGACCTATCTCACGACCGGGGAAAAAGAGACGCGCGCGTGGACAATCCACGAGGGGGACAAAGCACCTTCAGCTGCGGGGGTGATTCACAGTGACTTCGAACGCGGCTTCATCGCAGCCGAAACTGTGCACTTCGACGACCTTGTCGGGCTCGGCTCGTTGGCTAAAGCGCGCGAAGCCGGGAAACTCCGGATTGAAGGGAAGGAATACGTCGTGAAAGATGGCGACGTGGTCGAATTCCGTTTCAACGTCTGACGCGGTGCCCGTTTTTCGCCGGTCGACGACTAATCTTCCCAGAAGAGAATTCGGCCGCACTGCTCGCAACTGACGATCTCGCGGCCACTTTTCACGCGATGCGCTGTCTGCGGCGTAATCTTCATGTGACAGCCCGTGCAGACGTCGTGACGCAACGCGACGATCGCAGCATCGCCTTTGCTCTTGAACAACCGTTCGAACCGATTGAGCACATCCTCGTCGACGCGGTTCGCGATTTCCGCGCGCTCATTGCTCAACCCCTGGAGCCGGGTTTCTAACGCGTGAGCTTTTTGCTCGAGGTCGCTCATCTGTTTGGCGACGGAGACTCGAGCCGCTGAGACCTTCTTATCTTCGGCGGCGATCTCGATCTTCAGTTTGTCCGTCTGATCCATGAGCTCCAGCTCCTGATCCTCGATCTGCTGGATCTCTTTAGCATAGCGCTCGATCTCGTTGCCGATCGCGCGGAACTCCTCGTTTTTCCGAGTTTCATACTGCTGCGTCTTCAGCCGGTTGATGCTCCCGGTCCGCGTGCCCGCATCGAGCTCGAGCTTCTTGCGATCGACTTCCATCTGGCGGGAACGCTGCTTCAACGCCTCAAGGCCGGCAGCCGCTGCCGTGATCTGCGCTTCCAGTTGCGCGCGTTGACGCGGCAGCGTGGTGAGCTCGTTCTGGATTTGCTTAATCTTCTGATCGCGATCCTGCAGGATCAGGAGCTGCTCCAGTTCGGATTGCACGCGCGAAGATTATGGGCTCGCGTCCGCAGCGTCAATCGTTGGGCCTTATCAGTATGTTTCCACCGGTGAGCGCTTGCCGTCTTCAGGGCTCTGCTCCGAAGCGCGCTCCGCGCCGAGCACCTCCACGCGCAGCTTCCAAACTTCGTCGTCCAGCTGTCGAAATGCCGACTCGGAGAACGCATCCGGCGGAGCCATCCTTGCTTTGAACCGCGCGACATTCTGCAGCGCAGCGTCCACGTCAGCGGCAGGCAATGCAGCTATCGTGTCACGAGCTTGTGTGATTGCATCAACGCGATGGCAGATCATGGCAAGATCGTTGCCGGCACCGAGGGCCATCCGGATTGTCTGCTCAAGTCCGTATTCGTTGTAGATGGCACCCATGTCGAGGTCGTCTGTCATCACCAAACCGCCGAACTTCAGTTCACGCCGGAGCAGCTCATTCACTACCGTCGACGATAGAGATGCCGGGAGCTTCTCCCGATCAAAGCACGGATACCAACCGTGACAGATCATCATGCTGTCCACCGCCGTAAGGAACTGCCGGAATACGGCGAGTTCTTCGCTATCAAGCTGCTCGCGCGAGCGTCTGACTTTCGGGAGCTCGTGATGTGCATCGAGCTCCGCAGAGGAGTACCCGGGAAAGTGTTTCCCGCAGGTTGCGATCCTCTCTCCTCGCAGGGCTCGATTGAACGCACCGGCAAGTCGAACAACCTGCTCGACGTTGTTGCCGTAGCATCGGCCTCGCAGCGAATTATCGGCCTCGTCGTCGAATGCGATATCGAGCACAGGGCAAAGGTCGAGATTGAAGCCGAAGAGGCGCAGCAGGCGACCCGTGATCTGGCCGTGGTGACTAACGAGTGTCTCATCTCCTTTGTCGCGTAGCTGCTGAGCACTGGGTGGTTCATTCCCGATCAAGCGCAGCCGCGAGACGCGCCCTCCTTCCTGGTCGATCGTGATGATCGGCTCGATCGCGCTAACGTCGCGCAGATCGTCGATGAGCTTTCGCAGTTGCGCAGCAGCGGTTATGTTGCGGCCGAAAATGATGAAGCCGCCGGGCTGTACCTGCCGATACAGGGCCGCGGTGTCGCGATCGAGCTCAGTGCCCGGAACACCAACGAGCAGAAGTTGACCGGCCGGATGTTGGTTCATCACGACGAACTCTAGAAGTGCGCACCTCGCAATCCAGTAGATGTTTATGCGTGATGATGGCGGCGACGCCAAACCTGTGGCTAACTGGCGAAATTGAACAGGATCGGTATTTACGGCGGGACTTTTGATCCCATTCATCACGCTCACCTGATTCTTGCGCGTGAAGCACTCGAAAAACTAGGGCTCGACGAGGTGGTCTTCGTTCCGGCAGCGATTTCGCCGCACAAGCTCGAACACGTCCCCGCCCCGGGAGCGGCTCGCGTCGAGATGCTCGCCGCGGCGATTGCAGATGAGGCGCGGTTCCGTCTCGATGAGCTTGAGCTTCATCGACCGCCACCTTCGTTCACAATCGATACGGTGGAAGCGTTCAGGCAATCGAAGCCCGGCGCAGAGATGTATTATCTGATCGGCTCGGACAACCTCCCGCGAGTGCACACATGGCGGCGCTTCGATGACCTTCAGAGGCTGGTCCGATTTGTGGTTCTAACCCGCGGGCGAGAGATACCCCCCTGCGATTACCTGCTAATTCAGCGCCAGGTAGACATTTCTGCGACAGACATCAGAAACAGGGTTGCCACGGGCCGGTCGATTCGTTATCTCGTACCGTCGGCCGTCCAACAGGTGATTCGCCGGCAGCAGCTTTACAAGGAGCCCACCAGATAACCTCAGAAGAATTAGCGAAAGCGTGCGCAGAGTTCGCGTCGAACAAAAAGGCTGAACAAATCGTCGTTCTCGACCTCCGCGAGATCTCCACGTTCACCGATTTCTTCGTGATCTGCTCTGCGACGTCGGAGCCCCAGCTAAAAGCCATCGCGGGTGAGATTGAGGCGCAGCTGAAGCAGAAGCACACCACACGACCAGTAGCCGTCGATGGCGTTCCCGCCAGCCAGTGGATCGTGCTCGATTACATGCAGGTAATCGTCCACGTTTTCCACATCGAAAAACGCAGGTTTTACGGACTGGAAGATCTCTGGGGCGACGCTCCCCACCTCGCGTGGCAAACCGCGGCTACAGCGTCGCAGTAGTTTCTCAGCGGATTCATTCGGACTTTTCTTCCGGCGACTGCGCTGCCTCTGGACCCTTCGTATCGGCAGGCTTGATCCCAAGCAGTTCCACCTCAAAGTGCAGGGTTTCGTTCGGCCCGATATCCTGCCCGGCGCCGCGTTCCCCATATCCGAGATTAGGTGGAATCCACAGCTCGTATTTCGAGCCGGCCTTCATCATCTGCAGCGCCTCAGTCCAACCTTTGATCACGCGATTAACAGGGAAACTCGCGGGCTCGTTGCGTTTGTAGGAGCTGTCGAATTCCTTGCCATCGAGCAGGGTGCCGCGGTAGTTTGTCTCGACCGAATCAGTCTCCTTCGGCATAGGTCCATTACCATCCTTCAGGACCTTGTACTGCAAACCACTCGGCGTCGTCTTTACGCCCTCTTTAGTCTTATTGTCTGCCAGAAATTTTTCACCCGCTGCGAGGCTTTTCGAGCCGGCTTCTTTTGCCGCAGCACTTTGTTTTTCCATCATGGATTTGGAATACGCTGTCATTGTTTCCTTCACCTGCTCTTCGGTCATCAATGGCTTGGTCCCAGCAACCCCGTCCTGCAGGCCCTTTAGCAAGGTGGCCGGATCGATATCCATGGCTTGCTTCTTAAAGGTGGTTCCAATATCCAGACCGATGCTGTAACTGACCTTGTCCTTATCGTTCTTGAGCTCAGGTTTCTCCTGCGCGAAACCATGGGATGCGATAAGGAGGGCGAGGGTGATGGTGACTAGAGTTTTCATGAGCGATTTGGTAACGAAGCAATGCCTGCTGAACAGCGGCGACGCGGAAAGTTGCACGGTAGCGTCGAACGGCGACGCGTCAAGGCGGGCACGAGGGCACGCGTGGGTGGCATCCAGCGCAATATTCCTGGCGCTGGTTCTCTGCGCAGGAACTCACGCGGCGCAGGTGAACCTCTCGAGCGCCGAAGCGCTTGAAATCGGAAAAAGGGTTTGGCGTAACGAGTGCGCGGGAACAGTCGCTGGGCTAACATCCTGGAACGCCGGCGAGAACTTTGCTTCCCTTGGTATCGGCCATTTCATCTGGTATCCGCAAGGAATCCGTGGCCCATTCGAGGAGAGTTTCCCAGCATTCATCAGCTTCGCGGAGGCACGGAACGCATACGTGCCAGACGTTGTGCGGAAGAATCGCAGCACCGGCTGCCCATGGCCATCGCGGACGGAATTCACCTCGGCGGCACAAAAAGCAGAGATGAAGCAATTGCGGCGGTTCCTGGCCGATACGATCGCACTTCAAGCCGATTTCCTCGTCCAGCGGCTGCAGCAATCGCTGCCGAAGATGCTAGCTGCGGCGCCGACCGGCGATCGGGCGAACATCCAACGGCAGTTTGACCGCGTTGCCGGCACTCCTCATGGCTGCTACGCCCTTGTCGATTACGTAAATTTCAAGGGCGAGGGAGTGTTGGAAACGGAGCGCTATCATGGCCGCGGCTGGGGTCTGCTGCAGGTTCTTGTCGGAATGTCCGGCACGACCGGAGGCAGCTCTGCAACGCGGGAGTACGCCGAATGGGCACGGAAAGTGTTGTCCGAGCGCGTGAAAAATTCTCCGGCGGAACGCGGTGAAAGTCGCTGGCTTGCTGGTTGGCTGTCTCGCGTAAACAGCTACATTGAAGCTTAACCTGTGACCGTCACTCCGTTGCGGCTGCTCTCGGCGCTAATCATTCTTTTTGCGCCGTTCGAATTTACAGCGGCACAAGTCCCACCGCGTGCGCAACGAATTCCTACTCCTGTGCCGCGTCAGCCGACAAGGCCGACGGCAGCTCCAGCAAAGGTGCCGCGCCAACCCGCGCGGCCGCCAGGGGCACCACAGCAGATTCCGCGTCAGGCTGTTCCGGCCAGTGCTGTCCAACCGGCGCCGATGCGTAAGGCCTCCGAGCTGATAAACCGGCAGGAGCCCATCAAAATCGATAGTAGCGTTTACGCAGGCGTCAGCGCGGAGAACGCACGCGTAGTCGTTTCACTATCGAAACAGCGCGCTTACCTCATGGCTGGCCAAGAGGTGGCGATCGACAGTCCGATTTCTTCCGGCAAACGTGCCGGCATGACGCCGACCGGGAGTTTCTCCGTCATGGAGAAAGACAAAGATCATCGCTCCAGTGTCTACGGCGACTTCAAAGATCGAAGCGGTCGCGTAGTGCGCGGTGGCGTTAGCGTTCGGATTGACTCGGCGCCGAGCGGCACTCGATTTGTTGGCGCGCCAATGCTCTGGTTCATCCGCCTCACAGGCGATGGTGTGGGGATGCACGTTGGCATTCTGCCCGGATATCCGGCATCGCACGGCTGCATTCGCATGCCAGCGGAGGCCGCGGAGATGTTCTACAATAAGGTCAATGTGGAAACTCCGGTGCGAGTGGAGTCGTAGAACACCGCTCAGGATGCGATCAGCTGCTGACGTAGCATCTCTAGCGCGCGTTGAGTCGTGAGGTGCTTGAACGTCTGGCGGTCACTCAGGAAACGGAACTGCTGCACTTTCGTCGGGTCCGACGGCGAAGCAAGAGCGACGAATACTGTGCCCACCGGTTTTGCATCCGATCCACCACCGGGACCTGCGAGACCGGTAGTTGCAAGAGCGTAACTCGCGCCCGTTTTCAGGCGCACGCTTTCTGCCATGGCTCTCGCGACAATTTCGCTCACTGCGCCGTTCTCTTGGATGCACTGCTCGCTGACGCCGAGCTCCCTCGTCTTTGCGTCGTTAGCGTAGGTGATCTCCGCGGCTAGGAATGCCGCTGAAGCGCCAGCCACGTTTGTGAGGCGATGTGCAAGATAGCCTCCGGTGCAGGACTCAGCCGTGGCGACGGTTTGGTTTCGTTCCGAAAGTAGACGTATGACCACCGCTTCGAGAGTTTCTCCAGCTGATGTGTAGATCGCCTTCCCAAACGCCTCAGTGATGATGCGTTCCGCCTGATTGACGCTTTCCGCTGAACCAAGAATACGAACGTCAACCGCACCAGCGTGTGCGCAGTAACCAAGCTCCAGTTCTGGCATCGCCAGAAGCTCCTCACCCACTGCCGCCTCGACAACCGATTCCCCTACACACGCGATGCTGAAGATACGAGACTCGGTCGCGTGCTCCGATGGAACAATACCGCGCAGGATCGGCACCACGGACTCGGTGAACATCGGGTGCAGCTCGCGTGGGGGGCCGGGCAAGAGAAATAAGTGCGGTGTTTTTCTACCGCGCTGGTCAGCAGCCTGCAGGTACAGCCCTGGCGCGGTACCGTTCTCGTTAGGCAATACGACGGCACCTTCCGGTACGTCGGCCTGGCGCAGAATCCGATCGGTCATCGCGAACCTATTCCGCTCAAGGTGCGCGGTGATCACGCCTGCGATGGCGGCGTCGCGTCGCAATGGTCTCGCGAGCAACTCCGCCGTTGCTTCACGCGTCACGTCATCAGTAGTTGGACCGAGGCCGCCTGTTACAAACAGAATGTCCGACGCGCCGAACGCCTCCGCGAGCGATTGATGAATAGAAGCGCCATCAGGGATCGCGACCTGCCGATCCACGCGTAGTCCAAGGGGAAAGATCGCGCGTGCGATGAACGCCAAATGCGTGTTGATGACGTCGCCGAGTAGGAGCTCGGTCCCCGTGTTTATGACAAAGACTCGCATTCGAGAGAAGGAGAGCGCCGAACGTGCA
>JACDHZ010000292.1 GCA_013820755.1 Chthoniobacterales bacterium
CCATCTGACCGAGCGATTAAAGGCGTTACCCGGCGTCGAGGCGGCCGGCGCGGGCGTGAATCTGCCGCTCGGCGCGAGCGACTACGGCATCGGACGAGCCTTCGTGCCGGAAGGCCGGCCACTCAATGCCGATGAAGCGGTCAACGCCAGCTGGTCCACCATCACGCCCGCTTATTTCGAAGCGCTTCAGGTTCCTCTGCTCGCCGGCAGAGCCTTCGACGAACGCGACGACGGGAATGGGCCGAAGGTCGTGATCGTCAACCGCGCGGTCGCCCGCAAACATTTCGGATCGGAGACCGCGGCGATTGGAAGACAACTGAGGATCTGGCGCGATGAGAAGTTTTCACGGGAAGTTATCGGAGTAGTCGGGGAGACCAAGCCGGGCGCGCTCGAAGAAGAAAGCGGAGCGCAAATCTACACACCGCACGCGCAGGATGGCAGTTGGGGTTTCATGACGCTCGCCATCCGCACAGCGGCGGATCCCGCGGCGATGACAACGACACTGCGACGCGAAGTGCTCGCGCTCGATAAGGACCTCCCGATTTTCAACGTCAAGACGATGGAGGACGTGATTGCGGCCTCGATCGGCTCGCGCCGCGTCTCGATGTTGCTCTTCAGTGTCTTCGCCGGGGCGGCGCTGCTCCTCGCGGCGGTCGGCATCTATGGCGGGATGGCTTACACAGTCACGCAACGCACCCAGGAGATCGGCATTCGCATGGCGCTCGGCGCGCAGCAAGGCGATGTGCTGCGCATGGTCATCAGCCAGGGCATGACGCTTGCGTTGATCGGCATCGGCGTCGGTGTTGCGGGAGCGTTCGCTCTCACGCGCGTCCTTGCGAACCTGCTCTTCGGCGTGAACGCCGCCGATCCGCTCACCTTCGCCACGATCTCTCTGCTGCTTGGCACCGTCTCTTTTCTGGCGTGCTATTTACCCGCCCGGCGCGCGGCAAAGGTCGACCCAATTAGAGCTCTCTCTCGCGCCTGAAATCCCTAAGTCTGTTTTCATGATCCAACTCAAACACATCGAGCGCTTCTACCCACTCGCGAAGGGTCAGTTCTTCTATGTCCTCCGCGACATCAATCTCAGGATCGAAGAAGGCGATTTCGTGTCGATTATGGGGCCATCGGGTGCTGGAAAATCATCGCTGCTGCATGTTCTCGGTCTGCACGATAACGCATGGAGTGGTGAGTATTTTTTTCAGGAAACCGCCGTGCATAACCTGAAAGCGAAGGAGCGCGGGACGTTACGAAACGAACAGATCGGTTTCGTCTTTCAGCAATATCATCTGCTTGATGATCTGACCGTTTACGAGAACCTAGAGATTCCCCTCTCATACCGGCACGTCAGCAAGAGTGAGCGCGCCGCGATGGTCGCGGACACGCTCGATCGCTTCCATATTGTCGGGAAAAAGGATCTCTATCCGCGGCAGCTTTCGGGCGGGCAACAGCAGCTCGTTGGCGTGGCACGCGCTATCATTTCCAATCCTAAACTGATCCTCGCCGACGAGCCGACCGGCAACCTTCACTCCAGTCAAGGCGAGGAAATCATGGAGTTGTTCAAGCGCCTGAACGGCGAGGGCACCACGATTGTGCAGGTCACGCACTCAGAAAAGAACGCTGAATACGGAAATCGCACCATTCAACTTCGCGACGGATTTGTTGTCTAGCAGACAAACCGCCGGACTGAGGGATGCCGCGACTCTGCGACGAAAAAGGATCGCATCGTAGCGTAGCCGAATGATCAAAAAAACGGCCTCGGTTGCATCGACCCTGATTCTTCTCTGGTTTTTGTGCGTTGATGTTCGAGCCGGCGGCATTGTCGACGAAGGAATCGAGCAGCGATACACCGTTGGTGCGCATCCTTCGGTCAGCGTTCGCAACATTGACGGCCGAATACTCATTTACGGGTCGACGGATGGTGAGATCACATTGAAGGCCTACAAGCGCGCTTTCACTAAGGAGCGACTAAGCAGAATCCAAGTGAACGTCGCGGTTTCCGGCGACAGCATGACAATCGATACCGGGTATCAGCCACCTGCGAAGGGTTTGCTCGCTGATCGTTCCGGGACAGTTGAGTACACGTTGCTTGTGCCGCAAAACTGCGTCATCAAGGCCGAGCTTTCGCAGGGTGAGATTCTACTGGAAGGGTTGCGGGGGCCCAGCATCGAAGCGCGCCTAACGAGCGGACGCATCAATATGGAAAGCTGCTTCAGTCCGGCGGCGGTCACGTTGGGCGTTGGCGGCATCGATGTTGTGTACAACTGGTGGGAAGAGATGCCGCTCTCCATGTCCTTTGATGTCGGCAAAGGCGATGTCTCGCTTCTGCTGCCATCGGCTGCGGCGCTGCGTCTGGATGCCGCGACTCGGAGCGGACACGTGCGGAATCATCTTCTAGGCGAGACCGGGGCCGAAGATGTGCAGCAGATGACAACCGACATCAGGGGCGGGAGCGGTGCGACATTCACGATCCGCGCAGAGGAAGGCAACATCAAGATCGACAAGGCGTACAGACCGCAATGATGCCCGAGCTGCGTTTGGTATATGCTTGCAATGGCGCTGGCGCTACGGGTGAATAGCTTATTCAGTGATTCAGCGCACGCGCAAGCGCGCCAGGTGCTCGAACTCCGTATTCGGCAGCGAAGTTCAAATCGAGTGAGAGCGGCAGGAATGAAGAACGTCTTCTTCATTGTAGGACCGACTGCCGTCGGAAAATCCGAAGTGGCGGCTGAAGTCGCGCGC
>JACDHZ010000138.1 GCA_013820755.1 Chthoniobacterales bacterium
CGAACGATGCGGGGTTCGCACAGGCGCTGGCGAGGCTCGGCGACGTTTATGTGAACGATGCGTTCGGTGCGGCCCATCGGGCGCACGCCAGCACCGCGGGGATCTCAAGGTTTGTCGGGCAATCAGCGATGGGGTTCCTGATGGAGAAAGAGCTGAATTACCTTCGCGGAGAGCTCGAGGAGCCTGCGAAACCTTTCGTGGTGATCATGGGCGGTTCCAAGGTATCGGATAAGATTGAGGTGATCAGAGCGCTGATGCATCGAGCGGACACAATTCTGATCGGCGGCGCGATGGCCAATACGTTCTGGAAAGCAATGGGTACGCCGGTCGGCGCGAGCAAGGTCGAGGAGGATAAGCTTGAGCTCGCGCGCGAGCTGCTTTCGGACGCGAAAAAGATGGGGGTGGAATTCCTGCTGCCCGTCGACGCGATCGAAGCAGATGAATTCAAAGCCGGAGCACGTACGCGCAACACCGGCAACATCGCTGAAGGGCAGGGCATCACTGAAGGCTGGCAGGCGCTTGATATCGGCCAGGCGACGATCGCGCTGTACGAGAGGGAGATAGCACAGGCAAAAACGATTCTCTGGAACGGACCGCTCGGGGTTTTCGAGATTCCCGATTTCGCCCGTGGCACAATCGCAATTGCGGAAGCAGTCGCAAACGCAAACGCCACGAGCATTATCGGCGGTGGGGATTCGGTGACTGCTGTGAAGCAAGCCGAACTCGCGGACAAGATGACCTTCATTTCGACCGGCGGCGGCGCGTCACTGGAGCTGCTCGAAGGCAAGGAGCTCCCGGGCGTCGCAGCGTTGACCGATAGAGTTTAGACAGGATGAACAAAATGGCTTCCACCGGCCTCAAGTCATTCCCTGGATTCTGTTCAGTCTGTCGAAAATCGTATGCGTAAGAAAATAGTCGCCGCCAATTGGAAGATGAACATGACGCAGGCTGAAGCGGCGTCGTTTGTGGAGACGTTGCTGCGGGAGATCGGCGACGTTTCCGACGTAGAAGTAGTCATCGTCCCGCCATTCACCGCGATCGCAAAAGTGAGCGAAGCGCTCGGCAGCTCCGAGACCATCAAGATCGGCGCGCAGAACATGTATTGGGAACGCGGCGGCGCGTTCACGGGCGAAATCAGCGCGGCGATGCTGCGGGATTTGTTTGTGCGGTATGTCGTACTCGGTCACAGCGAACGACGGCAATTGCTCGGTGAAACCGATCAGATCGTGAACCGCAAAGTGCGCGTCGCACTCGACGCTTCGCTCCGGCCAATCGTCTGCGTCGGCGAGACGCTCGAGCAGCGCGACCGCGGCGAAGTGGAACGTGTTCTGTGTCAACAATTGCGCGGCAGCCTCGCCGAGATTGGTGCGAAGGAGATGGACGACATCGTAATTGCCTACGAGCCGGTCTGGGCGATCGGCACGGGTAGAACAGCCTCAGCGGAGCAGGCGCAGGAAGCGCATTCGTTCATTCGCCACACGCTCGGCGAAATCTCGGATGATGCCACCGCAACAAAGATCCGGATTCAGTATGGCGGCAGCGTCAAACCGGACAACGCACGCACGCTGATGTCGCAGCCCGATATCGATGGCGCGCTTGTTGGTGGCGCGAGCCTCGACCCGCACAGCTTTGCTGAAATCGTGCGCGGCGCCCGGCCGAGGAGTAGCGGGCCAAGACGCGCTGTTGCCGCAGAGCCGTAACGTCGACCTCCCCCACTACGGCAGCTGGTAAATTTCGACCGAGCCGATTCCAGCGGTATTGTTGTTAGTGCGGACGATCGCGGTGTACGAACCGGCAGCGAGCGTCTGTAGCACCGCCGATTCTTTCGCATTCATCGGCGCGATTCCGCTTGCCTGAATATCCGACGCGTGAGCACCAGTTTGCCAGTCGTTGTTCGCCTCCACCACGGCGCCGTTGCTATCTCGGAGCTCAAGCGTTGGATCGGCCAACGTTTCCAAAACGCTCGGCAGCGATGGCCCTAGTGCGCGAATCAGAATGCGCTTCGCATCGAGGCCTCTGACGAAGAATCCGCCGATCAGCAAGGCCTCATCCGTCGTCCCCACCTTCGCACGAGTTGAGATGTTCAGCAGCGTCGAACCGGGGCCCGCATCGAGGTCATACACCTCGACGAGCGCGACACCCATCGTGTCTCGCGCGCCCCGCACAATCGCGGTATAAGGGGTGCCAGCGCTACTCGACGGAAGAGTCGTAACGATCGCCGATTCGCTTCTGAATGTCGGAGCGAGCTGGGTGTCGACGATTGCCTGCCTCTGGAAATCCGCCCAGTTATCGTCCGACGCGATTAACTCGCCCGCTCCATTATACAGCTCGAGTTTCGGGTCAAATAAGATGCCACTGATGTTGCTCGCTGCCAACGTAGGTCCAAGCGCTCGGATGATAACGCGCTTCGGCGCGTCGCCGCGCATGATGAAGCCGCCAATCATCACATCATCGCCAGTGCCGACACGCGCCCGGGTGGAGATGTTCACGAGACGGCCGGGCGGGTTCGCCACATTGGCAGCAAAGCTTTGCGAGACCATTGCGCCGTCGGCGTCTTTCGCGGTGACGGTGACGTGAGCAGTGCCGGCGGCTTTGCCAGCGATCAACAGGTTTCCGTCGCTTACCTTCACGTCGACGACAGCGGCATTATCGCTCACGGCCGTGAACGTGAGCGGCGAGGGCACCGGATTGACCCTGGCGATGGCTGGCAAGCTTATCAGATTCGGCACCTCGACACGATCGGGCGAAACCCAGTTGCGCAACGGAATCGATTCAAACGGCGAGCCGAAATTCTCCGGTGAAAATGCGCCGATCCGATCGGCGATGTTCATGCCGTTGCCGATAACGGTTGCGAAGACCGTAAATCCGCCGTTCTGCGTATCGAGGCTTGCGCTGTTGTCCGAGAGATTGATGAACCATTGGCTCGTCGCACTGTTAGGGTCGGTCGGGGATTTCGCCATTCCGACGGTGGACCGTTTGTTCGAGATCCCAGGTTCATTCTGGATTGGCGGGAGCTCCTGCACAGCCGTCGGCTGGATCGCTGGAGCTGCGGTGGGATGAACAGTGCCGATATACCCGCCGCCCTGGATCACGAAGTTTGGCACGGACCGATGGATGAAGCTTGAAGCGAGCTGTTGTGTGGTCGGGTCGGTTACGAAGTAGCGGCCTTCATCGACGTACCGTAGAAAATTTGCGACCGTGATTGGTTTCTGGCGCTGGTAAAGCGCTACATCGATTGGTCCAACGACGGTCTGCAACCGCACCGCGGGGGTGAGATCAGGGTCCTGAAAAGCAAGGGTCAAATCGACCGGTCGATTGGGGGCGCCGGCGTAAAGTGTCAGCGTCGGGAGTTGGCTGGAAACCCCCGGCGCTGCATTTTGAGCGAAGATGGTGGGTGCGAAGGCGCAGAGGAAAGCTGCAAAGGTGACGATCCGTTTCATGAGAAGCAGAAAATACCGCAGCCGAAGCCGCCGCGCCAGCTCTGACCGCACGGGCCGAACTACTTTTTAATCTCGAGGTAGGTGCGGGACTGCACCTTTCCGGTCTCGGCCTGAATGGCCTCGATGCGCATTTGCTTCAAGAAATAGCGGCCTTCGATTTTCTGGACCGAAACGACTTCAAAACGCTTCGCGAGTCTTCCGTTCCAATCGTAACCCTCCATTCGCATCAGCGCGCCGCTCTGTTGCTCGGTCCAGACTAGAACACGTGAATACTGCGATTGGCGGGTTGGCGGCTGCAGATCAAGCTTCCAGACGCGACGCGTGTTAGTAGAATCCTCGCCCACGACCTTCGCATTCGGCCAATAGAGAAACTTCAGCGCGAGATCCTCGTAGGTCACAGGCGTGCCCCGAACGTTTTGTTCGAATTCCGGTCCTGAGATTTTGTCCACACCCTCCCTGCTGATCTCCTCGAGCTTCGAGTCCGCTGCGCCAAGCCGCAGTTGCAGCGCCTCGTCAGGATTTGTGAAACTGTAACGGGTGACGCCGCCGGATTGAGTCAACCGGAAGGGCACGATCTTGTCCGCCTGTCGGAGCTGCCCCTGAAGGTCGACATCCTGGCCCGCCTGTTGCATGCGAGCCATCGACAGAATCTCTTTGGCCGGTGGTGCTGACACAGTAGGCGCGGCCACCACGTTCGAAATTCCGACCAGAACTGCCCCGCATGCGACGGCACCAGCGCGCCGCGCGCGCAGCATAATCGCTTGTTTCGCCCCGCGTTGCTTCGTAACGTGGCCGCCCCGCTGCGCGGCCGCAGCGGAATGATGGATCAGGCGATTTTTCATCTTATCAACGAACGATGGACGAGTCCCCCGCTTGACTTGTTCATGGCAGCAATCAGTGACGTCGAAATTTGGAAGCCGCTCCTCGTCCTTGTCGGGCTGTATGCGCTAATATCCGGTGGATTCAAGGGCCGCGCGTTCGTTTTGTGCGTGCTAATCGCACTCGGTGTCGCCGACGCGCTGTTCGTGCCAACGTTAAAGTCGCTCGTCGGGCGCATCCGTCCAAAGGACGCGCAGATCGTCCGCATGGTACAACTCCAGAAGGCACGGCCGAAGTTCCTCACGTTGTTCAAAACACCGCGCATTCATTATTCCAAGCCCGAGAAACGCAACAAATCTGGCTCTTCGTTCCCGTCCGGCCACACCACGGACAATGTCGTGATTGCGATTTGCTGCACCCTTTTCTTCCGGCGGTGGGGGTGGCTCTATTTCATCGCCGCGGCTGCGATTGGCTACTCGCGCATCTATCTCGGCGCGCACTGGCCGAGTGACGTGGTCGGCACCGCGTTTCTTGCAGCGGGTGAAGCATTGATCGTGCTCGCATTGCTGCAGTTGGCGTGGCGTTGGGCCGCTCCACGTTGGGCGCCGGCGTTGTTTCAGCGGAACCCGCGGCTGCTCGGCACTCCTGCTACGTGAGCACGACCCGGGCAGTCTGGCTCTTCCTCGGTGTACTGACCGCAATTCGGCTTACGCTGATTGGCACGACCGATTTGTCGTTCGATGAGGCGCATTATTGGATGTGGTCGGAGCGGTTGGCCCCTGCATACTTCAGCAAAGGCCCTGGTGTGGCATTTGCGATTTGGTCGAGTGCGTCACTCTTCGGCGCGAATGAGTTTGGAGTGCGTTTCTGGAGTCCGATCTTGGGCGCCGGGACATCCCTGCTGCTTTACTACTTTGCGCGGCGCCTGTTCAGTGAGGGAACCGGCTTTTGGCTCATCATCGCGCTAAACGTCACCCCGATCTTCAATATCGGCTCCTTCGTGATGACGATCGACCCGCTCTCGATTTTCTTTTGGGTGGCGGCAATGTACACGTTCTGGCTCGCAACCGAACGCGCGCCGGATTTCTCCTGGTTCTGGCCTCTCACAGGGCTGCTGATCGGCATCGGCTTCCTTTGCAAATACACAAACGCGATGCAGCTGCTGTCGGTCTTCCTGGTGCTCGCGCTCACTCCTCGGCTGCGGCGCGAGTTTCGCCGGCCCGGATTCTACGCGCTGCTCGTGGTGTTCCTCCTTTGCACGATTCCGCCGCTAATTTGGAACCAGCAACATGCATGGGCAACGCTGAGTCATTTGCGGTCGCGCGGCAGCCTCGATGAAGTGCCGCACTTCAATCCGCTTGAGCTCGTGTCATTTTTGGGCATCCACTTTCTGATTTACTCGCCCCTGATCTTCTTCGGTCTAGCCTGGGCCGTGATCGCGCGATCGCGCCGCGCGACCCAGCAGTTCAAGGGAATATTCCTCCTGTGGTTCGGCGTCCCAGTGTTTGCATTGTACTTCCTGCTTTCTATCAACCGCGCCGCAAATCCGAATTGGGACGGCCTTGCATTCCTGAGCCTTGGGATCTTCGCCGCTTCGTACTGGCGGGAACGCATCGAGTCGCGCCCCGCCATCGGATGGTGGACTGCGGCGGCGCTGCTGCTCGGCCTTGTCATGAGCGTTCTTGCACTTAACAGCGACCTGCTCCGCACCGGCGGCTATGCTCTTCCGCGGGCAGATCCGGCAGATCGGATGCGCGGCTGGCAATCGTTAACGGCGGCAGTTGAACAAGTGCGACATGACGTCGAGGCGCAGCTCGGTGAGCGCGTTTTCATGATCGCTGACGAACGAGACCGCGCGTCCGAGCTCGCATTCTATTTCCGCGACAGGCGAGCTGAAGGTCCGGGGCACCCACCTGTTTACATCGTCGAGTCCCAGGACATCACGAACCAGTTTTCGTTCTGGCCTCGTTACGACGAATTCCTGCCCGCGCCGGCCAATCCCGCGCCGGAAGGCGGCGACATTTACACGGAGGAAGGCGGTAATCCATTCGCGGGGCGCACCGCATTATACGTGCAGGGGAACGGCAGGAATAAAGCTCCACGGAATATCCGTGCAGCATTTGCGTCGACCGATCTAGTCGCGACGATTGAGGTGCGACGGTTCGACTTCCCAATTCGGCAAGTGCAGGTGTTCGTCTGCAAAAACTATCGCACCTTGCCCTTATGAACGCTGCAGCGAAGCGGCCCGACGTATCGGTCGTGGTGCCGCTCTTTAACGAAGAGGAGAACGTGCCGATCCTGCAATCCGAGCTCGAAGCTGCACTTAGCGGGCTGCATT
Organism: Chthoniobacterales bacterium; assembly: GCA_013820755.1. Lineage (GTDB taxonomy): Bacteria > Verrucomicrobiota > Verrucomicrobiia > Chthoniobacterales > UBA10450 > JACCTI01. Next base: position 6,598 of record JACDHZ010000138.1, read on the forward strand.
ATGAGATCATCTTCGTGGATGACGGCTCCACCGACGCCACCGTGACGCGGATGAGAGACAGCGAATGTGTTCGGATTTTGCGCTTCGCAGAAAATGCAGGCCAAAGCGCTGCCATGTATGCTGGCTTACACGCTGCGAATGGCGCCACCGCCGTACTGATCGACGGCGATTTGCAAAACGATCCCGCTGACATTCGGACCCTGCTGGACGTGATCGATCGCGGCGCCGACCTCGCAGTCGGCTATCGCACGAAGCGAAAAGACACTCTTGTGAAGCGCCTGACGAGCCGCATCGCGAACTTCGTGCGGAGCCGGTTTACGAAAGATGGCGTGCGCGATACTGGCTGCACGTTGAAGGCGATGCGCCGCGAATGCGTCCAGGCTCTCGTGCCGTTCAGAGGGATGCACCGGTTTATCCCGGCACTCATCAAAGGCGCTGGTTACAAACTGGTGGAAGTTCCTGTGAACCATCGTCCGCGGAAGTTCGGCGTCAGTAAATACGGACTCGGCGACCGGGCGGTCCGCGCCACCGTCGACATGTTCGGCGTTCGATGGCTGCTCTCGCGGCAGCTGAACTACAAGAGACGCGACTAGACCAGCGCGGGCTCAGTCTCTGGGGTCGGTTCGATCCACTTTCCGTGCTCGCGAATCAGGTCCTGTAGCCGGTCGACGGCTTCAGCTTCCGGAATGTTGAACTTCACTGCTGTCTTGCCGACGTAAAGATTGATCTTTCCGGGTGCGCCGCCCACATAGCCGAAATCTGCGTCGGCCATTTCGCCGGGGCCGTTCACGATGCACCCCATCACGGCGATCTTCACACCCTTCAGGTGCAAGGTCGCCGCTTTGATGCGCGCGGTAGTAGTCTGCAGGTTGAAAAGCGTTCGTCCGCATGACGGGCAGGCGACGTAATCTGTCTTGAAAATGCGAGTGCCTGCCGCTTGCAGGATGTTGTAGCTCAAACGCAACGCCTGTCCCGGAGCTTCCTCGCCCTGCACAAGAATTGCGTCGCCGATTCCGTCGCAAAGCAGTGAGCCGATGCTGATCGACGCGGTAAGGAGCGTGCGGAGGAAATCAGAGCCGGGCGCCGCACCGAGCGTGTCTTTCAGCAGGATGGGATGTTGTGAAGCGACTTTCGCCGCAAGTAAGCGGAACGCCGCTACAACAGGCAATTCGATGCTGTCTCTGACGGTCACCAACTGCGGTTGCCGGAAATTGTTCAGCTCGGCAATGGCGCTGTCGTCATTCGGATCGA
>JACDHZ010000028.1 GCA_013820755.1 Chthoniobacterales bacterium
ACGGAATCGAACAGCTGGATGGCGAAATCGCGCTCGACATAAATATCAACGGCACCGTCGCGAAGCCCGTGCTCAGCGGCTCGGGCGACATGACCGTCAATCTGATGCGGTTCAGCAATTCGACACTGCCGGCGGTGAGAGGATTCAAGTCGCGGCTCGACTTCGCCGGCGACACGTTAACCATTCAACGCTTTAGCGGCGACCTGGCGGGCGGTCCGTTCACAATCGGAGGAAGTGTCACATTTCCGAAGCTGACCACTCCAATCATCGACTTGCGGCTCCGCGCAAACGCCGTGCTCGTCGCGCGCAGCGACGATCTAACTGCGCGCGCCGATGCGGATGTTCGCGTGCAGGGTCCGCTCGCGACCGCGAGCGTCACCGGGACGGTTGCGCTGACCGACAGCCACTTCCTCAAAAACATTGATCTGATTCCAATCGGTCTGCCGGGTCGCCCCGCCCCGCGTCCGAAGCCACCTTCCACAGAGACTGCGCTGTCGTTCCCCGCGCCGCCGCTGCGAGACTGGAAATTCGACGTCGCCGTGAAAACAAAGGAGCCGTTTCAAGTGCGCGGCAATCTCGCGAACGGCGGTGCGATTGTAGACCTGCATCTCGGCGGAACGGGCTTGCATCCGGGCCTCGAAGGAAATGTGCGACTCGATAAAGTAGAGGCGACGCTGCCGTTCAGCCGGCTTGAGATTGAGCAGGGGTTCCTCTACTTCGATTCGGCTGATTCGCTGAATCCGACACTCGACCTGCAGGGCGTCTCCGTGATTCGTGATTATACGGTGCATGTATATGTCTACGGAACCGTGAACACCCCTGAAGCGGTGTTCACAAGCGAACCGCCGTTGCCGCAGGAAGAAATCATCTCGTTGCTTGCTACTGGGGCGACGCGCGAAGAGTTGCTCGGTGGAGGCAACGTGCTCGCGGGCAAGGCGGCGATGCTGCTCGTGCAGCAGCTCTATCGCAAGGTCTTCAAGAAAGGCGACGAAACGAAGAGCAATTCGGTGTTCGATAACTTGCAGCTCGATCTCGGGAACGTCGATCCGCGCACCGGCCAACAAACCGCGTCTGCTCGTTACAAGATCAACGATAACTGGGTCGTGATCGGTGATATTGGCGTGGGTGGCGATTTTCGCGGAATGGTCAAATACCTGGTGAGGTTCCGGTAATATGCCGGGCCGGATGGTCGCGGTTTGTTGCTGCGCAATGCTGATCGTTTCGCTCGCCGAAGCTCAAACTGCAGTTCAGGCGCCGCACCCGGAGCAGCGGGATCGCGAGCAACATGCCGTCGCTAAACAACAAAATAAAATTGCGCAGAATGCGAACGTCGAGTTCCGCGGCATCCGTGCTTTCGACGCTAAGGCGTTGCGATCGCAGCTCAAAGAGCAGATTGCGGCGATTGAGCAATTTGGGCTGACAGCGGCGCGTGCGGATGACGCTGCGTTCTTTCTCGAAGTGTTTTATCGGAAGCACGGCTACTCGAAGGTGGACGTGCAATACTCCCTGCTCGGAGGCAATCGCCTGCGGCTCGCCGTTAGCGAAGGCCCGCTGGTGACGCTTGGGAGTGTCAATTTCGTCGGCAACAGTAGCCAGCCTTCCGACAAGTTGTTCGATTATGCCGTCGGTCCTACACGCGAGCGATACTCGAAGGCAGAGCGCAAGCTGCCGTTCGTCGCGTCCGACCTCGATGAAGGCGTAGACCTGGTGCGCCGCGTCTATGTGGCGGAGGGCTTTCTCGATTCAGTCGTCCAGCCGCCGCGTTATCGCTTCAGCGCGGATGGCAGACAAGTGGATGTCACGATCGCAATTGTGGAGGGTCGGCGATATTCCTTTGGCGGCGTTAGCTTCCGCGGCCGCACGGTTTTCGCACCTGCGGAATTGCAAGGCGAGCTGCGGGACCTGCTCGAGCAACCGTACACCGACGGACGCGTATCCGATATTCCCCGCCGGCTGGAGGCATATTACAAGGCGCGCGGCTACTACGAAGTGAAGATTGATGCCATCGGTGAACCGCAGGCGGCGCGCGCAGGCCGGGTTCCGGTGCAGGTGACGATTGCGCCAGGACCGCTTTATCGTTTCGATGGCGTCAGCGTCACAGGGTTGAGGCGTTTGCGGCCGAGCTACGTCGAGCGGCGATTTACGTCGCTCAGTGGCAAAGTCTATAACCCGAAAGAAGTCGACGAACGGTTTAGAAAGCTGATGCGCAGCGGTCTGTTCACAAATCTGCAGATCAAACCAGTCCCCGTCGACGGAGATCAGCTGCGTCTGGAGATCTCCGCGGAAGAGGCGAAGAGCAAGGAATTTGGCTTTTCGTTAGGCTATGGCACATATGCAGGCGCAATTGTTGGCGCCTCATATCGGGACCGTAACCTGTTTGGCTACGGACGGCCGCTCACTACCTCGGCGGAGATCTCGCAGCGGGGATACAAAGGTGAAATCACGTTCGAAGATCCCTATCTGTTCGACACGGAGAACCACCTGAAAGCTCAGCTCTCAGCTCTCACGTTCGACTTCGATGGCTACTCAAAGTTCGAGATCGGCGGTCGTGTTGAATTGAGCCGCGACTTCACAAAGGAATACCATGTTGGCGTATTCGCCTCTGCTCGTCACGTAAAGCTGACGAGTTCCGACATCGCGCCGTTCTTCCTCGGCCGAAAGTCGTACGAAGTGAACACGGTTGGTTTTACTCAGACTCTCGATCTGCGCGAAAATCCGTTCGTTTCGCCCCGCGGATTTATCTTCGATAATACTTTCGATATCGCGTCGGACGCGCTCGGAAGCCAGGTGGAATTCATTCGCAGCACTGCGCGTGTGAGTTTCTATCTTCCGTTTGCTTCGCGCGACGCGTTGCCGCAGCCGCCAGGCATCACGCAGCCGTCAGGAAGTGCGATGGGCCGGTGGTTCCGCAGGTCCTCGCTCGCACTTGGTGCTCGCGCCGGCATCATTTATCCGCTCAGTGGGAGCGGTTCGGTTTATTCCCGGATTCCAATCGATGAGCGTTTTTTCAATGGTGGCAGCAGTACGGTAAGAAGCTTTACGGAACGCGATCTCGGGCCGCATGATCGCGGCGATCCGATCGGCGGCGAATTTTTCAGCGTCTTCAACGTGGAATACACGTTCCCAATCTTTGGCGAGCTGCAGGGTGCGATCTTTTATGACGCCGGCAACTTGCTCCCCGGCGCGAAGGATCCGTTCGCACGCGTCGACGCCGGGCTGCAGAACATGCGCTACGCAATCGGTGTTGGGCTGAGATATCAGCTCCCAATCGGTCCGATTCGCCTCGACTACGGTGTTAATCCTGATCCGCGCTTTGATGAAGCTGCCGGAGCATTCCACTTCAGTTTTGGGTTTGCGTTCTAAGCACGTGCGTGACCACTCGTGAATCGCTGCACGTACCTGCTGCCAATTCGCCGCGGTGCGTTTACTGCACCTGAGGCGCAGGAGTTCGCGTCTTACTTTGCAATGTTACGAACCGCGGATTGCGAGGTCGTCGTCGTCGACGGATCGCCTGAAGAGGTGTTCTCGCAGCACTCGCAGACCTGGCGCGGTGTTTGCCGTCACGAATCAGTAGACCGTCGCTTCGGCTACATGAACGACAAGGTGAACGGCATTCACACAGGCGTGGAAAAATCATCCCGCGAGAAGATCATCCTCGCTGATGACGACATCCGCTACACACCGGCCGACGTCGAGAGAATGTGCGCGCTGCTCGACGAAGCCGAGGTCGTCCGCCCGCAAAACTATCTCTCGCCCTTGCCGTGGTGGGCCGCCATGGAAGCGGCCCGGATGTTGATCAATCGCGCGACGCTGCGAATCGGCGACTATCCGGGCACGTGCGCGTTCCGCCGCTCTACCATGCTTCGCGTAGGGCATTACGACGGCGATGTGCTCTTCGACAATGAAGAGATAATCCGGCATTTCGCCGCAGCCGGCGCATCGATCCAATACGCGATCGACTTTTTCATCCACAAACGGCCGCCGCAACACGCCAAATGGAAGGAACAGCGTCCGCGTCAGGCGTATGAGGATTTTGGCCTTCGCGGTAAGACCGCGCTGTTCGCCAGCCTGCCGATTCTGATGTTGCTTAGTGCCTTGCTCGCCGGGTTTGGCGGATTACTTCTTTGCATCGTCCTGATCGTTCTGGTGGCGTGTGGGGTCGCGGTGCTCGGCCGCGGGCGAGGGGAGGCGGCGAACTTCTTTCCGGCGTGGGTCCCTGCATATGCGCCGCTTTGGGTTTTTGAGCGCTCGTTCAGTACTTATTGGGCCCTCTACTGGTATTTCCGACATGGCGGGTATCCATTTGGCGACAAACTGCTCACGAAGGGCATTGGCCGCGATTGGGTGTCGGGCGGTCGCGTTGCTGCTGAAGCAGCGGCGCAACGGCCGGAGCGTGAAGATGGGCGGAGCTAACAGTGAGCAGCTAGACGAGATCCCCGCGAAAGCGTTCCATAAACAGATTTCACGAACTGGCCGATTAGGCCGTGGGGAAAGTCCTGAGGCGTCTCAGGCGTTACGAGTCTGAGAACCTAGATGACATGCGAGTGTCTCCTCATCGGAGTCGGTCCGACTCTTCGTCAGGGAAGATTACGCTGCGACGTCCGCGTAGGTGCGATCGAGTTTTAAACCCACGATGATAGTCGTGCCACGCCCTAAACCGTCGCTTTCGGCGCGGATAGTTCCGCCGTGCAGCTTGATTAGAGTTCTGCTCATCGCGAGTCCAAGACCAAGCCCCTCCTCGCGTGGCCCAACCTGCTCGAATGGATTGAACACGGTCTCAAGATAACGCTGTTCGATATCGACGCCGTTGTCCGCGATTCTGATGCACAATTCTTCTGTGCTGTGATTCGTCGTGCTGACTACAATCGGGCTCCCGTTCCCTCCGAACCTAAAGGCGTTCGCTAGGATGTACTCGAAGACCTGCTCTAATCGCGGGACATCGACAAAGGCGTGATGATGCCTGGCATCCAGACGCAGATGAACAGACGATGAAGGCGCATCAAAACGAGCGCGAACTCGCCTGGCAACCCGGCGCAAAAGGCGATGCACATCGGCCATATGCAGATGCAGCTCAAGCTTGCTTCGAGCCAATCGCGTAAGCTCCAGATCGATCTGCGTTCTGCTTCGATGCACAAAAATACCGATCTGATTACCAAGTGCTTCGACTGCGCTTAGCAGAGCCGTATCGGGTGTCAGACCGTCTGCGCTATACAGCTCGATGACGCCGTTAACCGCGCCTTCGGCACATGTCGGAAAGGCGAATCCACTGCGCAGTCCGCCGTCGAGCGCTTGCGGATTACGTGGGAAATTGCTGTCCTGCATTAGATCCGTAATCCAGGCAGGCTTCTTCGAAACGACGACGCGCCCCGGCAAGCCGGTCGATCTCGGCAGCTTCATCTCGTTCGTTACCTTTTCGAATGCGCTTAATTGCGGCATTGGTGCGCGCCAGCTCGTGTAGCAATAGAGGCTTGCGTCTTGTCCCTCGTAGAGCCACAGCGCCCCGAAGATCCAGTTGTCCATCTTCGCAATCGCCTCTACAACCGGGCGTGCAGCCTCGGTCATCGAACTCGAACCTGCGAGCAGGCTGGCTACGCGGTAAAGCGCGGAGCGGCGCCGCTTATTTTGCACGGTTTTGCTGATATCGCGAACGATGATTGACGCCCCGATAACGTGATTGCTGATGTTGTTGATCGGAGAGATGGTCAGCGAGCTATGGAAGCAGTTTCCGTCACTTCGCTGGCGGAGCGTCACGTAATTTTTTGTGTGATCCCCGCGTCGCGCTCGCGCCAGAAGCCGCGAGTCTTCGTCCCGCCGTTCAGGCGGGGTCAAGATCGTCACTTTCTTCCCCGATCACTTCCTCAGAATCGTAGCCAAAGAGCTGTGTCGATGCAGCATTCCAGCTCGTGATCGTCCCCTCAAGATCCTCGCTCATGATAGCATCCTGGGATGATTCCACAATCGCGGCCAGACGACGGAGGGCTTCCTCTCCACGCGCGCGTGCCGTGATGTCGCGCACGTAGGCCGTGAAATAGGGGGCACTATCGATTTCCAACGCAGTGATCGCGAGCTCGATAAGCACTTCACTCCCATCCTTGTGCAGAGCTGGGATCTCGATCCGGCGCCCAATCACGGGACCTTCTCCGGTTTTTAGATAGTGCTGGAGTCCCCTCCAGTGACGCTCCCGAAAAGCAGGGGGAATGATCAACTCAGCCAGTTCTTGCCCGACGGCATCAAGAGCACTGAAACCAAAAGTGCGCTCAGCTGCAGGGTTGAATTCGCATACCAGACCAGCAGCATTTATCGTAATGATGCCGTCCAAAGCCATCTCTAGGATCCCGCGATTCAAGCCCTCGCGCCACGGCGGTGTGAGTTCTTTTCGGGCGCTTTCAATGCTTCTCACAGCGATGTTGGCGTCGGCTTGCTGCGAACGGGTGCGCTCAACTCCCCGGCGTATTAAGTCGAACGACCAAGCCAGAACCACAGCAATGGGAAGGCCAAGCGCAGCGAGGACGACGACAATTCGTTGACCCCAGGTTGGGATCTCAAACGCGGGGAAGACTTGCGTCGCCACTTGACGAGCAGCCAACTGGTGACGGCGTAACCGATGACAACTCGATGGACTTTTCGCCGCTGCAACTCGCCGAGAAGCTGCGCCGCTTTCATGTTGGAGCTTCCGGAAAGTGAAGGCGGAGCTTTGGCGCCCCATCGGCCCCGAGCAGCAGTTACAGTGAGGCTTAGTTGTCGGGACCCACTCCGGCTGATTCGCAATAACGCTTCAATCGCCCCACACGTGTGCAAAGAGGACCGCGCGAGAAAATGTCGCGTCTGGTTGAAAGTCTCCAGCAGATCATCCGCGTTGTCCTCGGTTTGGCGTTGATCTGCGTTTGTTCGTGATCCGGTTCAGATGGGAACCAGAACCACCGCCGCCAAACTTCCTCGGATAACAGTCGCACTTTTCCACTCCGCTCAGCTTCTCGATCCCGTCCAGCCGCGCTCGCAGCGTAGATCAGGCCCCAAGGGCATGATTTCAGCACGGCCCGAGACGCTTTGAACGTCCAGCGACGGAATCAGCTTGGATTGTGGGCAATAGCCTCACGAATGTCGAGGGCATTTTCGCCACTCATTCGGGAGTGGCTCCCTCAAAGCCGAGGTTCTTTGCCCCGCTACGTCAGGGCCATTGGGACACCACCGCATTCCACGGTTAAGTAAAAGTGCTCGGACAATGCGTTCGCGAGGTTCTATGAACCCGCAGGAGTTCGCCGATTCCCCTAGTATGGCCCGTAATTATCATCGGCAAATTGCTGACTGAGGGAACCGGTTGAGATTGAGGGCGCTGCTAGCAAATCAGCTGCGCAAGAACAAAGAACAAAATGAACGGAGTTAACAAACAGGAGCAGCTCGGCGACATCCCCGCGGACGTATTCCGCAAACACCTTCACGAACTCGCCGATTGGATCGCCGATTATCGTGAGAACATAGCGTCGTATCGGATTTCACCGACGGCGCCTGCAGGTGCGATCCGCGCCGCTCTTCCACAAAGTGCTCCCGAGCGGGGCGAGCCGCTTGGAGAGATCATCTCAGACATCGACCGCATTGTTATGCCGGGAGTCATGCACTGGGCGCATCCTGATTTCATGGGATACTTCGGAGCCACCACTACAGCACCGGGAATCCTTGCGGAGATGGTGGTTGCCGCCCTTAACGTGAATGCCATGACGTGGCGGACGTCGCCGGTTGCTACTGAACTTGAAACCTTGGTGCTTGACTGGTTGCAGCAGTGGCTCGGCCTCACATCTGAATTCCGAGGCGTGGTCTACGACACCGCATCTATCTCAACGATGCATGCGCTCGCGGCCGCGCGGGAAGAGGCGGCGGACTCCGTTCGTGCGCTTGGCATTTCTGGACGCGACGATGTGCCGATGCTACGCGTCTATACTTCGGACCAGGCACACAGCTCCGTCGACAAAGCAGCGATCGCATTGGGAATCGGCGAGCAGAACGTCCGGAGAGTCGCGAGCGACTCGGAGTTTAAGATGGACGTCGATGCTTTGCGCGCTGCTGTCGCCGACGATATACGCAATGGCTACAAACCCCTCGCGGTCGTCGCGACGGTGGGAACGACGTCCACCGCGAGTGTTGATCCAGTGCGGGCAATCGCATCCATCTGTCGTGAGTACGACATGTGGCTGCATATCGATGCGGCATATGGCGGAGGCCTCGCTGTCCTCCCGGAATGCGACTGGGTGAAAGACGGCTGGAATGAAGCCGATTCACTGGTCGTCAATTCACACAAAATGCTGTTTGTGCCATTCGACTTTAGCACGCTTTATGTGCGCGACATGAGGCGCTTGCGGGATGTTTTCACGCTCATTCCGGAGTACTTGCGTGGAGACGCAGCCGGTGCCGAGATCAACTATATGGACTACGGCGTGCAGCTCGGCCGCCGGTTTCGAGGATTGAAAGCGTGGATGGTTTGGCGGACATTCGGCAGACTGGGGATAGCTGCTCGGATACGTGATCATCTGCGCCTTGCGCAGCTCTTTGCCAGCTGGGTCGACGAGGATCAGCGGTTTGAGCTTGCCGCGCCGACCGTGATGGGAGTCGTTTGTTTCCGCATCAAGGCCGCCGACGACAACACAGCTGATCGACTGAACAGCCGTGCCGTTGAGACGATTAACATCAGCGGAAAGAGCTACCTCATGCAGACTAAGTTGCGGGGCCGGACTGTTATACGTTTGGGGTTGGGAAACCTCCTCACTACCGAAAAGAACGTTCGTCGGACTTGGGAGATCATCCAACAAACGGTTTCAACGATTCCCGGCTGAGGCGCAGCGGTGCATCGCGCACAGCCTTGCGACTGCGCAATGACGATTTACTTTAGTAACAGGTAATCCGCGCAGCCAAGCAGACGCGCGTCACCGGAGTTCAGACTATGCCTCAATATCAAAAGCTCGGCGAAATCCCGCGTAAGCATCACATCTGGTTCCATCGCAACCACGGCGCCACGACCTACAAGGACGAAGGTATCGCCTACGAACACGTGATCACTACTGAAGGCTTCAACGAGGCCTATTCGATCATGTATCACCTCCGGCCGCCTACGCGCGTCCGGAGTGTGGAGCTGCTGAAACACGAGCCATTGAAGAAAGCCGGCGAAGCACCGCTGCGTCATCATCATCTGAAAGCCGCGCATGTTCCGCGCGAGGGTAACCTCTATAGCGGCCGAATCCCGATGATGTTTAACCAGGATATGGTCGCGTCTCGACTGAAGCCGGCGACGACATACGGCGAATACGAGTACTACCGGAATGGCGGCGCCGACGAGATCATCTTTGTTTTCAAAGGGAGCGGCACTGTTGAGTCAATGTTCGGCAAGCTGCGGTATCGCGCCGAGGATTACATCGTTATCCCGCGCGGGATTACTTACCGGCTCGTGCCGGATAACGTGCTGGAGGAAGATTATCTCATCCTGGAATCCACCGGACCGGTCCGCATTCCGCGCCGCTATCTGAATCAAGACGGCCAGATCCGCATGGGCGCTCCTTACTCGGAGCGAGATTTTCACGGTCCAAGCGAACTGCTGACGGTCGACAAAGACGAAGACGTGGCCGTTCTCGTGAAAGATGGGGCGCGCTGGACACGTGTCGTGCATGCACACCATCCGTTCGACGTCGTCGGCTGGGATGGTTTCGTCTATCCCTTCACCTTCAACGCGCAGGACTTCGAGCCGATCACCGGCACTGTGCATCAACCGCCGCCGATCCATCAAACGTTCGAGATCAAAGGCTATGTCGTTTGCACATTTGCGCCGCGCCTGCTCGATTATCATCCGGAAGCGGTCAAGATCCCGTGGGTGCACGACAACGTGGAAGCGGACGAGGTCCTTTTCTACGTCCGCGGCAATTTCGGCTCGCGCAAAGGGATTGAAGCCGGGTCCATGACGCTCCACCCTCGCGGCATTCCGCACGGGCCGCATCCGGGCACGATCATGGCGAGCAAGGACGCCGTTCGGACCGAAGAGCTGGCGGTAATGTTCGATACCGAGCACACGCTCGAGCTCACGCAACAGGCAGTCGCACTCGACGACGAGAAGTATCCGCTTAGCTGGCTGGACTAACCGCGGTCGTAATTTGGACAACGGGGAAAGCGAACTTCAAGCTGCGACGCGTCGGATCGCAAAGATCCCAAGGTGCGGTGCTGCGCGCGTGGCAAGTCTGGAGCGCTCGTTCACTGAGGTTCTTGAAGCCGTTGGTGAAGACCCGCGGCGGGAAGGCCTGCTGAAAACTCCGTGCCGCGCCGCGCGTGCGTTCGAGTTCCTCACGGCTGGTTACCGCCAGAGCCTCGATGAGATCGTAAACGACGCGATCTTTCAGTCCGAGGCGAGTGAAATTGTACTCGTGAAGGACATCGAGCTCTACTCGATGTGCGAGCATCATCTTTTGCCGTTTATCGGGAAAGCCCACGTCGCATACATTCCGCGCGGTAAGGTCGTCGGGCTCTCCAAAGTTGCGCGCATCGTCGACATGTTCGCTCGGCGTTTTCAGATCCAGGAGAACCTCACGACGCAAATTGCGGACGCGCTGATGCACATCCTTCATCCGCTCGGTGTCGGAGTCGTCGTCGAGGCGAAACACCTCTGCATGATGATGCGCGGAGTGGAGAAACAGAATTCCGTGATGACCACCTCATGTCTCCTTGGCTCGTTCAAGGAGGACGCGCGCACGCGTTCCGAGTTCCTCGCTTTGCTCGGGAAGTAGCGCTGACGGTCATGCTCCTGACGGTCAGCAAGCGGCTGGAGTTTTCCGCGTCGCGACGCCTTTTCGATCCGAAGCTCACTCCTGCCGAAAACGTCAGCCGGTTTGGGCAGGAGAGCAACGCGCGCTACGGCACCGGACGAAATTACGTCGTCCATTTCGTCTTCACCGGGCAGGTGAATACCGAGACTGGCATGCTGATGAACATTGGCGAGATCAAAGCTCGCGTCGGTGAGGTTCTGAACGGTGGATTTGACCATAAATTCTTAAACGAAGACAACGCGGCGTTCGCCCACACTGCGCCGACGTCTGACAATGTCGCACGCGAGTTGTTCAGGCTCTCCGCGCCTTTGTTTCACGATTCCGATGCGCGGCTGGTTGCGTGTCATCTATCCGAGAGCGAGGAGCGCAGCGCGACCGTCTACGCGAGTGGCGCGTGCGATGCGAATTACTGGTTCGAGTTCTCCGCAGCGCGCCGGACCATGTCGCCGCATCTGGGCCGGGACGAGAATGAGCAGCTGTTCGGCACAGCCGCTTCTCCCTTCGGACATGGGCATAACTATCGCGCTCGAGTCACACTGAGTTCAGACGGATCTCAAGCGGAAACGGGCGATCGAAACGTGAAATGTCTTCTGCAGCAACTACGGGATCGGCTTGATCACAAAAACTTGAACGAGGAAGTCCCCGCGTTGCAAGACCGCCCAATCACGACCGAATTGCTGTCCTCTTTTGTCTATGAGCAACTTGCCTCCGCCGGCGTCACTCCGGATCACGTGCGACTCCACGAACGCGACGACTTTTTCGCTGAACACTGGGGCGGCGATCGTTATTTTCTGGGCATGCGGCGGAGCTTCAACGCCGCGCATCGCCTGCACGCTTCGGCGTTAAGTGACGTGGCAAACACTGAGTTGTTCGGCAAGTGCAACAATCCTCGCGGGCATGGCCACACGTACGGTGTAGAAGCAACGATCGGGGGCACGCTCGATGAACGAAGCGGCACGCTATACAGCTTTGCCGCTCTCGATCGCGCGTTGAACGAGACATTGAAGCCGTGGAATGACAAACACCTCGACCTGGAAGTCTCAGAGTTTCGGGATACTGCGTCCACTGGCGAGAACATCGTCAGCGTGCTCTGGGAAAAAGTCGATCGTGCCCTCGAAGGCCGGCTCGTCCGGCTGCGGCTCGCGGAAACCGCCAACAATCGCTTCACGCTGCGGCCCATTTGATGCGGCGATCACCCGGCCTTGTGCCGCTGCTGCGACGGCAGCTAGAGTCTGGATCGTGAAAAGAATTTTAGTGACAGGCGCGAGCCGCGGCATCGGCCGTGCCATCGCTATAAGGCTGGCGACTGCGGGTGCGACGCTACTGATTCACGGACGCGACCGAACCGCACTCGCGGAGACACGCCGCATGGTGGAAGAGAAGGGTGCTGATGCGCTCGAAGTGCTGTACGACCTGGAAGATCCTGCGCAGATCTCAACAATGGCGGAGGCGATCGGGACGCAACCGCTTGATGTGCTGGTGCACAACGCGGGCACTGCGGTTGTGAAGCCTTTCGAGAAGGTTTCGCTCGAGGAGTGGTGCGCGACATTCGCGGTGAACGTGACTGCGCCCTTTCTGCTCACACAAAAGCTCGCTTCTGGAATGCTTCCCGGGTCGAGTATCGTCAATGTCCTCTCGATCGCAGCAAAGACCGGTTTTCCGGGATGGAGCGCTTACTGCACGAGCAAGTTCGCGCTGGAAGGATTTTCGCAATCCCTGCGGGAAGAGTTGCGCCCCCGCGGCATCCGCGTGATGAATATTTATCCGGGTGCTACAGCGACGGAGATCTGGAACACCGCCGAAGGGGATTGGCCGCGCGACAAGATGATGTCGGCTGACGAAGTAGCTCAAGCAGTTAGATTCGCGTTGTCGAGACCTGCCGAGGTGGCAATCGAAAATCTGACACTGACGAATACCGCAGGCGCGCTCTAGCGCTTACTAGACAAACAACGCAAGATAAGCAGTCCGATGCGTAAAGTTAATATCGCCGAGATCGCGGAGCAGGAACGTAGGTCACCTGCCGGTAAGTATCACAAGTTCGTAAAAGACATCTCTATCGCACTTGGTCGGGAGCCGAACTCGCTCGACTTGGTAAAACGACATCCATTCGACGTTTCGCAGGTGCGCATCCAGCCAGGTAAGTCATACTGCCCATATCACGGGCACTCAGCAGAGACCGAATTTTACATCGTAGTCTCTGGAAGAGGCACAATACGTGACCGGAGTGGCAACACCGAAGTAGGGACTGGCGATGCATTCCTCTTCGCCCCTGACGAAGCACACCAAATCACGAATTCGGGCGACGAAGATCTCATCTACTACGTCATCGCCGATAACCCGCGCGGCGATGCGCGCTACTACCCGGACAGCGGGAAGTGGGCCGTGCCTATCGAAGGTGGCGGAGATGAAATAGTAAAGGGCGCCCACGCAGATTACTACGTGGGTGAGGAGTAGGTATAGGTTGTCACCGTCGAGCTGAATACCTACGCCGGCAAACTAACACGGAGACTCGTCTGTCGACGCGGTCGAAATTCACCACCCGCAAAGAGCCCTGTCTCGGCTATCTCCGCGCCGCCGAGCGCGTTTGTTAGACCTCGGCTAACACAGCGCAATGGCGTAAAATCCAGTGGCTTCGTAAGGTAGTAGTCATATCCGGCACGCAAGCCCCGGGTGCCGTCATCGTCAGAACCGAAGGCAATAAGAGCCACCGCTTGCTGAGTCGCTGCCGCCTCTTCGCCTCAGCGACGAGTTCAAGCCGCTGCCGTCACGAAGGGCGATGTCGCTGAGCAGTACGTCAAGCCGGAACGTGGCGAGCAGTTGCAATGCTTCCTGCACGTTTTCGGGCGAAGCGATACCGTATCACGCGATAGGTCAGCGGTCTGAGAGAATGACACGGGTGTCCGGATGATCCTCGACCACAAGTATCTGCACATTTCTCTTTTGACCCTGACGGCTGGTTGCGCGTGTGGCGTGCTGTCGATCCTTCCGCTATCGGCTGGTTCCCCAACGGCGATGGAGGAAACGTTCGACTGGTGAGAAGGCAATTTTGTCGATCAACAGTCCAATTACCACGATAACGATCATGATGGCGAGGACTTGGTCCATCGACTGCGTTTCGCGCCCGAAATGCAGCAACTGTCCGAGGCCGAATCCTGTCAGAATCACAACGAAAATTTCGGCCGCCATCAACGACCGCCACGCGAAGGCCCAGCCTTGTTTCATACCGCTGATGATGAACGGCAGTGATGCCGGCAGGATTACCATGAGCCACATATGGAAACCTTTCGAGCCCATCGTGAGAGCGGCGCGCTGATAGATCGGAGGGACCCAGCATACACTCGGCAATGTCTGCAAGCCAAGAGCGAGCGTGCCGACGGTGTCGTTCAACAGGTTCCAGCGCGCTGTAATGAGGCCTAGCGGGAGGCCAGCAGCCACGCCGATCAAATAGCCCGTCAGCAAACGCCGCATGGTCACGAGGGTAGCCGCCCAGAGACTTCCATCTTTGCTCGATGCCAAAAGATAGGCGCCGACCTGTCGCGGAGACGGGACGAGAACGGGGCTGTAGCGACCCGAGCGGTAGATCAGTTCCCAAGCCAGCACCAGCAGCGCGAAGAAAATGGTGGCCGAGAGAAAACGCCTGAACGTGCTATTCACCGTTTCCTTTCGTGATCGCCTTCAGCGACGTAACGATGCTGCTTGCGCGACTAGTGAGCTCGACCGTGTTGATATCGCGAGGTCGCGGGAGATCGACCGTAAATTCCTCATGTACGCGTCCGGGCGAGAACAACAGCACCCGATCACCGAGGCAAACAGCTTCACGGACGTTGTGAGTGACGAACACAATGGTCTTCCGGCGGTCACGCCAGATTCGCTGGATGTCGCCGTAGAGCTGCTCGCGTGTTAGCGCATCGAGCGCGGCGAACGGCTCATCCATCAGCAGCACGCGCGGATTCGGTGCGAGCGCACGGGCAAGAGCTACGCGTTGTTTCATCCCGCCGGATAGCTCATGGATGTTCGAACGCTCAAAGCGGGTCAGCCCAACAAGCTCAAGGTATACTTTGCTACGTCGTTGCGGTCTTTAGCTGTCAAGCCGGGCTTGCGTTTGAGGCCGAACAAGACGTTGCCCATGACGTCGAGCCACGGGAAAAGTGCTGATTCCTGGAACATGACCATGCGGTCCGCTCCGGGGCCGCTGATTGGCTTGCCATTGGCGAGGACCTGACCGCTGTCCGGTTTCTCCAGCCCCGCGATGATGTTTAGTAGCGTGGACTTGCCGCAGCCACTGGCTCCAACGAGGCAGAGAAACTCCCCTTCACCCACCTGAAGGCTTACACGATCGAGCGCCTGCACCACCCCGGCAGAAGAGGCGAAGCTCTTTGATACGTCGCCAACGACAAGCTTTGCAGGCGTTACGACCTGAAGCTCGTCCTCGACGGAAACGTGCTCGTGGCGGCGAACCATCACGGCTTCTCACTCAGCTTCGAGATGTCGGTGGAGCCTTTCGCAAAACCGGTCACCTTCGCATCCTCGACGGCTTTGTTGACGAGCTCCTGAGACACCTCGGGCGTGAAGGTGATCCGATTCCACGCTTGCGCAACGGCATCGGGCGCAAAGTCCGATCTCGTCTCCTCTTTCAACTCTACAACGAGGAGCTGCTGCGCCTCCGCTTCATTGGCCTTGATCCATTCCGTCAGCTCCGCATTCGCGGCGGCGATCTTCTTCGTCATGTCGGCATTCTCTTTCAAAAACTTCGCGCTCGATACCAACCACGTCGTGATGACATCGGATTCTTCTACGAGGACGCGCGCTTTCGCTTCATGCTCTAGGCGGGTAACCCATGGCTCGACCGTCCACACAGCCTGCACGCCGCCGGATTGAAGGAGCTGGAGCTGATCAGGGTTTGCCGTCGGCATCACGGTTACATCGCCACCCGTCATCGTGATATTGAAGCCCTGCGGCTTAAGCCACGCACGGCAGGAGATGTCCTGCGTGTTTCCGAATTGCGGCGTGGCTACCTTTTTTCCACGAAGGTCCGCCGCTTTCATGATTCCACTGTCGGGCGCAACAACCAGCGCTGAGCCACCGTTTGCCCCGCCGCCAATTACGCGAATCTCCGCTCCGTTTGATTTCCAATAGGCGTTCAGTGCAGGGCCCGTGCCGACGTATGTAAGATCAAGCGAACCAGCGAAGATCGCTTCCATCGCTGATGGACCAGCGTTGTAGGTGAACCACTGGACTTCGACATCCGGGCCGAGGCGCTGCTCGAACCAGCCTTTCTGCTGCCGCGTCATCGCGTGCGCAATGACACCTTGTGCATGTGTGATGTTCGGGAAATGCCCGATGCGCACCACTTTCTTGCCGGCGTTGGCGCATGGGATGAAAGCCGCGAGGGCGGCGAGGAGGAGTATTAGTTTTCTCATATAGTGAAGTTCAGTAGCTGATTGTCGCCATGATGTATCCGAAGTCGGCGTCATCGGCCGGGCCGGTATCCCTGAGGTAATCGCCAGCGAAAAAGTGGCTGTACCCTGCCTGCAGTTTTACGTTCTTCCGCCACTCGTAGCCGACTGTGAAATCAACCTCGTGACCCGCGAACGGCCGCGCGCCAATCGTGCGGACATCCAGCCCATCGGGAGTGCGGGTGCGCAATGTCGAGAAGCCGTTCGAGCGATACCAATAGTCATGGGTATCCGCGAGAAAGAATGCATGGTAGTCGAGGCCAACTTCCCAGCCTTTCGCCGGCTTCGCCGTCGTCTGCACGCGGATGTCATGCAAGTTGCGCCAGCTGAACTCGTCCATGAATCCATACTTCTCGTGATTGGACGGGAACAGATTTTGAAACGAATGCGAATCCCCATCGAACGGATCATTGTCGCCCGTGGCATAGTTGTACTCGAGCGCAACGCGGGGCATCCACGGGAGATCCTTGAGGGTGTAACCAGCGTTCGTGTGGGTTGCGAAAGCGAGTAAGTTCTGTCGCGCAGAGTTCTTGTCGGTCTGATACACATCCCCCGATTCAATCGCGAACTCGCCCGTGTAATCCCAATTGCCCAGCTTGTCTGGCGTTGACTTTACCCGCGCTCCGACCGCAACAAAGTCCGCAGCCGGTCCGTTCCACGTCCCCTGCGGGTCGACTCTGTTGGTCGGATCGAGGTCGGGTTGGTTATCATCTTTGTTGCGGTAGAAGACGTAAGCGTCCGTTGTCTGAAACGGGACCATCGTCGTCGAGAAATAGAGACCAGCGAAATTGTCGTCCGCGTCGCTGTCATTGAACTCGCCGCGCTTGATCTGCACCGGACGCGAGATAAACGCCTCCGTCCAGAACTGCTTCGTTTCATAACGCAGGCGCGCTGCGTCAAAGGTGCGGCCCAGATTGCCCCACTTTGAGTCGCCAACCAGGCGGTTGTCGCCGTAACCCAGGATTTGGCGGCCGAGCGTAAACTGCACCGGCGCGCGCTTGAGATCTCCGATCGCGATGTAAGCCTGCCGGAGATCGAACGCGTCCGTCCCTTCGGCGCCGCGGACACCCGGAATGTTCGCCCGATCAGAGAATCCTTCCCGCGCATCCTGTGTCTGCGCGTACAACTTGAGCCAACTCACCGGTTTGATTGCGACGCCCAGGCGAAACCGGTTGAGCAGCCAGGCGTCGTCATTGTCATCATTTATGGAGCTGTCGAAGTCGCGGGTGTTCTCGCGCCATTCGAACCGCACCCGCTCCTCGACATCAAAAATGACTCGGCCGTCCGCGAACGTGAGCAGCGATGTCTCCGCTTCCTTTGGCGCTTTCTGTACCGCTGGCTTTCCTCCATCGCCTGCCTGAACTGAGCCAGTATGCAACAGCAACGTTGCAACAGCAGCGCTAGCTGTCGTTGCGGCAGTCCGGCTGTATTGGGAATGTAATCGTCTCAGCAGGCTCCAGTAAACGAGGGCTCTTCGGCGGAGGGGACGCGCCGCTTGGCGCGTCCGCTGTTGGCAGACGAAGAACCTGCCCGCAGTTTCAATTCCGAGCGGCGCTTTGCGCAACTCGTACAGGATGTAAGCGAAGCTGGCACCAAATGCGCTCGCGACCATCGCCAACAGCAATGGCGCAGATTGGAACGGTGCAGCTGACGATTGCGCAGCGGTCTCTACTCCGTTGCTGGCTAGCAACGAAGCGGCCTGTAACATGAACGTTGCGCCCAAAGCCCAGCGAGCTGTGATCGCGGTCCGACTCTGAGTAGTATGTAATCGCATTAATAACTCCAGCAGTACGCGAGCTTCCCTGCGGGAAAGCGGGCGAATTGATCCCCGGCAATGGAGGAGTCGATGCGACTTCCCTTTGCCTTTAATGTTGGCTGACGAGGTTAGCTGTCGGGCTGGAGGCATTAAATCCTCTCGACGCCGCAGGCGCCGTTCGCCCCGAGTCGCTCACGCGTGCCGCTGAAACCGGTCGAGCGCTTGACCACGAAGCTCACTAAACTGGCCACCGAGCTTGGTCTGACCGAAATCAAGGCCTAAGGCTACAAAAGCAAGACTGCCTTTATCGAGAAAAGACTTTACCTCTTACGAGTTACCTTGACCTGACCACATGTCTGCATTGCTGGTTAGGCCTTACCGGTTGCAATACTCCGAAAACAATGATCACGAGTCCCAACACCATGCCAAGCGGCCCGAACACGCGGTGAACGGCAAACGTAGTGCGCTCGACTCCGAGTAGCTTGCGCCACAGCAAAGCTTTCGGACTCTTCTCGGCATATCGAGCGGCAAACTCACGATCGAACGTTGCTTTGCTGCCGAGACTAGCGATCACTAGGCCAGCGACGAACAGAAGAATCATGTTGATGTTCATTGTTGCGACTCAGAAATCTCTTCGAAAATCAGCCACTTTCCGTCGTTGTCAGATCCAACGAGCAGCGACAGCGGGCTGGAATACTTTTTCGTTCCGAGAAACGGACGCATGTGATGCGAACAGTGTCTCTCTCAGGAGTGTATTTCGTGTCGGAGTACGTACTGGTATCGCCGCGAGCTTTCGCGAGGGGCATCGCGGCTCTTATCAGTTTTTTGTAATCCGCCGGTGGGAAGGTCAGGGTGCGCTTCTGACCGTCCGGGTATGTGCGGGTGTTCTGAATCTTAGCGTCATCCGAGTAGAGATCCGCCTGCGCAGCGTCAAATGCTCGCTCGAGCGCGATGTAGCGCTCGAACAACTCTTTTGCTTTCGCTGTGGAGTCAGCGGCAGCGCTAATGGCAGTGAATGCGAGAGTGAGAAACGAGGTGACGAAGATAATGCGCGGTTTCATGGAAGGTGGGATGTGCGTGATGATTTCTTATTTGATATGAGGTCCTCCGCATTACACCCCGAAACGCCTCCCACGATGAGCGGGCCAAATGCGGCTAGGGCATTAGGGTTTCCGTACAGGACATGCGTGAGGCAGACTGTATTCGGCGCTGCTGTTCCTTTTTGTGTAAGACGAGCGTGACGCAGCGCGAGCGCTGGCCGTGCACGAATCGTTGCGATGCGACTATTGATTATCGTCAGTCTCTGCCGGTATCTTCGTGGCCTGCCAGGCGACTGCCTGCCACTTTCCATCGCGCTTCAGAAACGTGCCGGTGTTCAGGTAGTTCGCGAATTCCGTCTTCTCGCCCTTTGTCGTCGTGCCGACGAGACGGAACGCAATGATCGCCGTGGTTCCGTATTGGCGAATGCGAATGTCTTCCGCGGTGTACGTTACGGCCTCATCGGGTGCCGGAGCGGCGGACTCCTCATGGAGCTCCCGCATGATTTCGGGCTTGCCTTTCCGCCGGCCGAGCGCGCTGGTGTAAATGAGATCGTCGGCCCAGAAGCGATCATGCATTCCCGCGTCATTGCGGGACGCGCCGGCCAGGAAGTCCTTTAACAGTTGCGTCAGCTCCGCAGAATCGGGAGCTGCTTGCAACCCAAGTGTAGATGTGGCCTGTGATGTTTCTTTTTCAGGCTCGGCTGGCGATCGCTGCGCGAGAGCGAACAGCGGAACAATGCTGAATGCTATGAACGTCAAGTAGCGGTTAATGCTCATGATTTTATTTATCCCCGTTTTCAGTCGATGATCACAACGACCACGCGTCAGTTACAGAACTCACACGTGGTCCCAATGCCACTGTAACTGTGAACGTGCGGCTGTATTCAGCACGCCGATTTATACGTCAATCGACGTGCCGATGGCCGGCAAAAACAGCTCCTTTCCTGCTGATTGGGCAGTGCGGCGCGCCGCCTCCCGGTCGAGCTTGATCGGCGGAAACGTGTCGTAATGCACGCCGACTATCCTGGTTACGCCGAGCAGGTCGGCGGCCCGCAATGCATCGTGAATGCCCATGGTGAAGAAGTCGCCGATCGGCAATACTGCGAAACTCAGGCGCGTCTGCTCGGCGATCAGCTTCATGTCGAGGGTGAGCGCGGTGTCACCGGAGTAGTAGAAGTTGCCGTCACTGGATTCGATGACGAAGCCGGCCGGGTTACCGCCGTAGGAACCATCCGGCATCGAGCTACTGTGGATCGCCGCTGTCAGCTTTACCCGGCCGAACGCCGTCGCGGCCGCGCCGCCGTGGTTCATCGCCTGCACATTGTTGACGCCTTTCTTCTCGAACCAATCGCCAACTTCGAATGGTGCGATGACGGTGGCGCCGGTGCGTTTCGCAATGGCGACGACGTCGGCGACATGGTCGCCGTGCCCGTGTGAGACGAGGATAAAATCTGCCGGGATTTCCTTCACGTCGACATCCCTGGCGAGCGGGTTCGGCGTGATGAATGGATCGAAGAGGAGCTTTTTGCCGGCAACATCTACCGCGAAACAGGCATGGCCGTAATAAGTGAATTTCATGGGAGACATGTAAACGCGTTTCGTTTCAGAAGCTCGTGTTGAGTGCGTTCAGGTTGGTTGGTGTCGTGGCGACAAATAATGGGCAGAGAACGATGTGTTCGGGCGCAGCCGAATTGTAAAATATCGACTCTCCTCCGCTGGTGCGTTGACCGGCTTGCCACTCACTGCGAATCTGCGCGAGATGGCACAACGTGAACGATATCTCTTCGTCTGCACGAACCGCCGCGCAGAAGGTGATCCGAAGGGATCGTGCGCCGACCGTGATGCTGAAGCAGTGCGCGCCGCGCTTAAGGAAGCGATCTCAGCGCGCGGACTGGCGAAGCTTCAGGCGCGCGTTTGCGCGACGAGTTGCCTGGACCAATGCTCCTCCGGCGTGACGATCCTCGTTGAGCCGGACCATTACTTCTACGGTCGAGTTACAGTTGCCGATGTCCCGGAAATCGCGGCAGCGCTCCGGGAAGGCAGGCGGGTCGAGCGGCTGGTTCTCGCAGCGGCCGATTTGGCCAAAGGCTGAGCTTTACCGTGCGCGCTCGATATCATCAAGAAACCTGGTGGGCGTGAGCGTCATGCGGAATTCCGCGGCGACGACCAGCCGATCGATCCCCGGTAGCTCCGAGTCGCACGGAGAGTGAGATGTTCCAGGGCTAGGTCAGGCTCGCGATTCTTGACCCAGAGCTTCAGGTCATCGCGAAACAACGCTAACTCACAGGAGTAACATTCCGGAATCTCGTCCGCATAACCCATGTAGGTGACAACTCGCGTCCCGACCGGTCTTGCCGCCAGCTCGGTCGCAACATGGCTGGTGTAGCGCTTGAACAACTCGGGAGAGAGCGGAACCGACGAATCGATTTTGTGTCCTACAAACATGTTTTCTTCAAAAGGATTGAAGAGGTAGAACGCGTCGTAGTCGGCGAACGCAATCTCCATCACGTTCGCGTGAAGAAACTGCACTCGGGAAAGGCGTAGCTCAGCCGCCGCTGCCACCGCGGCTGCGATTAGATCGCCGCGTTGTTCGACTCCGGTGAAGCGGCCTTCGGTAAGCGACCCCGCAACGAGACAAAACTTGCCTGGCCCGCAGCCGATATCCAGGACGTGAGTTCCGGGCGTCGTCACCAGTAGCTTCGCAGCCTCCGCAGCGATCGCCACGGGCGTCCAAAACACGGACGAAAGCTCCCGAATCTGCGGGGGATAAATGCGATCGAACTTCTCATCTTCGACCGAAATGACTTCATCTGGGTGGAGGGCTTCGGCGGTTTCCGGCACAGCGCTCAATTACATCCGAAGGAGCGGAGCGTCCACGCCCCGGCGGCGGCGGCTTGCGC
>JACDHZ010000139.1 GCA_013820755.1 Chthoniobacterales bacterium
CAATCTTCTGGTGATCATAGCGCAGTGGCCCCACCCGTTCCCATTCCGAACACGGAAGTGAAACGCTGCAGCCCCGATGGTAGTGCATCTATAGGTTGTGCGAGAGTAGGACGTCGCCAGAACAAAAACCCCGCGCCTGGAAACAGACAGCGGGGTTTTTGCTTTCTGACGGGCCGCGGGACGCGCTGGCGACAAGTCCTGACGCGGCACCTCGTGCGATTCATAAAACATGCAGATGAAAGCATTCAGTTTAGCAATCGCGGCGATTCTGGCTCTCAGCCCTGGGTTGTTCGCTAGCCCGGCCAAGACGTATCAAGTCACAGGGCCAATCCTGGAAATGAACGATACAATGATCGCGGTCGAGAAGGAGCAGGGTAAAAACGAACGGTGGGAGATCGCGCGTGACGCAAGCACTAAGGCGAACGGCGCGATGAAAGTCGGCGATAAGGTCACGATTACCTACACCATGACTGCAACCGAGGTGGAGGTGAAGCCCGCCAAAGCGGACAAAGCCGCCAAAGCAGAAGGCCGCACCTCGCCGTCTCCCGCGACGAAGAAATAAGAAAATCGGGGAGCGGCGCGCCCATTTAACGTCGGCCGCCGCTGCCACCGAACAACGAGCCCATCAGTCCGCGCATAATCTGCCGACCCATTTGGCTGCTGGCAGCGCGCATCGCGCTTTTAGCCATACTGGTGGCGACAGAATCGTGGATAGCCCCGCGAGGGCCAATCGTCGGTTTGAAAATCGATTCTATTTTGCCGAGGACTGAGGGTGCCCCGGCCGTTGATGAAACGCTCGGCGCACCAGCGGCCTCCGCTTTTTGCCCGGCTCTCGCTTGCAGCTTCTCGTAGGCGGATTCGCGATCAACGGCTTTTTCATAATGGCCAGCGACGACGGATGAACTCATCACCAGCTTCCTTTGCTCCGGTGTGATGGCACCGAGTTGGCTGCGCGGCGGCACAATTTTAGCGCGCTGCACGATCCCGGGCTTTCCGTCGTCCTCGAGCATCGAGACAAGCGCCTCCCCCACCCCAAGCTCGGTTAAGACCGCTTCCACATTCAGCTTCGGGTTCTGCCGGAATGTCTGGGCAGCGGCCGTGACCGCTTTTTGATCACGTGGAGTGAAAGCCCGGAGTGCGTGCTGCACGCGATTGCCGAGCTGCCCAAGGACGACATCTGGAATATCGAGCGGGTTTTGGCTGACGAAGTAAACACCGACCCCTTTCGAACGAATAAGTCGCACCACTTGCTCGATTTTTTGCTCGAGCGGTTTAGGGGCGTCCGAGAACAGCAGATGCGCTTCATCGAAAAAGAAAACCAGCTTCGGCTTCTCGGGATCGCCGATTTCCGGCAGCCGTTCGAACAATTCGGAGAGTAGCCAGAGCAGAAATGTTGCGTAAACCTTCGGCGATTGCTGCATCAGCTTTTCCGCCGCGAGGATATTCACAACGCCGCGGCCGTTCTGCATTTGAATCAGGTCGTCCAAATCCAGCGCCGGTTCGCCGAAGAACTTTTCGGCACCCTGACTCTCTAGTGCGAGAAGGTTCCGCTGAATCGCGCCGGCGCTGGCAGCTGACACATTGCCGTACTGCGTTTTGTAGTCGGCCGCATGATCCGCCACTTGCTGCAGCATCGCCCGCAGATCCTTCAGATCGAGCAATAGAAGCCCGTTATCATCTGCGATTTTAAAGACCATGTTCAACACGCCCGCCTGCGTGTCGTTCAGGTCAAGCAACCGGCCAAGCAGCAGCGGCCCCATCTCGGAGACGGTCGCCCGCACGGGATGGCCGTTCTCACCGAAGACATCCCAGAACACGACCGGCGAAGCTTCGCCTTTATAGTCCGCAATCCCGATCTCCCGAATCCGCTGCAACACCCTGGGATCATTCCCGCCGGGCTGACTCATTCCGGCGAGGTCGCCTTTCACGTCAGCCATGAAAACGGGAATTCCGCGCGCGCTGAAGCCTTCCGCGAGTGTCTGCAACGTGACGGTTTTCCCGGTGCCAGTCGCGCCCGCGATCAATCCGTGGCGATTGCCCATTTTCGGAAGCAGCCAAATCGGAGCCGCGGCCTGAGCGATTAGAATCGGATCAGTCATTTAGTGTGATTGTGGCGACGCTGTTCACGTTGTGCAGACTCCGCAACGGATCGCCGCCTTCCCAACTTGTCGGAATTTTATCCAACTCCAACCGGTTCCGCAGCTGTGATGGCGGCGTCAGCTACCGCGGGCTCCACCGGCATTACGTCTACGGGTGCGGGCGCGATGGTGATAACGGTGAACTCGCCGGTCCCCTGCTCTGTACTCAAGGAAACAGTATCACCGATCTTTCGGCCCAGCAGCGCCTGGCCGATTGCCGTTTGATACGAGATGATACCGCGATCGGGATCGCTATCCCACGCGCCGAGGATCGTGTACGTTTCTTCGTTAGCGGAGGTCGCTTGGCGGACAGTCACAACTGTGCCGATCGACACCTGACTGACATCGGGATTCTCGAAATTCGTGCCGCGCGCGCGGTGCAACATTGCCTCCAGCTCGGACTTCCGACGCATCAACACTGCCTGCATCTCCTTCGCGGCTTTGAACTCGAAGTTCTCGCGCAGATCCCCGTACGAGCGGGCAATCCCGATCTCCTTGCTGTTCTCAGGGATCTTCTTGTTAACGAGTTCCTCGAATTCGGTTTTACGCTTGTCCAGACTGCTCCATGACACCACGAGCGACTCGGTTTTCTCCTCCTTCTGCTCGCCTGTGACGACGCTCTCCAGCTCGGGATACATTTTGATGATGCGGGCGAGCAGCGAGCGTTTCGTCAGTTCGTCGAAGACCGGCGTAAGCATCAGCCGGCGCATGCCATCGCGCGCGACGCTGCTTTCCACGCCCGTGAACATGTCCGGTAAAAGCTCGCGATCTTCGAGCAGCAAGTCGCGCAGCTTATTTCCGCGGCTGTTTTCGTTGTGCTGATCGCGCTCGATGGCCGACAACACAGCGCCGAGTAATTCGGGCGTAATCAGATCGTGCCACTGGCCTTCGCGCTCGCGGCACAGCCACACCAGCGTTTCGCTTGTCGCCGAGTGCTCGCGAATCGCGCGGAGTAGAAAGGCGCGCAGCTCCGCGTCCTCGCCCGCTTCGGCGAAGACGCGGGGAATCTGAGACACCGCACGCGCGTTGTTAGCCTGCATCAGCTGCAGCGCGCGCTTGGTCCAGAGCGGGCCCAATGCCGCCGGCAGCTTGTGCAGCACTCGGCGTTCTTTCGCAGAGGCAAGCTTTGGCAGAATCGTTGCGAGCCGCTGCTCCTCCTCCTCGATCACTCGCTCGAGCGTCAGCTCCGGATTGTTGCTCTGCAATTCAGGAAACCGCTGCAGTAGATCGTCTCGCGTGATTAGCAATTCCATCACCAGCGCTGGATTGAATCGCAAATTTCTCTGCGCAGCCTCTTCAACTGACCCGATGACCGGCTGCAGCTGTCTGGCCGGATCGTCGAACTCGCTGTCGAATTTGATAATTTGATCGAGCGCCGCCGTCTGTTCTTTGGGCTGTCGCGCCTGGTTGAAAAACGTCACCAGTTCGGCAGCGCGGGAAACCTTCTCTGTGCGCAGCTGAATCGCGTCGGTCTTCTTGGTCGGAATGTGGAAGTAGCCTTCCTTCTTCAGCGTTTTCGCGGTGGAGCTCCACCAGCGTTTCCATTCGGTCTCGCTGAATAGATCACCCATCATTTGGCTGATCTGGTTAGCGGTCGCAGCGCCGCCGAGACTTTCCAGAATGTTGCGAACGATTGAGGCCGGTTCCTTCTTTAGCAGCTCCTTTATTGATCCAGGATCGTTCGCCTTGCGTGCGAGAAAATGATTCGGCGGAATCACCATCAGGTTATCCGCCGCATACGCCAGCTGCATCGGGTGCCCCGTTTTCCCCTGAAAATCGATGACGATCTGATTCAGCAACAGATTCCATTCGGCGACTTTTCCGAAACCCCAGCTCTTGTGCAGGCAAAACGTGCCGGGCTTTAACTGATCCAGGTTATCGGCGGCTCGCAGTGCCAGTTTGCCGGCCTCCACGAGTTTTTCGAGTTCTGCATCCATCTGAGCGTGAAAACCCTACGAAGTTGCTCGCTATTGGCCAGACAAAACTGGTTTGCGGCGGCGTACCCAGCGTGGAACGCTACACCGCGTGCCTGTCTGGTTCTGGATCGCTTTCCATGTCGGTGTCTTCGTGGTGCTGGCGATCGACCTCGTCGGCTTCAATCGGAAAGCGCATGTTGTCACCATCCGGGAGGCAACCATCTGGAGCATCGTCTGGGTGCTGCTCTCGCTGAGCTTCAACCTGCTCGTTTGGCGCCTGAAAGGACCGCAGGCGGCGCTGGATTTCTTCACCGGCTACCTGATCGAATACTCACTCAGCGTCGACAACATCTTCGTTTTCGTTCTGATCTTCACCTACTTCAAGGTCCGGAGAAAGTATCAGCATCGCGTCCTCGTCTGGGGCATTATCGGCGCGCTCGTGATGCGCGGGCTGATGATCTGGCTCGGCGTCGCGCTCGTGGATCGTTTTCACTGGATCCTCTATATCTTCGGGGCGTTTCTCCTGGTCACCGGCATTCGGATGTTGACGAGCAAAGGCGAGGAAATTGACCTCGAAAGCAACTTTGTCCTGCGACTTTGCCGCCGCTGGATGCGGGTTACGCCCGACTACCACGAGCAGCGTTTCATCGTAAAACAGGATGGCCAATGGATGCTCACGCCAATGATGCTCGTGTTGATCGTTATCGACATCATGGATCTCATCTTTGCAGTCGACTCGATCCCCGCCGTGTTCGCGATCACGCAGGATGAGTTCATCATTTATACGTCGAACATCTGCGCCATTCTGGGCCTTCGTTCCCTCTACTTCGTGCTCGCGCACATCATCGATCGATTCATTTATCTGCGAACTGGGCTGGCGATCGTGCTCGGATTCGTGGGCTTAAAAATGATCGCCGCGGATATCTTCCACATCCCGAACTGGGCCTCGCTGCTCGTCATAGTCACCGTTCTCGGAGTCACGATCTTCGCGTCGATGCGCGCTACGCGCGGCCACGCGAAAAAAAAACCCTCAACTGAGGCCTTGCCACCGGTCGCTAAAATTAGTTAGCTCATCGTATGAAAGCGTTCTTCGTCGCTGCGCTGCTCATCACCTTTGCCGTACTCTGCAGGGCCGATATTCACGATCCGCCATCGAACGATTACGGCCCCACCCGGAAGCTCGGGCGCGGAGTCTCGAACGTGCTGTTTGGCATTTCTGAGCTGCCGACTACGATCGCCAAGGTGAACGATGTCGAGGGCAACTCGGCGGCCGGCGGCTACGGAGTCGTGCGGGGCGTGGGTCGCAGCGTGATGCGGATGCAGGCGGGTATCTTCGAAATTCTCACGTGGCCGTTCCCCGTTGTGCGCGGATCGTATTTTCCGGTGCTGGAGAATGATGTGCATTGGATTCACTCAGGCTACCAGGAATTCCCGCCGGAGCTCGGAAACGAATCGAAGTATCCTTACGCCCGGCATTATTAGGCTCGCCGCGAAGAACGCTGTAGCCGCCCGGCTGTGTCGGGGCGCAGGACCGCACGCACACGGCGACACAGCGCCGTGGCTACACGGCTTTGATGTGGGAGGGGCCTTAGCGCCCCGATAGGCGCGGCACGTTCCAGGCCCGGCCCTGCATAATATCGCGGCACCAAGGCCGCTCCCACATTAGGCTCCGCCCGTGCAGCGCGTGGACCTGGAAATCGAAGACATTGCGTTCGGCGGCGCTGGTGTCGGGCGCCTGAACGGCAAGACAATCTTCGTCCCGCTCACGATCGACGGTGAACGAATCACCGCGCGTGTTGTCCGGGAAAAGAAGCAGTTCGCCGAGGCCGAACTGGAGGAAGTCGTCGACGCCGCGCCGCGCCGCGCGCAGCCCGCATGTCCATACTTCGGCCGATGCGGAGGATGCAGCTATCAGCACATCAGCTACGAGCATCAACTGGAGCTGAAGCACCGGCAGGTGGAGCAAATTCTCCGGCGGATCGGCGGAATCGCGCACCCTCCGATGCAGCCGATCATCCCCTCTCCGAAGCCATACGGGTATCGCAACCGCGTCACCGTGCACGCGGAAGATGGCGTCATCGGATACTACAGGCGCAATGCGCATCGTTTGATCGACGTGGCATGCTGCCCGATTGCTGACCCGGAAGTGAACCGCGCACTTGCCGAGTTAAGAAGCCGAAATCCGCGAAACGGGCACTACACTTTGCGCGCTAACGAAGGTCCGCGCGTTTTTGCCCAGACCAACGATGAAGTTGCGCAAGCGATGGCGCTGCTGGTGACGCAGCTGCTGAGGGACGGCGATGAACTGCTGATTGATGCGTATTGTGGGGCAGGATTTTTCGCGAAGCGGCTGATCAACAGGTTCGACCGCGTGCTCGGGATTGAATGGGACCGGCATGCCATCGCGGCGGCACAGCGGACAGCGATCGCCAAAGAGACCTATATCGCCGGCGACGTGGATGAGGCATTCGCGGCCCAGATGGCGCGGTGTGATCCCGCTCGCACTACGGTGATTGTGGATCCGCCGGCTGCCGGCCTCGGCGTCCGGACGCGGCGCGCTTTACTTGATCGCCCGCCACACACCCTCGTGTATGTCTCGTGCGACCCTGCAACGCTGGCCCGCGATATACGCGAGCTGCAGCAGCAGTTCGAGCTTCTCTCCGTGACACCTTTGGACATGTTCCCGCAGACCGCAGAGATCGAATGCGTCGCGCATCTGAAAGCAAAGCCCGACGTCTAGACTTCCACCCGCGCGCCTAACTCGACGACGCCATTCGGCGGAAGCCCGAAGTAGGAGGTCACGTCGCCCATATTCCTCGTCATCCAGGCGAAGACGGTGCCGCGCCACCGGGAAAGGTCCGGACGTTTCGTCGAGAGGACGGTTTCGCGCCCGATAAAGTAGGTTGTCTTCATCGGATGGAACTCGAGAGCCGGATTTTTAATCCGCGCTAAGGCAGCAGGAACATCCGGCCTTTCCATGAAACCGAAATGAAGTTTCACGCGCCAGAATCCTTCCGAGAGCTTCTCCAGTTCAATGCGTTCATTACGTTCAATGACGTAAGGCGACTCTTCGGTGATCACGGTTAGCACCACTACTTGCTGATGCAGCACTTTGTTGTGTTTCAAGTTATGCAGCAGCGCGAGCGGCGTGCCCTTCGAGTTACCGGACATGAAAACTGCGGTGCCCGGCACCCGCTGGATGCGCTGCATTCCACAATCGCCGATAAAGAGCTCGAGCGGCACCGTCATCTCCTTCACCCGCAGGCCAAGCATTTTGCGGCCTTTGCGCCACGTCAGCATGAAAAACAGGATCACGCCGGAAACGAGCAGCGGGAACCAGCCGCCATGGAAAATCTTGAGCATGTTCGCGCCGAAGAAGAGCAGGTCGATTACGACAAAGAATGCCGCGATCGGTAATGCAACCACCATAGACCAGCGCCAGCGGCGGCGCGCGACCACGTAGAAGAGGATCGTCGTGATCAACATCGTGGCCGCGATCGCGACTCCGTATGCGGCCGCCAGATTGGTGGAGGATCCGAAGCCCAGGACCAGGCCGATACAGGCGACCATCAAACCCCAGTTCACCACCGGCACATAGACCTGTCCGATGATCTGAGCGGAAGTGTAGAACACTCGCAGCCGCGGACTGTATCCTAGCTGGATCGCCTGCATCGTCAGGGAAAATGCTCCGCTGATGATAGCCTGCGACGCCATCACCGCGGCTGCCGTCGCCAGAATCACCAGAGGAT
>JACDHZ010000293.1 GCA_013820755.1 Chthoniobacterales bacterium
CTCCATCACTGCTACCTGCTTCAAGCATGCGCACGCGTTTATCGAGATACGGCAGACGAATGGTAAGGGTTATTCCCTTTCCTTCGCTGCTCTCGATCGCGAGTTCGCCGCCGTGTTCGCGGACGATCCGGCGCACGATTAGTAAACCAAGTCCCGAACCGCTGGTCTTCGTCGTGTAATACGGCTCAAACACACGGCTGAGACTTTCGACCGACATGCCGCCACCAGTGTCTGTAATGCTCACGAGGACGTGGCTTGCATCCATGTCTGTGCGGATGCGAAGAATCCCGCGGCGTTTCATGGCTTCGAAGCTGTTTTTGATGACGTTGTAGAATGCCTGCTTGATCTGGTCGCGATCGAGCTCCAGCGGTGGCAAGCCGGAGTGCAGCTCCTGTTCAACAACGATGTCGCGGTCCTGGATTTCGGGCGCAAAGAAGCGCACCGCTTCCTCGACGATCGCATTGACGTTCTCGGGATGCAGCTGCGGCTTCGATGGCGTGATCGCTTTGAGAAATTGCGTCACGATCGAATCGAGCCGGCTGATTTCCGATCGCGCGATGTCGATTGACTCCTGCAATTCATCTCGGACTTCGCCATCGAGCGTCCGCACCTTTCGCTGCATCAACTGAAGGTGGATGTGCAGAGAATTCAGCGGATTTCCAATTTCATGCGCCACACCGGCCGCCAGCAACGTCAGCGCATTGAAGCGCTCGGATTCAATGGCCTTCTCTGCCGTGCGCCGGCTCTGCGTGATGTCGCGCAAAATCATCGCGTGACCGACCGGCTCCGCGTGCGCGATGTCGCCTTCGCTGCGGCGTTCGATGATCAGCGGCACGATGTAAAAGTTGATGAATTTGTTTGCGGGATAAAAAATTTCCATGTCCCGGCTCAGCGCACCCTCTGAATGGGAGAGTGAATCCCAGTCAAGGCCGCGCACCCGTTCGTCGAGCCGCTTTCCGATTGAGCTATCGGACTGGAATCCGAACAGCTCGCAGGCGGCGTTGTTCACGTAAGTGATCCGTCCCTTCGCGTCGGTAACGATGATGCCTTCCTGTATCGCGTTGAAGACCGTCTCGATGAGGCCTTTTTCCTGCGCGAGTCGCAGCAGATAATTCTGCACATCCTCCGGCCCGACGCGCCCAAGGCGCTCGATCAGCTTATCGAGAAATCCGGATTTCATTTGTCCGAAGTTTTCGGGGGTTGCGCGCGCGCGTCAACGCGAATGCGCTCCGAAGCAGCAATGCGGCTGCAAAACTCCAGAACCAAGCAATCAGACTTAGGAACGCTGCCGATCGCGGCCTGCTGTCGACCAGTGCCCGATGACTAGTGGGTCCGTTGCTCGTCGAAGTCGATTAGACCTGGAATCGTAACAATATCGCGTGCGGTCAGCGATACCGAGTTTCTCCTTCGTCTCCTCCAGGAAAGGAGTGGCGAAATCGTTCCAACCGAGTTTTTGAGATGAACCCGTTCCACACCATCACGTCGCCCTCATTCAGACGACGCCCTGTCGTATAGCACCATTCCAGGATCTCTTCGTCGCTGCCGCCGGCACGAACGCGCTCCGCCAGCGTTGCATGTTCGACCCGCAGCAAGTTGCAACACATTCCATCCCCGGAACGCTGCGCACCGAGGTTCTGGTGATAATCAGGCGCCAGCTCGCCGCGGGTGTGCAGCCGGATTTTGTCGAGCATCCGCGGGAAGTACAACATTCCGCTGGTCGTCTCTCTCGGGCTCTTCGGGTAGATCGCGATTAGAACCAATCCTTACAGTCGCCGCCGGAATTCGGCGGACGACTGATAAAAGGCGAAGGGCAACCGCTCGCCCGAAGGTGAGCGGCTGCTCTGCCCGATAACTCAGCTTACGGAAGCTTGTGGCCCAACCTGTTTCCCACAAAGGAAGCATCCTTGCCGTTGATAATGCCATCAATATTCGCGTCGGCACGGTAAGTTGTCGCCTTCGTAATCTGGCTTCTTGCGTTGATGTAATTTTGGTCCGTGGAATTAACCACGCGATCACCAGTCACGTCGCCAGCGAGTACGCCACGCGGGGCTTTCGATTCTACTCTCGTCCGTGGACGTTCTAATGCGACAATAGCTTGTCGAGGAGATTTTTCGCAGATTCGCAGAATAAGAATATTAAGGCGTTGAGTTCCGCCGCGGGTCCCAAAAACCTCGATCTCAAGCCAGATTGGCTGCTCGCCATTACGCTTCGTTCACCGAGTTTCGTTTCAACTGAAACACTGCACTCGTTTCAAACGCACGCCCGCTGATCTCGCGAAACCATATCGCCAAAACGGCGATCGCCTGCGCGGTCGCCGTTTTGTTACTGATCGGTAATTGCGACTCTGTCTAAGGCAGCGCAGTCCCTGAAGCCTGCTGCGTGACTTTCACGTCGCTAGAGTCAATTCGGCCGCTGCAGTTAACATCGGTTCGAAAAGTCGTTTGCGTCGGAGCTTTCGCGTTCTGCTGTTTGACAAGGGTGACGTCACTGCTGTCGGTTCGCCCGGTAGCATTCACGTCGCCACGC
Source organism: Chthoniobacterales bacterium (assembly GCA_013820755.1). GTDB lineage: Bacteria > Verrucomicrobiota > Verrucomicrobiia > Chthoniobacterales > UBA10450 > JACCTI01. The sequence continues at coordinate 2,527 of JACDHZ010000293.1, forward strand.
AAGACATCCATTCGCGCCGGCAGGTTGTTGGAAACGGCACCGGCGCTGTCGCGGACTCCATTCAGCATGACGATCAAATGCTGCGCGTTACTGACGCCAGTCAGATTCACCGTCACTTGGTTGGCCAATGGTCCTATGGTAGCGGGCCCAACAGTCGCGGTGCCTTGTTGTTTGCTGGCCGAGCCCG
>JACDHZ010000140.1 GCA_013820755.1 Chthoniobacterales bacterium
GCCTTCGGCCGAGACCAACGCTATAAAGGAGACATATTGAATCAGAAAAGACGAATAGAGGTATTTACGGCTGGGTGCAGTCTGTGCAGCGACACGCTAGAATTGGTCAGGGAATCGGTGTCGGATTGCGGCTGTGAAGTCATCGAGCGACGCTGCTCGGAGACGGAATGCTGCGAAGAAGCGAAACAGTACGGCGTGAAAGCGATGCCGACGGTGGTGGTCGATGGGCGGGTCATCTTCGAGGGAAAAATCACCCGCGAACAGGCCGCATCGCTGACACAGGCGGCGGCGTGAAAGCGAAGCCACTGCTGATCGGCCAATTAGCCGCGTCAGCCGGGATCAAGCCCGACTCCGTTCGCTTCTACGAGCGGAGCGGGCTGCTCCCGAAGCCCTCTCGGAGCGCGAGCGGTTATCGCCTCTACGATGAGGGCGCAGTCACGCAGCTGCGCTTCATCAAGAAGGCGCAATCGCACGGCTTCTCACTTGATGAAGTGAAGCGAATTCTCCACCTCCATGGCCAGGGGAGCATCACCTGTCGCTCCGTGCTCGCGATGGCGGAGGCGACGCTCGAGGAGACGGAGTCCAAACTGCGCGAACTACAACAGTTCCGCGACGCACTCTCAGCCAACGTGAAGCGCTGGAGAAAGTTGCCTATGCGATCGAAATGCGCGGCTGAGTTCTGCGCTCTGATCGAGTCGAGTAGTACGCCGCGCTGAGCGCATTCTGCGAAAATGCTGGTGTGAACGAACCTATGAGCACCCGAAGCGATGAACCTGAATTCTGGCAGCCTCGATATCTTACCGGCGATACGCCTTGGGACTTTGGCGGCGTCCCTCTCGCGCTCACTCAGTGGCTGCGCACGGAATCTCCTGCGGGTCGTGTTCTAATTCCCGGCTGTGGAACTGGTCATGAGGTGCGGGCGTTTCACGACGCGGGCTGGGACGTAGTCGCCGTTGATTATACTCCTGCCGCAGTCGCGCGCGCCAAGACGATGCTGGGGCCACTCGGCAACAAAGTTATCCTCGCGGATTTCTTCACTCACAGATTCGCCAGCGGATTCGACGTGTTATACGAACGGACGTTCCTGTGCTCCATGCCGCGTGATCGGTGGCCGGCCTACGTGGATCGCGTCGCTGAGCTGCTGGCCGACGGCGGCCGCCTTGTTGGCCACTTCCTCTTCGGAGACGATGACGATCCGCCACCCTATCCGCTCACTGAGGAGATGACGCAGACGTTGTTCAGCGAATGCTTCACCCGAGTAGCGGATGAACCGGCAGTTGATGCACTGCCGATGTTTGCTGAACGGGAGCGCTGGCAAATTTGGCAGAAGAAATCCACGAATCCGTCATCGCTACTGCGACATCGTTGATGAGACCACGGCTTCGTGCGGACCGCCTCCGTCCGGCAATAGCGGTGGTAATTCCGCATCGGGCTTCCACGCTGGACGGAACGATCGCTTTGTTCGAATAAAGACTCTGCGTGAAGCACACCTTGATCATCGGCCTCGGTGGATTCATCGGCTCGATCTGCCGCTACAAGCTTGGCGGCATCGTCCTCCATCATTCCGCAGCCTGGAGGTTCCCGCTCAGCACATTTGCGGTCAACGTTTTTGGCTGCTTCGTGATTGGCGCGCTGGCGGCCCTCGCAGAGCACCGTGATTTGTTCTCCGCCGACACGCGGCTCTTTCTGTTTACCGGCTTGTTGGGTGGATTCACTACCTTCTCGGCTTTCGGTTATGAAGGCGTGTTTCTGCTTCGCCGCGGCGAGATCGCTGTCGCCGCTACTTATGCGGTTTTGAGCGTCATCTGTGGCTTCACAGCGGTCTGGCTGGGATTCAAGCTTCTCAGCTTCGTGCACCGTTGATCGTCGCGTGTGAGCACGGCGAGTTCGTCTCGTGGAATAAGTGGTGCTACCATGTGTCTTAATCTCGTGAAAAACGCGCTGGTGATTTTGCTGCTGACGGTTGCGACTGCTGCGCAACCATTGCTCGCCATTCCGGCTTCCTGTCAGATGCCGGGCAAGTGTCCGACGTTGTCATGCGCGAAGTGCTGCGCCGTGAATCCCTGCTGCGCCCCTTCGGACCAGCAGCAATCGTCTCCGCTCGCAGCCGTCGTTAAATCCGGTGACTTCGTTCTGGCCATCATGGCGCCTCCGGTCGCGGCACCGCTGCCGGTTCTTCGGCACATTCAGCATCCAAAGATCGCGCGCCTCTTCGCAGATGCACACGCGCCCTCTCCTTTGGCGCTGAGTTGCATCCAACTCATCTGATTCGAGAGCGCTGACAGGCGCAGTGTGCCGATTTCCCGGCACTCCACTTGGACACGCGTGTCCGTGATTCCCGAATCTTATGAAGTTACGATACCTATTTTTCTGCACTCTTTTGTTAACCCAGCCCGCGCGAGCGGGAGATGAAGCTGATCCCGGCGATGGCGTTCGCCGCGCCAAGACATTGTCGCTGGAGGATGCGACGCGCACCGCCCTCGCGAATAACGCCGGCATAAAAGCGTCACGCGCCAAGTGGGAGATGATGAAGGCGCGGATTCCGCAGGCCGCCGCCTGGGAGGATCCGATGGCTGGTGTGGATGTTGAGCGTTTCGGCACGACGCAGTTTGGCACCTACACCGACGCCGAGTGGATGCTGTCGCAGAAAATTCCACTCGCGGGAAAAAATCGCAGCCGCGCACGAGCGGCGAACGCGGAGGCATTTGCGACGCTGGAGGAATTGCGGCGCCAACAACTGGACGTGGTGGCGCGAGTTCGATCCGCTTATTTCCGGCTGATTGAAGCCGGCGCGCAGATCGAGGTGAACCGCCGCAACGAATCGCTCCTCTCGCAATTCCTCGAAATCAGTCGCGCCAAATACGAAGTCGGCACACAAACGCAATCCAGCGTCCTGACTGCCGAGACAGATTTGATCCGGCTGAAAGAAGATCGGGCGGACCTGGAGCGCGGTCTCTCGGACGCGCAATCGCAGCTCAACGTGCTGATGAATCGACCGGCGCGTGCGCCGGTTCGTCAACCTCGCGATGTCTCCGTCAGACACGCCAGCTTCGAAGCACGTCGGCTCGAATCGCTCGCGCTGGCGAATCGGCCAGAACTGCAACGCGCCGCAAGAAGGATTGCCGCCGAACAACAGCGACTCCAGGTCGCAAAGCGGGATTGGATTCCTGAGCCGCAGGTGCGTGTCGAAGCGCGCTCCTACAAAGGCAACAGCCAGGCGTTTCAAGAATATGACACCGGCGTTTTCTTCAACGTGCCGCTGGGCAATTGGAAGAAGTACTCGGCCCAGCAACGCGAGGCGCGCAGCAGCGTGGAAATGGCGACTCAGGAGTTGGAGAACGCCCGCGCTGAGACCTCGGGGTTGGTCCACGATGCGCTCAAGAAGGTCGAGACCTTCCATCACCATGTGGAGCTTTTCCGCGACCAGTTGCTCCCGCTCGCCCGGCAGACGGTCGATGCCAGCCGCGCCGGATACGAGACGGATAAGTCGAGCTTTCTCGAGCTGATCACCGCCCAGCGCACGCTGCGCGACAGCGAATCTGCTTATCACCGGCACGTCGCCGATTACCGGAGCGCGCTCGCCGAACTAGAAGCCGTGGTCGGCGTCGATCTGCACATTTTCCCTTCGGTCAGCCTAACGACCATAGGCAAAGCATCCAAATGAACAGATCACATTTCCAACGCGTGCTCCGAGTCTGCGCTTCATTGCTTCTCGTGCTGTTCGTCGCCAGCGGCTGCAGCAAAGGCAGCGTCACAAAGAAGGACAGCAACGTCGATTACTACACCTGCACCATGCACCCATCGGTGCACGCGGCCGACCTCGGCAAATGTCCGATTTGCGGAATGGAACTCGTACCGGTGGTAAAGAGGGACGACCGACAGTCGCCGCCTGCAGATCAACTGGGAAAGACCGGGGCGAAGCAGGAGATGGCTGGCATGCCCGGAATGCAGGGCACGGCGCCGCCAAAGGGCACCGACTCAGGCGCGGTTAACGAATTCAGCGTGCTTGTGGAGCGCCAGCAACAGATTGGCGTCACCTACGCCGCTGTCGAAAGACGTCCTCTCCAGCACACGATTCGAGCGGTGGGGATGGTGGAGCCCGACTCAACCCGACGTTGGAGCTTCGTCGCGCGAGTGGCGGGTTACATTGAAAAGCTGTTCGTCACCTCGCCCGGCGAGATCGTCGATAAAGATGTGCCGCTCCTATCGATCTACAGCCCGGACCTGCTCACGACCGAGCGAGAACTCGTCTCGGTTTTCAAGATGCGCGACGCCGCGCGATCGAAAGAAGCGCGCGAAACGGTGCAACGCTTGATCGACGCCGCGAAGTCGCGGCTGGAGTTATGGAACGTCACTGAAGATCAAATCGCCGATCTGGAGAGAAGTCGGCGACCATCTGAGTTCCTCATTCTCCGGTCCCCGTTCCGCGGCATCGTCGAACAGGTCTCGGCGCAACAAGGCGCGAGCGTGAAGCCGGGCGATCGGCTCGTCGATGTTGCCGATCTCTCCGTGGTCTGGGTCTGGGCCGAGTTCTACGAGAACGAGCTGCGCATGCTGGAGCAGGGTCAAACTCTCACGCTCACCACCAGCTCTTATCCGGGTGAGTCTTTCGAAGGAAAGATCGCTGTGATCAATCCCTTCATCGACCCGGCGAAGCGCACGGCGAAGGTGCGGATCGATATCGCGAATCCTGATTTCAAGCTGCGGCCAGGAATGTTCGTAAATGCCGAACTCGCGATGGCCATGGGAGAAGGGATCACCATCCCGGTCAGCGCCATCATGCCGACAGGAACTCGCAACATCGTCTTCGTTGATAAAGGCGAAGGCAAGCTGGAGCCACGCGTTGTCGAGCTCGGCGCAAAGTATGGCGAGACATACGAAGTCCGTGCCGGCTTGCGTGAAGGCGAGCGCGTGGTCTCGAGCGCGAACTTCCTCATCGATGCCGAAGCAAAGGTGCAGGGTGCGCTGAAATCATTTGATGCGCTGTCGCCCGCGCAGCCGGAGGTCAAGCCATGAGCGCCGGGAATGCGAGCTTCTTACAACCCGAGTTCTTTTCTGATTTGGGCGGTGGTGTAGCGCGGTCTGCCGGCGTTGCGGGCACGCGCTTCGAGCAAATCGAGATAATCGCTCAGATCATCCATCTCCTCTCGGAGGCGGGAAAGCTGTTTCATCAAAGCCACAGCCGGAGCCGTCCGGCGGACCTTCTTTGCGGCGCTAATCATAAGCTTTCTTTCGATGTTTAATCTTCTGAACCACAACTTTATCGGATTCAACGTCAAAGAGGATTCGATAATCGCCGGAGCGCAAACGGTAGGCGACGTCGGCGTTTTGCAACTGCTTGAAGTCCCCCTGCAATCCACTTTCGAGCCGAGAAATCTTACGCACGATCTGAGCCGCAAAACGCTTCGGGATTGCTCTCAAATCGTCGAGCGCAGTCTCCGTGTATTCGATTCGCATCGCCGGAAGCTTATGACCGGGCCTTCACCTGAGGCGAGCATTGCGTTCAGACTGAAAGGACTGGCGAACCCATGATCGAGCGCCTCATCGACTGGAGCGCGAGAAACAAGTTTCTTGTCATCGTCTTTACGCTCTTCGCGACTGCTGCGGGTCTTTACAGCCTCAAGCAGACACCGCTCGATGCCATCCCCGACTTGAGCGATGTCCAGGTCATCGTTTACACCGACTGGGAAGGCCGTTCGCCCGACCTGGTCGAGGATCAGATCACCTACCCGATCACTTCCCGCTTCATCGCTGCGCCGAAAGTGAAGTTCGTCCGCGGCGAGTCAATGTTCGGCAAGTCGTTCGTTTACGTCATCTTCGAAGACGGCACCGACATCTACTGGGCGCGCTCGCGTGTCATTGAATATCTGAGCGCCGTCCGCGGTTCCCTTCCCGAGGGCGTGAATCCCGTCATCGGTCCCGATGCGACCGGTGTGGGTTGGGTCTACGAGTACGCGCTCGTCGACGACACCGGAAAACAGAGCCTCGCCGACCTGCGTTCGTTTCAGGATTGGAATCTCCGATACGCGCTCGAGTCGGTGAAAGGAGTCGCCGAAGTCGCTGCGGTGGGTGGCTTTGTAAAGCAGTACCAGATCGACCTCGATCCTAACGCGCTCGCCGCTTACAAGATTCCGCTGAGCGACTTGGTCGCTCGGGTAAAAGCGAGCAACGGCGATGTCGGCGGCAAAGTCTTCGAGGTCGCGACGACGGAGTATTACGTGCGCGGACGCGGCTACATCAAAAGCGTGGCCGACATCGAGAACATCGTGCTGAAGGTCGAGAACGGGACGCCCGTTTATGTAAAAAATGTCGGCACTGTCCACCTCGGTGGCGATCTCCGGCGCGGCGTCGCGGAGCTCGATGGCCGGGGTGAAGTGGTCGGCGGCATCGTCGTGATGCGCTACGGCGAGAACGCCCTCGAAGTGATCGACGGCGTGAAGAAGAAGCTGGCCGAGATCAAGCCGTCGCTCCCGGAAGGCGTGCGAATCGTCCCAACCTACGACCGCAGTCAGCTCATCAAACGCGCCATCGGCACCCTGCGCGAGAAGCTCATCGAGGAGAGCATCGTCGTTGCTCTCGTCTGCATTCTCTTCCTCTGGCATGTGCGCTCGGCCCTGGTCGCGATCATCACGCTGCCGATTGCGATCATTCTTTCCTTCATCCCGATGCTGCATCTCGGGCTCACGAGCAACATCATGTCGTTAGGCGGAATCGCGATCGCGATTGGCGCGATGGTCGATGCGGCCATCATCATGGTCGAAAATGCGCACAAGGCGCTGGAGCACTTTCGCGACGAACACAAACGCGAGCCGGACGCGGGCGAACGCGCCGAGGCGATCATCGCTGCGGCGAAAAGTGTCGGCCGCCCGCTCTTCTTCTCGCTCCTCGTCATCACCGTCAGCTTCATCCCGGTCTTCTCGCTCACCGCGCAGGAAGGGCGCCTCTTCAAGCCGCTCGCCTACACGAAGACCTTCTCGATGTTCTTCGCCGCGCTGCTCGGCGTCACGCTCGTGCCCGTGCTGATGACGATGCTGATCCGCGGCAAGATCACGCCCGAGTTCAAGAATCCCGTGAACCGATTCCTGATTTGGATCTACGAGCCGTGCGTCAATTTCGTCCTCCGCTTCCGCTGGCCGACGCTCATCGCCGCATTAGTTCTACTCCTCGTGACGCTGATTCCATTCAGCCGGCTCGGTTCCGAATTCATGCCGCCGTTGAACGAAGGCACGATCCTCTACATGCCGACGGCCGTGCCCGGCATGTCGATCAACGAAGCGACCAAAATCCTTCAGATCCAGGATCGGCAACTGCGGAAGATTCCCGAAGTCGAAACCGTTTTCGGGAAAGCCGGCCAGGCCGAGACCTCCACCGATCCCGCGCCGCTCTCCATGTTCGAAACGGTGGTGACCTTGAAGCCGCCAGCGGAATGGAGGCCGGGTATGACATGGGAAAAAATCCTGGCGGAAATGAACGCCAACAAGACACCCGGCATGGCGAACATCTTCTGGATGCCGATTCAGACACGCACCGAGATGCTGACGACCGGCTTCCGCACCGCGCTTGGCCTAAAAGTCTTCGGGGATGACCTAGGCAAAATCCAGGATGTTGCGATTCAGATCGAGAAGGCGCTGAGCGATTTTCCAAACACGCGCAGCGTTTTCGCCGAGCGCACGACGGGCGGCTATTTCCTCGATTTCACCGTCAACCGCGAAGAAGCGGCGCGCTACGGACTCACCG
>JACDHZ010000029.1 GCA_013820755.1 Chthoniobacterales bacterium
CTCGGCCAAATTCCGCGGAGTGACGCCGAAGAGATACGGAAAAAAGCGCGCTTCTCCGCGGCTGATGTTGCAGAGATCGAGAAGCGAACAAATCACGACGTCATTGCTTTCCTTGAAAACGTCGCTGAATCCGTGGGCCGCGCGGCGCGATGGATGCACCAGGGGCTGACGTCTTCGGATGTCCTCGACACGACGCTCGCCGTACAGCTTAGCGAAGCGTGTCAGATCTTGGCTGAGGACCTGAAGGCGTTGCGCTCCGCCGTCGCTGAGAAGGCGCGACGATACAAGATGACCCCGATGATCGGTCGCAGTCACGGGATTCATGCGGAACCGATCACCTTCGGCCTGAAGCTGGCGGTGATGTATGATGAATTTGGGCGGGCTGAGGAGCGGCTGGCGCAAACCGCAGACCGTATTCGTGTTGGCAAGCTCAGTGGCGCAGTCGGAACACACGCGCATCTGGATCCCGTGATCGAACGTTCGGTCTGCGAGAAACTCGGTCTGAAAGCCGCCACCCTTTCCACGCAGATTATCCAACGCGACCGACATGCGGAATTCGTCTCCACCCTGGCGTTGATCGCCTCAAGCATCGATCGCTGGGCGACGGAGTTTCGTCATTTGCAGCGGACGGAAGTGCTGGAGGTTGAGGAGTTTTTCGGCGAGGGCCAGAAAGGCAGCTCGGCCATGCCGCACAAGCGCAATCCAATCACGGGCGAGCGTCTTAGCGGCCTCGCGCGCGTAATCCGCGGATACGCGGTCACAGCGATGGAGAACGTCGCCCTCTGGCACGAGCGCGATATCAGCCACTCAAGTGCTGAGCGCATCATCCTGCCGGACGGCTGCACTTTGCTCGACTACATGCTGGTGAAGTTACGAGAGCTCGTCGAAGGCCTGCAGGTGTATCCCGAGCACATGGAGCGTAACCTAGAGCTGACGAAGGGCCTCTATGGCAGTCAATCGATACTTCTCGCGCTTACACGCGCTGGAGCGGAGCGAAAAAGAGCTTACGAAGCCGTTCAGCGAGCGGCAATGCGCACGTGGAGTGGCGAGAAGACATTTGTCGAAAACGCAAAGTCGGAAGAGGAGATTACCAACCTGGTGCCGCCATCCGAGATAGATGCACTCTGCTCACTCGACCCTCACTTCCGGCACGTCGATGCTACGTTCAGCGCGCTTGGTCTCACTTGAGCCGCACGGCGACCGTTAATCAACCGGCAAGCGATTAGTCAGCATGACGCCGACATTATACGTGAAAGCAGGCTGCCCTTATTGCAAGGCAGCGATGGATTACCTCGATCAACATCAGATAGAATACAAGAAGGTTGACGTACGCGTCAGTGACTCCGGCATGCAGAAGCTGCAGGACATCTCCGGCCAGACCAAGACGCCGACGATGGACTGGGAGGGCGATGTGCTCGCCGATTTCGGAACCGAAGATCTCGAACCTTTTCTGAAGAAGCACGCGACCAGCTGACATCACGCCATCTCGTCGAGCAGGAGTTCGGCGATGCGTGCTTCACGGTCAAGAAGCACCTGTGCGGTTTTGAACGTTGCGGCAGTCGCCGGAGCATCAGCTTGCAGCGTTACACGGAATCCAGTGTCGCAGGATCTTAGAAGTACAGCAGCCAGACCGAAAGCCGGCGAAAGCTCTACTCCGGTGATTTCGAAAAAGGCGAACAGTTGCGCCGTCATGGGCGAGGATGCGGCAGAGGTCAATTCCATCGACTTACCCCCGGTGCCGGGAAGAATCGCCATATCGTCGACACCAAAGCGCCACTGTTGGGGCGGCGTCGTGATCGAACGCTCTGTGGGAACAAGGCGGAGAGTCTCGATTTGACCGCGCGAATCGAGATCCACATGCGCCAGCTCGAAATTCGCGTCCGAGAGCGCGACACCTGCCGACGAGTGCGGCTGCACGTGGAGCGAAACAGTCGCCGACCGGGGTCTCGCCCGTATCGCCGCCATTTGGAGGGACCGGGAAAGCTGAATCGCAACCACTTCCAGCGGAAGGCAAAGAATCACGCCGTTTCTGGCTACTCCCGGGAAGGCGACAGGATCGGCTGACGCTGAAATCGTGTCCGGGTCAAAGGTTTCCCGAGACGAAGCAGTTGCCCCGATTTGCTGGATTTCCGCCTCCGGCATTTCGTTTTGTAGCAGAGCAACGACCGTGGGCGTGGGCAACGGCTGCGCAACAGCGGAGTGGACGATCGGCATGGGAGCGGAACGGCGGGGTCGCTTTGACCGCGGAGGAAGGTCAGGGTTTTCGCCTCGGCCATTACGCTCTCGACGTCCAAGCGCTGATTCTTGGGGCCCGCTTGGATCGGCAACGTCGCTGAGACGCTCAGGAACAGTCCGCGAAGAGGTGGCGGCAGATGCTTCTGGAGTATTCTTTGTTCGCGCCAAAGTCGTGCGCACCAGTTGCACAAGCGCACTGGAGAGAAAAGGCTTAGCGATGGTCGCGACTACATTACCGTAACGCGCGGCTGTGGCGACCATCTCTGGCACGTGTCCCGACATCATGATGACCGGAATTCCAGCAGTGCTCTCCTCCTCCAGCAGCCGTCGGCAAACCTCGTCGCCCGTCAAATCCGGTAGGCTGTAATCGAGCAGCACCGCAACAGGTTTGTTTGAGGCGACCTGGTTCAGCCCTTCGATTCCCGAGGACGCAGTCACGAACTCCAATTCCGGCTCCGCCGTCGTGAGAACGTCTTCCACGAAGATTAGCAGCAATTCCGTGTCGTCGATCACCACCACCTTTTCGCGGTGGCCGGCCGATCCACTCCGCGCCGCCTGCTTTTCGCCCTCGCCGCGCGGACAAGACCGCGACTTCGGTCGAGAGAACGCTGCTTGCAGCAATGGCTGCCATCCTCGCATGATGGTGCGCGCCGCCTCCGGCTGGAAATCCGCTTCCGCGAGGGATGGCGTTGGCCAGCTCAGCATCTCCTCGAGGGCATCCGCGCCCGCTCTCCCTCCCGCAACGGCATGGATGATTTGCCCAGTCGCGAGGTGGATTTTTCCGTGGCGATTTCCCGCGGCCTCAACGAGAAGCACCATTGTCGCCGATGATCCGCAGAGCAGCGGAAGCGCGTCTGACAATCCAAAGGCACCGAGTGTCGGGGCTGATCCGCGCGTATCAGCAAGCAAGATCTCGACGGCATGCCCAAGGTCCCCGATATCGAAGGGTTTTTCGACGAACTCGAATGCAATGGGCCGTTCGCGCGCCGCCAGCACATTGAGCGAGGTTCCTGCAGCAATAACGAGCACGCGTGCCGCAGGGATTGCGAATTTCATCCGCGCGAAACAGTCGATCGTGCCAGGCTGCGGCGGATCAATGTCGACGATCAGCAACTCCGGTCGGAGTCGCGCCACCAGAGGTTCAGCCGCGGCCAGATTCGAGACGACGTGGGTGTGGTGTGCCGGCGCGAATTTCTTTAGCGCCGAAGCGATGGCAACCGCAAGCGCACCATACTCCTCGACAAGGAGAATACTACGGGCTCTGCCTGCGGGAGATGAAGAGTTTGTGGGCACAGTTACGGGCGCGTAGCCAAGCGAGAGTAAGAAAGTCGCGGCACATTTCCAAGCCCGTAGGTGCAAGTTGCATGCCCCGTGGCGCATGCACCGAACCGACAGCTCTGCTATTCGAATCGAAGCGCTTCTATGGGATCAAGCGACGCCGCGCGATACGCGGGATAAAACCCAAAGCCGATTCCGATAGCCGAGCAGACCACCAGCCCCGCAAGAGCCCACCCGTACGGAAAAATCAGCTCTGCTTTTAACAGGTGTGCCAATACATTTCCGCCTATCACTCCGAGGAAAATCCCCATTATTCCACCTGCCTCGGAGATGAAGACAGCCTCCGCGAGAAATTGCCGCAGGATATCGCGACTGCGCGCGCCGATTGACTTACGGATCCCTATCTCCTTCGTTCGTTCCGTGACACTCACAAGCATGATATTCATGATGCCGACACCGGCCGCGACGAGCGCGATGAGACTGATGACGAATGCTCCGATGCGGACCACACCAGCAACAGAAGTGAACGCGCTTTTCAATGAATCGTTCGAGTAGATCTCGAAGTCGTTAGGTTCGTTCGGCTTGAGTCCACGCGCGATCCGCATAGCGCCAATTGCCTTGTCCATCGTTCGGTTGTAGTTCTCCTGTGAGTGCGATTGCGTCGCGATATTTACGGAGCGCTTTGCTGCTCCGTAATTCTCGAAGAAGCGGGTGATTGGCATGACGCAGATGTCATCCTGATCTTGGCCGAATGCCGTGCCTTTCTCCGCAAGCACACCTATCACCGTCACAGATTGCCCGCTGAGTTTGATTACCTTACCGATCGGCGACTCATGCGGGAAAAGCCGCTTCTCCACACTTTTGCCAATGATGACCACGCTCCGGGCGAGATCGACATCTTCATCCGTGATGTTCCGTCCGTAAGCCAGGTTATGTGAATTGGCGACGAGGAAGCTCTTGTTAGACCCCGCGACTGTTAGCGCGGGCGGCGTCTTCTCGCCGTTGTAGACAGCTTGGCCGTTGAAGTCGAAGGTCTTCAAACATATCTCCCGCGCACTGCCCTCCATAAGACTGTAATAACGAAGCGCCTGCGCGTAGCTGACATTTCGGCGATTCTCGTATTTTTCCCGGTTCCGTCCGCCCGCACCGCCGCTCACCGGATACTTCGCAAACTGGAAGATGTTCGATCCAAGGAAGCTGATTCCACCTTCAATTGAGCTCTGGAGCGCACCTATGGCCGTCATCACCGAAATGACTGAGAATACCCCGATGGTGATGCCGATCATCGTGAGACCAGACCGAAGCTTGTTGGCGCCCAGCGATTGTAGCGCCATCGCTAATACTTCCCTGAACTTCATCCTTGGATTTGTCTGGCTGTTACTCGTACCGAAGCGCGGTGACCGGGTTGAGTCGCGAGGCAGACCACGCTGGTGCGAAACCCGAGATAAGCCCGGTCAGGACCGACACAATCATGCTGGTGAGCACCAGCCCAAGTGAAAACTGGATTGGAAACGATGGGAACGCGTGTTCGATTCCAAAACAGAGCGCGTACGCAAACGTCAGTCCGATAGCGCCGCCGACAATGCAAAGTGCCGTGGATTCAATGAGGAACTGTAGCAAGATCGTGCGGCGGCGGGCTCCAAGCGCTTTTCTCGTGCCGATCTCCTTTGTCCGTTCTTTAACGCTGACGAATGTGATGTTCATGATGCCAATGGCGCCGACGAATAGCGACAGGCCAGTAATGAACAGACCAGCGATCGCGATGGAGTTCTTGACCGGGTCGAGCGTGCTCTTGAATGCCTGCTGCTCATTGATATCAAAGTCATTTTTTTTCTCCGGCGGTAAGGCGCGCACACGGCGCATCAGCCCGGTTAACTCGTCTTTCGCGTCCCCGAGCTTGCTCTTGTCCCGGATCTTCACACGAACGTCGGATTCGCTCTTAGCGCTGAAATATCTCTGAAATGTCGGCAGCGGCACCATCACAATCGAGTCGAGGCTGAACAGCCCGAGGAATGAGCCTTGCCGCGAGCCAACACCTATTACTTTGAATGCCTGGCCGCTGATCAACACCTCCTTGTTGATCGGACTACCAGACGGAAAAAGCGCGTCGGCGACGTCATAGCCGAGAAGGCAAACATTCGCGGCGCTCTTTGTCTCCATCTCATTGAAGAACCGGCCATGCGTGAAATCGACAACGGAGATGAGTGGATAATCTGAGGTGGTCCCCTGAATGAAGATGTTGGTGACCTGATTGTCCGCGTACTTGACGGATTTCGCGATGTTCGACGTCGGTACTGCCACAATAAGGTTTGAGTTCGGCGTGGAGTCGATCAGGCGGTTAAGCGTTTGTGCGTATTGCGTTTTGATTTCTCTGCGATCTCTGTAGTTCCACCAATCAGGGACGCGTGCCCAGGGAAACTGGCTAACATAGAGAACGTCATCGCCCAGGATCGACATGCTTTTATCGAAGCCTTTTTGGATTCCGCTGATTGCGGTGCCCATCAGCGTCACGGCAACAATGCCGATGATTACGCCCAGCGCAGTAAGCATTGATCGCGTCTTGTTGGCTTGCATCTGAGCAAGCGCGATTTTCCAGCTTTCGCTCAGCTCGTAAACGAGACGCTTCATCCCACCGAGCTACGTGAATGCGAGAGACATTGCGCTTGCAGGGTTAGCAAGCTGTCTCGTTCTATAACGCCGTCGCGGAGATGAACGGTACGGCGCGCATGAGCAGCGATATCGGGCTCGTGCGTCACGAGAATGACCGTGTTGCCGCGCTCGTAGAGGTCTTCGAGCAACGCCATTATCTCCTGGCCAGTCTTCGAATCGAGATTTCCGGTCGGCTCGTCGGCGAGAATGATAGAGGGGTTATTCACGAGTGCACGAGCGATCGCGACGCGCTGACGTTGTCCGCCGGATAACTCGTTAGGTTTGTGGTGCATTCTGTCACCGAGACCGACGTCGCGAAGGACCTGCGCTGCGCGCTCCTCACGGGTCTCCGGATCGATACCGGCGTAAATTAACGGTAGTTCGACGTTTCCGAGGCTCGTCGAGCGTGGAAGCAGGTTGAAGGTCTGGAAAACAAATCCGATCTCCTTGTTTCTGATCTCGGCAAGCTCATCACCATCCATCGACGAGACGTCTTTGCCATTGAACTCGTAACGGCCGGAGCTTGGGGTATCGAGGCAACCAAGCATGTTCATCAGTGTCGATTTGCCACTGCCGCTGGGACCCATGACGGCCAGGTACTCGTTGCGGTGAATCTGCAGCGTCACTCCGCGCAGCGCGTGGACGGTCTCGTCTCCCATGGCGTAGTGCTTCGTGATGTTGTCGATGTCGATGACTATGGGGCCGAAAGGCCGGCAACGGTTCGAGTCCATCTCTGGCGCTTGCAACGACTCAACCTTTGACCGATTGCGTGTTCATCAGCGGCAGCGGGTGATCACTTCTTCTCCGGCTTTTCGAACTCCACTCTTGCGCCGTCTTTCAGCTTGCGGCTAATCGCGCCATAACTACCTGAGATAACTTCGTCGCCTGGTTGGATGCCGCTCTTGACCTCCATGTAAGTGTCGTCGGAGATACCCGTAGTTACCTTCACCACTTTTGCTGTGTTGCCGTTCTTCAGAAAAACGACCTTGGCGATCTTCTCGCGTTCTTCTTTCTCCGTTTTCTTTTCGATCCGCTCGTTCGTGAACTCCGCCGCGTTGTCGCCTTTATCGCTCGCGGTTTGCTTGAGCTTCCGTTTCTCAATTTCCTCCGGACTCAAGTTGCTATCGCCGGTGCGAATCGTCACGCTCTGCATCGGCACAGCAACGGCATCGACGACCATGTTCGTCTGAATGTCCGCTGTGCAGCTCAAGCCCGGACGCAACTGCACGTCGTTATCACTGATCCGGATTTTCACCTCAAAGTTCGTGACCTCTTCCTGCGTTCCTGTACCGGTTGTTTTTCCGGTGTTGGCAATTTGGGCAACTGTGCCGCTGAACTTCCGATCGCCATAAGCGTCGATTGTCACCAGCGCCTTATCCCCCATCTTGACTGTGACGACGTCGTTTTCGTTCACGTCAACGCGGGCTTCCATATGGGAGAGATCCGCCACGCGCATAACCTCAGTGCCGGCGAACTGATTGGTCGCGACCACACGCTCACCAAGTTTGCTGTTGAGTATCGTCACCGTGCCGTCCATCGGCGCGTAGATCGTGGTCTTGGAAAGTTGGTCACGTGCCTGGCTGGAACCCGCCTCTGCGCGCTCGATTTCGTGAAGCGAACTGTCATGGGTCGAAGCGGCGACATCATGTGCGGTCTGCGCGGCATTGAATTCTGATTCCGAAATCATCCTCTTCGCGAAAAGATCCTGCGCACGCTTCAGATCCTGCTCTGTTTTAGCTGCGGCAGCTTTCAATTGAAGACTCGTAGCTCTCGCGGAGCTGATTGCGGCAGCCTGCGCCTCCACCAGCGCTTTGTAGGAGTCCGGCTTTATTTTCATCAGCAGGTCACCCTTCTTCACCGGTTTGCCGTCTTCGACCGGTAGCTCTGTGATTTCACCAGCTACTTCCGGTGAGATCTTTACTTCGACTTCGGGCTGCACTTTGCCCGTAGCAGAAACGGTCTGGATTATTGTCTTCCGCACTGCCTTTTCTGTTACCACCGGTATCGGCTTCTCGCGCCTGGCAAGAATCATTGAAGTAACAAGCCACGCTAAAAGTATCCCCACGAATGCGAGGATGATGTAACGCCTTCTTCGCGAGCGCCGTTTCTTAGGATGAGTGCCGGCGGCAGAAGCCGCCGCGATGGCTTGATGCATGGGGACAGGGGATTCGGGGAATCATAGCGGGGGACCGGTGCAAAGCAAAAGCGCTTCGCAATTCCCCCTTTTCTCTTCGATCACTCTCGCGCACGTCACTACGACGCGACAGAAACAGCAGCGTTCGGAACTGCGGCGAACCGAGCATGTAGCTGCTCTAACGCCCATCTCGCATGTTCAGCGATCAGCGGTTCCCCGTCAGACGCGGCGCGTTCGAGTGCGGGTATATCGTCGATCGTTCCTACGTTTCCCAGGGCTACACACACGTTACGCAGCAGGCCTCGGCGCTTGATCCGCTTTATCGGCGAGCCACGAAAGAGCTCACGGAACTGCACCTCGCTGAGGGCGAGGTAATCGCGCAGCCGCATGGCGGTCGTGGCAGGACGTGCCGCGAACGCGGCCTCACGCGACACGGCTGCGAAACGATTCCACGGGCACACGTCGAGGCACGCATCGCAGCCATAAATCCGGTCGCCGATCGCGTGCCGGAACTCTATCGGGATTGAGCCTTTAAGCTCGATTGTAAGGTACGAGATGCAGCGTCGAGCGTCGACGCGGTGGGGCTCCGTGATCGCGCCGGTCGGGCATGCGGCGATGCAACGAATACAAGTGCCGCACCGTGCGGGCTGCGGCGGATCTGGAGCGAGCTCGAGCGTCGTCAGAATCTCACCAAGGAAGAACCAGGTGCCTAGCTCCGCGTTAAGCAGCATCGTGCTTTTCCCATGCCAGCCGGTGCCTGCCTCAGTGGCGAAATCCCGTTCCAGAACTGGGCCTGTGTCGACGTAGCACTTTTGCTTGCCGCCGCGGTCCCTCAGCAAGTCGTCGAGCGCGCGCAACCGATCCAGCATCAGGTCGTGGTAATCGTCGCCCCATGCGTAGCGAGCAATACGGCCGTTCGAAAATTCATTCACGCGAGCCGGCGCATCGCCCTGCCAGTAATTTAATGCAAGAACGACTACTGAACGTGCTCCTGCCAACACTTGCTGCGGGTCGGAGCGTTTCGCCTCGCCCCGCTCCAGCCATTGCATCTCACCAGCCGCACCGTCTTGAAGCCAAGCGTGGAATTTTCCTGCATGCGGCGGCGTAAGCGCAGCCGCGATTCGGCACGAGTCAAACCCGAGTTCTCGCGCGCGCGAGACCAACTCTTGCTTCAGATCATCGTCGATTTTCATGGAAGCGAATCTCTTCCGTTCGGCGAAGGATTTCGGAAGCCACTTCGTCGTGTGTAAGAGCGGATGTATCGACCGTAACATCGGCTGCGGCTTTGTAGAGAGGTTGCCGAATCCTAAGCAGATCGAGCGTAGTCGCACGAGGATCCTGCGTCTGGAGGAGTGGACGCGTGGAACGCCGCTGCAGGCGCTCAACCAAAATCTCGAAGTCAGCTACGAGATTTACCACCAAACCGAGACGCCGGACAATCTCCCGGTTCGTCGGGCTCAGCAAAATACCGCCGCCAGTGACAACAATCGCCGGGCACGACGGCACGTTCCGAAGCGCTTCATCTTCACCGGCGCGAAAAGCTGCTTCGCCGCAACTCGCGAAAATGTCGGCGATCGAGCCGCCGAAATGCCTCATCACCATCTGGTCTGTATCGAAACGTGGCAGGCCCGTCCGTCGTGCCAACGCGCGGCCAACGGAAGACTTTCCGCTGCCCATGAATCCGATCAAGACGATCGCTGAGCCACGTTGCGCCATAGATCATGTAACGGGCACTCAGCGGTGGGCGCAATGCCCTGGCTTACACAGAAATACCTTTACAAGGGCCGTCGTTGCGAGAAGGAAATCAGCATGGCTGAACCCGCAACTCCTGCGCCGCTGGTGGCCGTAGTGATGGGAAGCCAGTCTGATTGGGAAACCATGAAACATAGTGCCGAGTGGCTGGAGCGCTTCGGCATTCCAAGCGAGCACCGAATTGTTTCTGCTCACCGAACGCCGCAATTGATGGCCGAATTTGCTGAGGGCGCGGCAGACCGCGGCTTGCGGGTGATTATTGCTGGTGCGGGCGGCGCGGCACATCTGCCCGGGATGATCGCGGCACACACGCACCTTCCGGTCCTGGGTGTGCCGGTTGAATCCAAGAGCCTGCGCGGGGTGGACTCTCTGCTCTCAATTGCGCAGATGCCGGCTGGCGTTGCTGTTGGCACGCTGGCGATCGGTGTAGCCGGAGCAAAAAATGCGGCGCTCCTCGCCGCGAGCATCATTGGCCTCTCTGATGCGAGGGTCCGCCAGAAAGTAGCGGATTTCCGCAAAAACCAGACCGACGATGTTCTGGCGCAGCGGCTCGAATGAACCGCACATACCCGCCCGGCGCGACGATCGGTGTGATGGGTGGCGGTCAACTCGGCCGGATGTTCGCAATAGCTGCACGCCGAATGGGCTACCGCGTCGTCGTCTTCACACCCGAGGAAAACACCCCCGCGGGTCAACTGGCAGACCTCACACGAATCGCCGACTACACGAACGAAGCAGCCGTGCGACGCTTCGCCGCGGATGTCGATCTCGTCACGTTTGAGTTCGAGAACATCCCCGTCCATACCGTGACATGGTGTGCGGAGGAGCGGGACGTTCGCCCTGCCGGATCGGTTCTGCACATTGCGCAGAATCGCCTGCGCGAGAAGAATTTCATGAACTCAGCAGGAATTCCGGTGGCGCCATTTCTTCGAGTCCGAAATGCGCGCGAACTGGAAAGCGCGATAGCGGAGATCGGCTGCCCCGCAATCTTGAAGACCGCCGCATTCGGCTACGACGGCAAAGGCCAGCGTACAATCAACGCCGGTGACGATTTGGGTGAGATAGTGAACGCAGCTTCAGCGGACGAACTTGTGCTCGAGCGAGCTATCGAATTCGACAAAGAAGTGTCGGTAATCGTCGCGCGCAGCGCGAACGGTGACATAGCCGCGTTCCCGCTGTGCGAAAACATACACCGCGACCACATACTCGATCTGACAGTCGCGCCTGCGCGAGTTGACGAGCGAGTGGAGCGGATGGCGGCGGATTTGGCTCGATCGATCGCATCGAAGCTCAATCTTGTGGGACTGCTCGCCGTTGAGATGTTTCTCACCACCGACGGCAATTTGCTTGTAAATGAACTTGCACCACGGCCTCACAATTCGGGCCACTGGACCATCGAAGGATGCGCGACGAGCCAGTTCGAGCAGCACGTCCGGGCGGTGTGCGGAATGCCGCTCGGCGTTACGGAGATCTTGCGACCCGCAGCTATGGCGAACCTGCTGGGAGATCTCTGGAGCGAGCACGAGCCGAACTGGGCCGCTGCGCTGCAAACCTCCGGTGTGCACCTGCATCTGTACGGCAAAGAGGACCCGCGTCCCCGTCGCAAAATGGGGCATGTGACCGCTCTGGCTGCGACATGCGCAGAAGCGATTGAACGTGTCACAGCAGCGCGTGATGCGCTACGCGCCGGGCGGAAGTGAAGACGGAAATCGTGCCTGCCGCCGGTGCGGAGCGGCAACGAGCGGTTAACGAGAGCATCCGCTTGCTTCGCGGCGGATCAATCGTGGCTCTCCCTACCGAAACAGTTTACGGCCTTGCTGCTGATGCACTGAATAGTGAAGCATCTCTCAAGATTTTCGAAGCTAAAGAGCGTCCGCGATTCGACCCGCTGATCGTTCATCTGCCAGACGCCGGCTGGATTCGCCGCGTCGCTTCGATCGACCAATCCCAGCAGCAGACAATCGCGGCGCTAACAAAGCGTTTTTGGCCCGGTCCGCTTACCTTGGTCCTCAAGCGTACCGCGATTGTGCCGGATGCCGTCACAGCAGGGCTCGATACGGTTGCAGTCCGCGTGAGCGCACATCCACTTTTCGCGGAAGTGATCACTGACTTCGCTGGTCCACTTGCCGCTCCGAGTGCGAACAGGTTTGGACGAATCAGCCCGACGGCAGCGCAGCATGTAGCGTCTGAGTTGCAGGGCCGTATTCCGCTGATCGTCGACGGCGGACCCACCGCACATGGGCTCGAGTCAACCATTGTCGCCGTTGGAGACGAGGTAATTGAGGTTCTGAGGCTTGGTCCCATTACCCCTGAGCAGTTGGCTAGGTTCGGGAAAGTACGAATCGCGGGCGTCAGCGCGCGCATGCAAGCTCCTGGTCAGCTGCGGTCGCATTACGCGCCAAGAACTCAGCTGGTTGTCACCGCTGACTTCTCGTCATTCACGCGTGAACAGAAGCGATGTGGCTTGCTGGCCTGGAAAAGCGTCGCGCCGAATGTGAGGTTCGCAGCGATACGGGTGCTGAGCCCCGCGGGAGACTTACGCGAAGCAGCGGCCCGCTTATTCCACTATCTTCGCGAACTCGATGAGCTGCATCTCGATCTGATTATAGCCGAGCCCTTGCCTAACGAGGGATTAGGCAGCGCGATCATGGACCGCCTCCAGCGGGCCGCTTCCCGGACGGTAGAGGTTCCGGAACCGGGCAGTTCGAATGTTCAGTTTTGATGCGCCAGGCACGCTTGAACGAAGCCCTTGAATAGCGGGTGCGGTTGGTTAGGACGGCTCTGAAACTCGGGATGGTATTGGCACGCGAGGAAGTACGGATGGTCGCGCAACTCGATCAGCTCAGCGAGCGCACCATCGGGCGATGTGCCTGAGATAGTGAAGCCTTTCTCGCGCATCGTGTCGCGGTATTTCATATTAAATTCGTAGCGGTGACGATGCCGCTCAAGTGCTTGGTTGCTGCCGTAGACGGTCTCAGCCTTCGTGCCCTGCGCGATTTTGGTGGGCCATGTTCCCAGCCGCATGCTCGCGCCTTTGTATAGAACCTCCCGCTGCTCCTCAAGTAGCGAGATCACCGGGTCCGGCGCCTCTTTGTCGAACTCGGTGCTATTTGCGTGCTCAAGTCCGCAGACGTTTCGCGCGAATTCTATCGTCGCGACCTGCATGCCAAGGCAGAGGCCTAGGTACGGCACATTGTTTTCGCGCGCGAAGCGGGCGGCTTTGATCTTGCCTTCCACGCCGCGCTCGCCGAACCCACCGGGAATTAGCACACCGGCGACATCTTTTAGCTGACCGTCGACGCCGTTCTCCAGGGTCTCCGCGTCGATAAGCTTCAGATCGATGCCGCAATCCTGGCTGGCCGCCGCATGTGTTAACGACTCGTAGATGCTCTTGTACGCGTCCTGCAAATCGATGTATTTGCCGACAATAGCGATTTTGACCTGTTTCTTTGGATTTATGATTCGGTCCACGAACTTCCGCCAGTTCGCGAGATCTGGCGGCGGCGTGTCCATGTGCAGCAGCTGGCAAACAAGGCCGTCGAGTCTTTCCTCGTGCAGCAGCAGTGGCACTTCATAGATCGTGTTCTTCACGTCCATCGCTTCGATGACAGCCTGAGGTGAGACATTGCAGAACATCGACAATTTCTGGCGCGTCTCGGAATCGAGCGGAAGCTCCGTCCGGCACATCAGCACCTGCGGTTGCAGGCCGATCTCGCGCAGTTTGGCAATGCTCTGCTGAGTCGGCTTCGTCTTTAATTCGCCGGCCGCTTTGATGTACGGCACCAGTGTGACGTGCAAGTTCAGCACATTCTGCGGTCCTGCCTCGAGGATGAACTGCCTTATCGCTTCGAGGAAAGGTAGACCTTCGATGTCACCCGTGGTGCCGCCAATTTCGGTAATTAGAATGTCCGCCTTGCTCTCAGCTGAAACTTCTCGGATCCGATTTTTTATTTCGTCGGTAACGTGCGGGATCACCTGGACTGTTTTGCCGAGATAATCGCCACGACGTTCTTTCAAGATCACGCTCTCATAGACCTGCCCGCTGGTGAGATTGTTGTGACGCGAAAGAACACAATTTGTGAATCGCTCGTAATGACCGAGGTCGAGATCGGTCTCCGCGCCATCGTTCAGCACGTAAACTTCGCCGTGTTGAAACGGATTCATCGTACCGGGATCAACATTGAGGTACGGGTCGAACTTCTGGAAAACAACCCGCAGGCCGCGAAGCTCAAGCAATGTTCCGAGCGCTGCCGCGGCGAGACCCTTACCAAGCGAGCTAACCACCCCGCCTGTGACAAAGATGTATTTCATCGCCGGCGCTCCTTCCGTCCCGACACGGCCAGCACCTGCTCTAGCGCGGCTGCGTCTTCCGGCGTGTCAATTCCCGGCGATCCTGTCTTCGTGACGAGCACGTGAATTCTTACCCCATTCTCCAGCGCGCGCAATTGCTCGAGCGATTCTGCGCGCTCGAGCACCGACGGCTTCCAGCGGACAAACTGCTGCAGGAACTTGCGCGAGTAACCATAGATTCCCTGATGCCGCAGATGGCCGACCTGAGTCTTGTTCTCGCGCAGAAACGGGATTGTGCTCCGAGAGAAATAAAGCGCGTCACTGTTCGCGTTTAACACGACTTTGATCTGGCTAGAGGATGTCACGTCAGCAGGATCATCGAAGGGGTGAGCAGCAGTGATCATCTGCAAATTCCGATCAGCACGTAGCGCAAGGACAAACCGGTCGATTAGCTTCGGATCAACTAGAGGTTCATCGCCTTGAACATTGATGACGTGGCTGAATTTGCGAGTGCGAGCAGCCACTTCAGCGGCGCGGTCGGTGCCGCTATGATGCTTCACTGAAGTAAGCGAAACTTCCGCGCCCCAGTCAAATGCCGCCTCCGCGACCCTCATGTCGTCCGTCGCGATAATGAGGCCATCGAGGTCCCTTGCGCGGCGGCAACGCTCCCACACGCGCTGCAGCAATGGTTTGCCGGCGATTTCGTGCAGCGGTTTTCCGGGAAACCGGGTGGACCCCCATCGCGCGGGAATGATGCAGACAGCTTTAAACGCCATCTCGTCGGATGATTTCAGCAGCTTCGCCCAGGTTGCGCGCGACCCAATCAGCGATGCCACCCGGCTGGTGCGTCTCGCACCCTGTTTGAACAAGAATCGTGCGAACACCCGCATTGCGTCCGCATTCGGCGTCGATCCGTTTATCGCCGATGAAGTATGAGCGACTAAGATCGAGATCATGATCGCTCGCCGCGTCGAATATCATCGCTGGCTCCGGTTTACGGCGCGTGGAGGCGACTCCCGGCACGTCCGGGCAAAAATATGTAGCGTCAATAACGCCGGGGCCGAGTTGCCGCGCCACTTCTTGCTCAACCTTGCGGTATTGCGCTTCCGTGAAATACCCGCGTCCGATGCCGCTCTGATTGGTTATCATTACGATCTTGAATCCTGCGTCTTTCAACCGGCGCAGGGCAGCAATCGCGCCTGCGAAAATCTCCACCTTCTGCGGATCGCTGCAGTATTCGACGTCGCGCATGATGGTGCCGTCACGATCGACAAATACGGCGGCGGCTTTAATGCCTTTGGGAGACGTCGTCATCGAAGCTCGCGAGCAGTTCCTTCGGAGTCACTGTCGCAGTACCGAGCTTTGCCACGACGACCGCGCTGGCATGATTCGCAATCTCGGCTGCCTCAAGCGCGGTTGCCCCTGAGGAGAGCGAAAGGGTGAATAACGCGATCGCGGTGTCGCCGGCGCCGGATACATCGAAAACCTGTCGTGCGCGGGTCGGTATGTGGTGCCATGTATCGCCGCGTAAGAAGAGCATCATGCCCTGTTCACCAAGGGTAATCAGCAGGTACTGCGTGCCCCATTTTTCCAAGAGAGCCCGACCGACTTCGAGTAGTGTCTTATCGCCTGAAGGAGGCTCAACTGGATCGCTGAGCGGCATGCCGGCCGCCAGGAATGCCTCGGTACGATTCGGCTTTACGGCGGTCATATTCTTCCAGGCGATTGCATGGCGCGGGTTCGGATCGCTGGTAACGATTTTGCCCAAGGATGCCGTGAGCTCCGAAACCTCGTCGACAAGCTCGCGGTTAAGAAATCCTTTGCCGTAGTCTTCGAAGATCACTGCATCGACGTTCTCCAGCTGGTGGCGGAAGTTGTCGATGGCGCGTGTCGTCTGCGATGCACTCGAGGTGCGAACCTGCTCTCGGTCGACACGGACAAGCTGTTGCTGGCGCGCAATAATCCGCGTCTTGATGATCGTTGCAAAGTTCTCGTCCTCGACAATCCCGACGGTCTCAATCGCCTGTTCCTCCAAGAGGCGGCGAAGCTCTCGGCCGCCGCGGTCTGTGCCGATCAGCCCGATGACAGAAACGCGGCCGGTGAATTCGCGCAGATTGCGCGCGACGTTCGCCGCGCCGCCGGGGTAAAAGCTCTCGCCGGTCACCTCCACGACCGGGACAGGTGCCTCGGGTGAGATACGCCCGACCTTGCCCCATACGAATTCATCCAGCATCAGATCGCCAATGACCAAAACGCGCTTCGAAGCAGCGCGCCCCAGGATTTCCTGCACGCGCAAGGGACTCATCGAGCACGATCTGCGGCGCCAGGAAGGATCGCCGCTGGATGCCGCCAGCCTCTTAACTTCGTGCGAATCATGGGTGTTAAGTCTGCGGTGCGCGAGTTTGTGCGTGACGGACTTCTGCCTAGAGTGATGCAGTAATCCTGAATAGGAAGTCGAATTTGCAGTCGAAGCTCAGATGATCCATTTCGTAAAAATTTCCAAAGTTGGTGTCGTTTTAACCCTTGCCTTGTCCCTCTCTGCGAGTGCTGTCGAAGCGCCGAAGCGGATCGATGTGAAGCAATTATCGAAAAAGGTCGAGGATGTCGTGGTGCCATTACCAAACGAGGTTTTCGGTGCACTGAACAAACTCGGTGGCGTAAATTGGAAGGAATATGTCCGCAACGGCAAGGGTAGCAATTTCACCGAGCGACCGCGAATCGCACTGCTGCTCGGCACGGTGATCGCCGACGGCTTCATCGCGGTGCAGGCGGAGGATGCGCCGACTGTGAAAGATATCGGCCAGCGCGTGCTCGGTCTTGCGAAGGGGATCGGCGTCGGGAACTCCATAACTCCGCACGCGAGGGCTATCACGGAAGCGGCTGATAAGCGAAATTGGGTTGGTGTACGCCAGGAACTCGACAGAACGCAGAACAGCGTCCAGCAGGCAATGAACGAAGTCCACGACGAGAAGCTGTCCCACCTGGTGAGCCTCGGTGGTTGGCTGCGCGGAACCGAAGTCCTTACCGCCGTCGTAAACAAACGCTTTTCGTCAGATGGTGCGGAGTTGCTGCACCAGCCTGACCTGCTCACGTATTTTCAGGATCGCTTGCAAGCGATGCCGGAGTTCAACCTGCGGTTGCTCCAGGAAATTCAAGCTGCTCTTGGTGAGGTGCGTCCGTTAATTGACGTTGGCGACGTGCCGATCTCGGCAGAATCAGTCAAGCGGATCAACGAGATTACCGCCCGCCTTGACGAGGCTATTGTGACGAAAGGCCGGTAGCCATGAGCGCCTTTGTCCAAAAGCTGTCGGGTACGGCTCTGTGCTTAATGGCCGCGGTGGCGTTGATTCCACGCACGGCGTTTTCGTCGGTCGATGACGCGCAATCTTTCGCTCTGCAGGCAGCGGAACCGTATGTTAAGGAAGGATTCCAAATACGCGAGGATTACTGGGGTGGCGATCTTGGCGCCGGCGAGAAAAAAGCGGTTAAACAGCAGCTGTTCAAGGGCAACGAATACTGGTTCTGGCTCGGAACGGAAGTCGAGAAGGCTTCTGTTTCCGTTCACATTTACGACAAGGAAGGCAAATTGGTCGAACAACCCGACAGCTGGCAGAAAGGGCAATTTGCGGCGGCACATGTCACTCCGCAGAGCACTGACAGTTACTTCATCATCGTGACGATCGAGACGTCACCGGAGGAGCGGACTCATTGGGCGCTCGTCTACGGCTTCCGGTAGGCCATTGCTGATGGAGCTGCTCCATGGTCGCATGGATCGACAGCCCTGGAATTGTTGCCGTGCCGCAGTGATTCCCCCGGCGACATGAGCCAATCGCGGACGTTGGAATTTGAGAGCGCGCGTGCTTTGCAGTCGCTGTATGCGAACGATCTGAAGCTCCTGAAAACTCTCGAAGACACGCTCGGGGTGCGCGTGACCACACGTGAGGGGTGGGTGAAGCTCGAAGGGGAGCCGGAGCAGATCGAACGCGCCGAACGCGTTTTCGACCAGCTTGAGCAAGCTCGCCGAAAAGGAGTGGATATCCACAAGCATGAATTCAGCTACGCACTGAAATCGGTAAGCGAAGAGCGAGCTGACAACCTCAGCGATGTCGTCGACGTGAAGATCGCGACGTCATCCCGCAAACCGCCGATTGTTGCGCGCACCCTCGGTCAACGCAATTACCTCAATGCCATTCAGAAGCACGATGTGGTCTTCGGCGTCGGACCTGCTGGAACCGGCAAGACTTACCTCGCGGTCGCAATGGCAGTCGCCGCACTCAAGAAAGAACAGGTCAGCCGGATCATCCTCACCCGACCCGCGGTTGAAGCAGGTGAAGCGCTCGGCTTCCTCCCGGGTGACCTCCAGGAGAAGATCACGCCGTATCTAAGACCACTTTATGACGCGTTGCGCGACATGATGGAACCGGAGGAAATCGAGCGCGCAATGGCGCGACAAACCATTGAAGTCGCGCCGCTCGCCTACATGCGGGGGCGGACGCTTGGCGATGCCTTTGTCATCCTGGATGAGGCGCAGAACACAACAACCGAGCAGATGTTCATGCTGCTAACGCGCATCGGCCAAAATTCGAAGTGCGTCGTCACCGGTGATGTCACGCAAATCGACTTGCCTTCGAACAAACGCTCCGGTCTGGTGGAGGCGTTACAGGCGTTGAAAACGGTCGGCGAAATCTCGATGGTTTACTTCAATGAACGCGACGTGGTCCGGCATGAACTCGTCCGCGCGATCATCAATGCGTATCAGCAGCATCGCTCGCCCGCTAACCCGATCGGAGCCACGACCCGAAAGTAACCTCGCATGTTCGACTTCCTGAAGCGAAATACGCTCGTCAAGCGTGGTCTCGCGTCCGGCAAAACGCGTCGCCGTTATTCGCGTAACGACTTCGCCCGGCGGCTGGAATTTTCACAGTATGTAAAGGGACTCGTTCTTGCCGGGTTTGTCGCTGGGCTGGCGCTGCTACTGTTTACGGGCAACCTGCCGGAGCCCACAAAGAATTTCGTGGTGGCCTTGCTGTTTCTCGGTGCGGCGGTGACGCAGCTTTGGATTAACCAGCCGAAAACCTTCGATCGCAGTTCCCGGCTCCTGCTCGTCTTCGGAGTGATGCTGGTGCAACTCGCGGTGACCGAGGTTGTTCTCGTGGTCTGCCGGAACGGAACGTTCCCTTTCCTGAAATTAGAGACGGCGGCGCTGATCGTGCCGTACGCGTTTGCGCCTCTGGTGCTTAGCGTACTGCTGGGACGTAACCACGGCCTTTATGCGGCGATTTTTGTCAGCCTCTGGACGCGCCAGTTGTTCGGAGCACTTGATGCGCCTCTCCTTGTGACGGGATTGGCCACGGGGTTCACCGCGGTGTATCTCACACTTCAGGTCCGCAGACGGAGCCGGCTAATCCGGGCAGGGTTCGGCGTCGGGGTCGCCCTGTGGCTCATGGCGCTGATGTTCGGGTTGATTGGACCAATCGACCTTTTCACCCCCCGCGCAAATAACTGGCAAGTGCTGGCGCTGCAGAGCGCACTTGCGATAGGCAACGGAATTGTAACTGCGACAATCGTTGGCGGCATTCTTCCAATGCTGGAGCATCTCTTCCGCATCACGACGGATATCTCGTGGCTCGAAGCGTCGGATCTGAACCATCCGCTCCTGCGTCGTATGACCATCGAGGCGCCAGGCACATATCATCACAGCCTTGTTGTCGCTAACCTAGCTGAAGCAGCTGCGGAAGCGATCGCCGCAAATGGAACTCTCTGCCGCGTGTGCTCTTACTTCCACGATGTCGGGAAGCTGGTGAAGCCGGATTACTTCACCGAGAACATGAACTTCGAGCGCAACCCGCACGACGATCTCGCGCCAACGATGAGCGCGTTGATCATTATTGCTCACGTGAAAGAAGGCGTGGACCTCGCCCTGAAGCACAATCTTAGTGGGCGGATCGTTGATATCATTCAGGAGCACCACGGAACATCGCTCGTCTACTACTTCTACAAACGGGCGCTTCAACAGCAGGAAGACGCGCGCGCAGGCGGTAAAATCATGAAGATGCGCGAGGACGACATCCCGGAGGTCAGCGAGGAAAACTTCCGATACGCTGGTCCCAAGCCTCAGACGAAAGAAAGCGCGATCATTAGTCTCGCGGACATGGTTGAAAGCGCTTCCCGTAGTCTCGAAAAACCGACACCGCAGAAAATCGAGCAACTGGTCACGGATTTGATCGCCCAGCGCATCGCAGACAAGCAGCTCGACGAGTGCGACCTCACCCTGGCCGAGTTGAGAATTATTGCGGAGCGCTTCCGCTTTACACTCATGACAATGCTGCACACCCGAATTGCATACCCAAAGCAGGATACCAAGATGCCTTCAATGCGCGACGACAGCCTGCGGCCCGATGTAATGGCAGCGACGAAGAAGCCGGACTCCGCGCCTCCGGTCTCTGCGGCTTGAGAATGTGAGCGAGGGGGCGCTGCAGCGTTTGCGCGACTGGAGCGCTGATACGCTATCGTACTCGGCTCCGGATTGAGCTGCCTAGCCGCGTCGGCCCGCCGGAATGGCCACAACGAACTCAGTCGCGCGGACGTACTCATCACCGGCAACTAACTTTGCGCGGCTGCTTTCGGATGCACTCTGATCGTTAAACTTCACCTGCCGGGCGTCGGGCGCGTGGTTCACGATCCTTCGTCGTGGCCGTGCTTGGCACCGTCACGAACGGGCCACCTTCCAGCGGCGCTGCATCGGTGAATGCCACATCAGGCATGTTACTCGGAAGACCTTCCAGCGGGAATTCCTTGCGCAAAGGGAAGTACGGATAGCCTTCCCACATTAGTATCCGGCGGAGATCAGGGTGGTTGTTAAAATGGAGACCCATCATGTCATAGATTTCGCGCTCGTGCCATTCCGCGGCAGGCCAGATATCCGCGAGGCTGTCGACCGTGGGGTCATCTTCAGAAACTCGCAGCTTCAGCCGCAAATGCGCTGCGATCGACATCGAGTAAAGCTCGTAAACTACTTCGAAACGCGGATCCTCCCCGAAATTGTCGACGCTTGAGATGTCGAGCAGGTAATCAAACGAAAGCTCGTCGCGGCATTGCTTCGAGACGTGGCGGATATCTTCTCGGGCGATTACAATCGTTGTCTCG
>JACDHZ010000141.1 GCA_013820755.1 Chthoniobacterales bacterium
TCTCGGAGCCGGCTGGTTCTCCGCGATCGCCTTGAATTGCGCCACTGTTTCTCGAACGGTATCTGCTGGAATGGCAAAGCCCACACCCTGCGTCGGCACGCCTTGCGGCGTGAACGCCATCTTGGCCGAGCTCACACCAACAAGTCGGCCGGAAAGATCGATAAGCGGGCCGCCGCTGTTACCCGGATTAATTGCGGCGTCTGTCTGCAGCAGGTTCTTGTATTCTATCTGTTCAATCGTGATGTCCCGTTTCATTCCGCTCAACACCCCGCGGCTTACGGAGCTGCTGTAGCCTAACGCGTTTCCGACAACGATCACCGTCTGACCGAGGAGGTTCGGCGATGGATTATCGAGTGGAATGAATGGCAGCGGCTCCTTCGCGTCAATTTTGATGAATGCGAGATCCTTCTTTTCGTCGCCGGTGATGTATCGGGCGTTCACCGTTTTTCCGTCGCTCATCGTGACTTCGATCTTCAAGTCCGCAGCGCGTTCCACGACGTGCTGGTTGGTAACGATATAGCCGTTAGGATCGACGATGAAGCCTGACCCGAGGCTCTGGAGCGTCTGCCTGATCTCACGCGGTCGGCTGCGATAGTTTCCGAAATACTGCGCGGCGAAATCTTCAAACGGGTCTCGGACCCGGCGACGCACGACGCGCTCGGTGTTGATGTTGACGACCGCTGGCAGCACTTTCGCGACCGCGAGCACCGTCGGCTCTGAAGCAGGATCAGCCTGCGCGAGAATGTGGCCGCACGTTCCGAATAACAGCACCGGGACAGCACACATCATCCGCGCGATCGATAGACTTGTTCCCAACGTCATTCTGCGGGCAAGTAACGGGGTGCTTCGGCACTGTCAACTTGCCCTTCCGGCGTGCGGTTGCAGATTAAATGCCCCATGCGTCCCTCGTTTGCGACTCATCTGAACCTCGACGTACTCGAGGAGAATTACCGGCGTTGGCAGGAGAATCCGCAGGAGCTCGATCCCGCGTGGTC
This sequence comes from Chthoniobacterales bacterium, assembly GCA_013820755.1. Classification (GTDB taxonomy): domain Bacteria; phylum Verrucomicrobiota; class Verrucomicrobiia; order Chthoniobacterales; family UBA10450; genus JACCTI01. The sequence goes on from JACDHZ010000141.1 coordinate 996, forward strand.
GGCATTTTTTGAGGGATTCGAGCTTGGTGATCTCAAGCTAACCAACGGCGCCTCCGCCCTCGCTGATGGAGCGGACGCCCAGTCGCGCCCTCGCCCCGCTGAGAGCCTGCTGCAGACGCGCATTGATGGGCTCGTATACGCCTACCGCACGCTGGGGCACACAGTGGCAAACGTGAACCCGCTCGCGGACAAGCGGCCGGACAATCCTCTGCTGACACTGCGTGAACTCGGGTTTGGCGACAAAGACCTCGACATGCGGGTGTCGTCGAAGTTCTTCCTCGACAACCAAAGCATGACGCTGCGGGAGATGATTCGCGCGCTGGAGAACATCTATGCTGATTCGATAGGCGCCGAGTTCCAGCATATACAGAACACGCGGATGCGGAATTGGGTGCGGCATCGACTCGAGTCCCGACCGCCGAAGCAGACCGCTGCCCGGGACGTGCAGATTGGATTACTCAGATCACTGCAGGAAGCGGAGGCATTCGAGCTCTTTCTTCACACGAAGTACGTCGGCCAGAAGCGGTTTTCCCTTCAAGGCGCGGAAGGTTTGATGGCAATCCTCCACAGCCTTCTGCACAAGTGCCCGGGGGTTGGCGTCGAAGAAATCTGCATGGGCATGGCCCACCGCGGCCGGCTGACGGTGCTCGCGAACTTCGTGCGCAAGTCACTAAAGGTCCTCTTCGCTGAGTTCACGACGAACTACATCCCCGAACTGGTCGGCGGCGACGGCGACGTGAAATATCACCTTGGGTATCGCACGGTTCGGCGGCTGCCGTCGGGAGCCGAAGTTGAGATTCGCTTGTCTGCAAACCCGAGCCATCTCGAAGCGGTAAATCCCGTGGTCGAAGGCACCGCCCGCGCCCGGCAGCGGATTCGCGGCGACACCGAGCACCGCCGCAAGGTCTTACCGTTGCTCGTGCACGGGGACGCTTCGTTCGCGGGACAGGGAATCGTCATGGAGACGCTGAACATGTCTCAGCTGCCGGGCTACTCGACCGGGGGCACGGTTCACATCGTCGTAAACAACCAGATCGGGTTCACCACGCTGCCAGAAGACGCGCGTTCATCGATGTATGCCACGGACATCGCCAAGATGATCGAGGTGCCGATCCTCCATGTGAACGGCGAGGATCCGGTCGCGCTCGCGTTTGTCACAGAAATGGCGCTCGATTTCCGGCAGGAATTCGGGCGCGACGTCGTAATCGACATGTATTGCTATCGCCGCTACGGGCATAACGAAGGCGACGAGCCGTCGTTCACCCAGCCCGATCTCTACGACAAGATTGCAAAACGGCCGTCCGTCGCGCAGCTCTACAAAAAGCAGCTCCTCGAATCCGCGGTTATCACCGACGACGAAGCCGCGTCCCTCGAGACGGAATTTCAGCTGTGGCTCGAGATGACGCTCCAGGAAGTTAAAGCGATCGAAGAGGACAAGAACAAGGGCGACAGAGAGGCGCGTTTCAGCGAGTCGACCGCCGTTTTCCAGCCCAAGTACCACCAGGATTCGCCACCGACCGCAATCTCACCGGAAATCCTGAGGCACATAGCCGAAGGACTCTCGCGAGTACCCGAAGACTTCAACGTTCTGCCGAAAATCAAACGCATCGTCATCGATCAACGCCGGCACATCTTCGACAATGGCGGGCCGTACGACTGGGGTTACGCTGAAGCGCTGGCGTTTGGATCGCTCCTGCTTGAAGGCACGCCCATCCGGCTATCCGGACAGGACGTGCGTCGCGGCACCTTCAGCCATCGGCACGCGGTGCTTTACGATAGCAAAACGGCGAAGCCCTACATCCCGCTACTCAACCTTGCCGAAGGACAAGCGCGAATTTGCATCTACAACAGCCTCTTGTCGGAGGCCGCAGTCCTGGCTTTTGATTATGGCTACTCGCTCGACTACCCGAAAATGCTGTGTATCTGGGAGGCGCAGTTCGGTGACTTCGCAAATGGTGCGCAGCCGATTATCGACCAATTCATCGTCTCCGCGGAATCCAAATGGCAGCGACCAAGCGGCATCGTGATGCTGCTTCCGCATGGCTACGAAGGTCAAGGGCCAGAGCATTCGAGCGGTCGGCTCGAGCGCTTCCTGCAGTCCTGCGCGGAGGACAATATTCAAGTCTGCAACCTCACGACGCCTGCGCAATATTTCCACGTGCTGCGCCGGCAGATGCGGCGCGATTTCCTGAAGCCGCTAGTTGTCATGACGCCGAAAAGCCTGCTCCGCGCTGAGCACGCGGCGTCGCGCGCGGAAGAGTTCACCAGTGGCAGATTCGAAGAGATCCTCGCCTTCCCGGAAACCGGAGCCGCCAATGAAACCGAACGCGTTGTTCTCTGTTCGGGCAAAGTCTATTACGACCTGCTCGCCTACCGCGCAGAACAGAAGATCACCAACGCCGCTATCCTGCGGCTAGAGCAGCTGTATCCGCTATGCGAAGAGAAGCTACGGAGCGCAATCGGCGCATTTCCCGCGACAGCGAAGCTCGTCTGGTGCCAGGAAGAATCGCAGAACATGGGCGCGTGGTCGTTCATCGAGCCGCGACTGCGAGCTATGTTCCGGCGCGAGGTAACTTATGCGGGACGCAATGCCAGCGCGAGCCCGGCGGTCGGTGCATTGACCCTGCACAAGCGCGAGCTGGCGCAGTTCATTCACGAGGCGTTCACGCTTTAGGAGCACCACGGGTGGTGAGCGTCGTGCGCGAACTCCGGCATTCACGCCCCAATGGCGAGAGAGGACTTTGTGATTTCTGTTCTCAGACCCCGATGACTTAAAGTACCTGCTCGGCTACATCCGTTGTCCCTCCACAAGGCAGCGTAACTATCCAATCTGCATCCACATCCCCGTTTCGGCCGTATAATCTACGCCGCTCCACCTCGCCGATGAAGAAGATTGCTCACCCGCTTCCCTTTCTCGCAGTATGCGCCGCGGTTGCCGGTTTGGCATTTTTAGTGTGGCGCGGAATTCATGCAGAACAGCCTTTGCCGCAGCAGACAGTAGCGCCAGCCCAGCCTCTTGACGCGTTGCGCGTCGCGCTCACGCCTCATACCGGCGAGACGGCCCTCGATCGTCAAATCCGAGAACTCCAGGCGAAAGTGGACGGAGGACCAAACCGGAATGGATTTCTGGAACGCCTCGGTTGGGCGTTTGTTGCGAAGGCGCGCCTCAGCAGCGATCCGGGGTTCTACACCCTCGCGGAGGAGGCAGCGAAAGCCATCATGGGCGATGCGCCAGACGATCCGGCCGCGCTGCTGCTCTTCGGCCACATTCATGACGCAGAGCACCGCTTTATTGAGGCGGAGAAAATTGCGCGAAGGCTCGTCGCCCAACGGGAGTTTGTTTTTGATTATGCGCTTCTCGGTGACGCGTTAATGGAGCAGGGGAAACTCGCGGAAGCCGTTGAAGCTTACCAAAGGATGGTCGATCTGAAGCCTTGTCTTCAGACCTACAGTCGCGTGGCGCATATGCGTTGGCTGAAGGGCGATCTCGCGGGTGCCATTGCGGCCACGCGCCTGGCCGTGAGTGCGGGAAATTCACGTGAACCGGAGCCGACTGCATGGGCCTACACGCGACTGGCGCTCTATCAACTCCAAGCGGGGCAGGTTCAAGCCGCGACGAGCAACACGGCCTTCGCTTTGCAGATCGCACCCGAATACGCTCCGGCTTTGCTGATGCGCGGCCGACTCCTGCTGGCCGAAGGAAGGGCAGGAGAAGCGATCGCACCGCTTCGGCAGGCGGCTGAGATCAGCCCACTACCGGATTTTTTGTGGACCCTTGCGGAAGCGCTCCGCGCCAATGGCGGCTCGACCGAGGCAGAACAGGTTGAGGAGCGTCTTCTGGAGACGGGCGCTACCGCAGACCCGCGTACGTTTGCGCTCTTCCTGGTTTCGCGCGGTCAGGCTATCGGCCGGGCGCTGCAGCTAGCGATCGCTGAACTCGATTCACGACAAGACATCTTCACGCACGATGCCATCGCATGGGCGCAGTTCGCGAGCGGTCGTGTGGGAGAGGCGCAGGAAAGTATCCGCCTCGCCCTCGCTGAAGGGACACAGGACGCCCGCCTTCTTTATCATGCCGGGACGATCGCCGCCGCTGCGGGCAATCCGGCTGAGGCACTGGAGTTTTTCAACAAGGCCCACGCGTTCCAGCAGATGTTGCTGCCTTCCGAGCGCAAAGCTCTTGGCCAGCGGACCGCTGCGCTCATTGGCGCACAGGGACAGATCTCATCAAGTAAATAACAACCCACAACAACAAGCAGACCATCGATAACAAAATGAAACGAAAAACTATCCTTCAACGCACGAGCCTGGCCGGCGCGGCGCTTCTCGCGCTCGCTGTGCTTATGCCCGCGCCCACTCGCGCCTCCAGTCACATGGACGCACCGCTCATCACACTCGATCCCGCCGCAAACACGGCGGACGTTTACGCATTCCTGCACGAGCGCGAATCCGACGGCAAAAAAGTGCTGGCCACTTCACTAACGGTTTACCCGTTCGAAGAACCCGGCGAGGGGCCAAACAATTTTCGGTTCGACGACAACGTCCTCTATCAGATCCACGTAGCGCTTGGCGACGATCTCGCTGCGGGAAGAGCGACAGTCTCGTACCAGTTCCGTTTTACGACTTCTTACAAAAACGAGGACACGATTCTGCAGGCATTCCTAGGGGTGATTGAGAACGTCGACGGTAGAAACCAGAATCTTACCCAGACCTACACAGTCACTCAGGTGGACCGTCGGTCCAATACCAGAACAGTGCTTGGCAAAGGCATCGTCCCTCCGAACAACCAAGGCATTGCGACCCCTCTTTACAACAGAGGTGATAATGGCGAAAACCGGGCGAAACCCGGCGTCTCGTCGTTCGAAGAACTCGATAAATACACCAAGCAGTCGGTCGTTCGTCTGACTGGAGGAAACGCAACCTATCGCTCTTTTGCCGGTCAACGAGAAGATGGTTTCTATGCGGATATCCAAGCCGTTTTTGACCTGCTGCAATTCCGCAAAGACAAGCCGCCTTTTGACAGCCAAGCCGGTTTCAACTTGCACGAGATGGCGTTGGAAATCCCCGTGAGCGAGCTCGGCGGCGACCAGCAAGTGATTGGCGTTTACGCTACGACAAGTCGCAGGACGACCCGCGTGTTGACCAGCGGGCCCGATTCTGTTGACCCGCAGAACACTGGAAATTTCGTGCAGGTCGCGCGTCAGGGTAATCCGCTCTTCAACGAAGGGCTCGTCGCGTTGAAAGACAAGGACCTTTACAACCGCACTCAGCCCGTAGTCGACTCTAAGTTGTTCGCGAAATATGCGAGTTCGCCGGAACTCGCGAAGCTGATCAACAAGATCATTTTCGGTGGGCAAAATGTGGCGCCTGAAAATAATCGCACGGACCTCGTTGCCATCTTTATTCCGGATTTGATCAAGGTTGATCTTTCCACCGACGAAGCGCGTCTTGCCGGCGGCGGGCCGAACTACGCGCCAAATCCGGATGACCCCGGATTCAGCCGCCTTAGCATCTTCGGAGGCGATACCCTCAAGAGCACGGTGCAGGCCGGGTTCTTCAACAATGGCACAGTGCCGGGCGGCTGGCCAAACGGTCGGCGCTTCGGTGACGACGTCCTTGATATTGCGGTGGACGCAATTCTCAGCGACTTGCGCGACCCTGCGAACCCGAAGATCACCACCGTAAACAACCTCGACGGCGTGACCCGCAACGATCAGGTCTACAGCAAGGTATTCCCTTATGCTGCGACGCCGCACAATGGGCGTAACCACGAGCATCACCATGGCCGCGCGCAGGAGTAAAGTGGCTCGACCGGCATCGATCCAGCCGAAATGTACGAAGTAAATTAGGGGAAATTTCCTCTTGGGGGCTGCGGGCCGACCGGGTTTAATCCGAGTCGGCCCGCAGTGTTTCACGGACGTTCTGAGTTTCCGCATGCACCTGTGTATCAAACTTCGCAACAGGACATGTCTCGCGTCCGTGAGCGCAATTCTTATGACCTCATGCGTCTCGGCGTTTGCGCATGATCCAGGGCTCAGCTCAGCGAATCTGAAATTCACCGCCGCCGCGGTGCATCTCCAGCTCACCTACAACGAGCGGGATATAGCGGCGGTCGCGGGTGCCACGACTGAAGAATTAAAAAGCAGAAGTGCGGAGGGGCGCCGCAAACTGGATTTTGCTGCGCGCCGCGCCGTCATTCTCCGGGTGAATACGGAGCTGCAGACTGCTGCTTCGATTACAGCGAACGCTGACGACAATAATAATGTGGAGTTTGTCTACCGTTTTGACGCGCCGCACGCCGCAGCAGAGTTCGCGCTTGAATCCGTTTTACTCCGGGACTTGGCTTTCGGCCACCGCCAGGCCTTCTCAGCCGTCGATGAGGACGGGAACGAAATCGCGCGTCGGATTCTAAGTGCTCGTGAAAGCAGTACCACTTTTCAATATGGCGGCGCGCCCGCGCCAGGATCGACCGGACCTGGCTTGCGATTCATCGAGTTCCTTCTCCTTGGCGTTCGTCACATTGTTACCGGTTATGATCATCTGCTTTTTCTCTTTGGTTTGCTGGTCGTGTGCGGCACGCCGCGTTCCGCTCTCCTGCTGATCACCTCTTTCACCGTGGCGCACTCCCTCACACTTGCGCTTTCGACTTTCGGAGTGGTTGATCTGCCAAGTCGATTTATCGAGGCGACAATCGCCGCGTCCATCCTCTTCGTTGGAAT
>JACDHZ010000142.1 GCA_013820755.1 Chthoniobacterales bacterium
GCAAGCTCGGCATCAGCCCTCGCACCGTCGAAGTCCACCGCGCGACTATCATGCGGAAGCTGGAGCTCGACACCTTTGCCGAGTTGGTGCGCTACGCTGTCCGGAATAATCTTGTCGAGGCGTAGACCGCGGCTGTCGCTTTACGGCAGATCGTAGGCTTCTACGAGTGCGACGCCTCTCGTACCGCTTTTACCGCGGACGATCGCGGTGAACGCGCCGTTCGGTAACGACGCGATCAGGGCGGCTTCGCGATCATGGGTGGGCGGCACGCCGGTGGCTTCGATTTCGAATTGTTGCGTTTGCTTCCAGTCGTCGTTGGAAGCGATCGTTGACCCATTCGCATTCACGAGCTGAAGCTCGGGATTCTCCAGCGCGTCCTTGATTCCTGCCGCGGCGAGCGACGGCCCAATCGCCCGAGCCAAAATTCGAGCGGTTCCCATGCCGTCAACGCCCTTGCCAGCACCGATAATTAAACCACCGATGATCACGTTCTCGTCCGTTCCTGCCACACCACGGCTGCTGACATTCGCTAGGCGCGAGTTGCCATTGCGTTCCAGATCGTAGGCTTCGACCAGTGCGACACCGGTCGTATTCTGTTTTCCGCGCACTAGTGCTGTATAGGATCCCGGCGCGAGTGTCCGGACGATGGCGGACTCGCGGTCATCAGCCGGTGCCAGCCCTGTTGCTTCAACAGTGGCCGCCTCACCGTTTCGCCAGTCGTCGTTCGCTGCGATGCTGAAGCCCTGAGGTCCACGCAGATCGAGTGTCGGATTCTGTAGTGCGCCAGCGATTCCGGAGGCTGTCAACGATGGCCCGATGGCGCGCAGGATCACTCTTTTTGGGTCAGCGCCATCGATGATGAAGCCGCCGATTAAAACTTCGTCATCCGTATGCACGAACGCCCGCGTGGAGATGTTTAGTTGCCGCGCGCTGTGAAAGACCGACAGCGGATTCAGCGGGTTCGTGCCGGACCGAAATTCCGAGAGATTGTCCTCGCCGTCGTGGTCCGCATCACCAGCCTGACCGCCTAGCTTTGGGTTATTGATCTGGGCTAACGAAAGGCGTGCAGCCTCCCAGCTTGTAAAATCAAGAGTGGGTGAAACGCCGACTCGCGCGATGAACGGATCCGGATTGCCGGTGCGAGTGTCGATCCAAACCGGCACCGCAGGAACGTCGGGAGTTGCCGTTCCGGCGACTCCGAGGTAGTCGCCGAGCATGTATGCAGGGTTCGAACTTGTGCCGGTGTTTGGAGCGAGCGCCGCGTTAGTCGAGGCAGACGACACGCGTATGTTCGGCCGCCACGTTGCGCCGCCGTCAAACGACTGCGCGAGATACATGTCGACCAGCGTATTCGAGCCAGGATTATCGCGATTGCTGTAGAAGGAGACCGTAATCGTCTGACCATCAGGTGAGGTTGCTATCGCCGGATTGAAGACACTTGTTGTGCCTGGGTTATCGCTTGCGGCGACAGGAGTGCTCCACGTATTGCCGGCGTCCGTCGACTTCGTGAAGAGAACGCGTGCCGCGCCGCCGGGACCGACCGCCTGATAAGCGACATAAAGATTGCCAGTGGTGCGATCGGTCGTCGCTGAAGGAAGAAATGCACCGGTGCGAATGCCTCGCGGAGCGTAGTATTCAACTGCTGTGATGCACTTCGGCGCACCGAACGTCACGCCGCCATCGTTCGAGATGACGCACTCGAGAAAGTCATTGCTGCGGTCGTTCGTGAAATTAAAATTCCAATACACGATCGCCAGCCGGTTGTTTGGCAGAAACACCGGTTGGGATCCTTGCACCTCATAGTTCGACGGGTGGATGTACGCGGGCCTGCTCCACGTTCTGCGCCGTCATCACTGAGCACACGCATGATCGGCGATCGGGTGACGCCAGCAGTATTCGAGAAAAGCGTGAACGTTTCGATCAGGCGGCCGGGGTTCGGCCCGAAGGTGTTTACAGCAAGCCAGTTCTTGTCAGGAAAGTCGTCGGACGTAGCTGATTGATAAGCGAGGACCGGCGCTTTAAACGTCTTTCCTCCATCTGACGAGCGGCTCACTAGCACCGCGCCGAAACCTCCATTGAATCCTAGTGTATTGAGGTAGGCGTTGCCGTTGAGATCGATGGCAGCGACAGGATCAGTGGCGCGTGGATACGATCCGCCTCTGGCGGGAGTGAGCTGAGGGATTAACGCGCGGCTCCACGACAAACCCCCGTTGTGGCTCGTCGAGTATCCGCAATCGATCGCGCCGCCGTCCGTGTATCTTCCTTCCTGGAATGTGGCCAGAAGGAAATCCGGCGCGTTCGGCGCGCGGGCGATGTGCGGCTCGGCTTGCGCGCGCTGGGTCGATGGGAGTGCAGCAGGATCATCCCCGAGCCGGATGTTCGATCCGACGCGCGGGTCCAATGCTACTGCGGCTTGGCTCCTGCTTTCCGAAGACAGAATCGATTGGCGACGCAAGTCGACGCTCGTCATCGGCTCTACAAGATCCCCGCGTTGGTCCAGCCGGAGCAGCGCTCCGCTCGACAGCCGCTCGATCGGCACGTCGCGCAAAGCGGCGGGCCAGTTCTCGCGATTGTATGTCGGATGCCAGGCAGCGGCTGTAGTACCAGTCGATTGGTCGTTAGGCGCAGCCGAAACTGCCGTTGCAATAACACCGAGGCAAACAGCGAAAGCGGCTCGTGTGCGTATCAAAACGACGGACAACATACCACACACTAGCGTAGTTGGTTCGCGTTTCGATTGCTTTGTTGATGATGCGAAGCCAATGCCGCGTTGATGTAACGGCGTTGACCGCATCTCGCCCGCGCATTAATCCCAACGCAGGTGGACTTACTCGATGAGCTTCAGACCCGCCTTGTGTGCGGCGACGGCGCAATGGGCACGTTGCTGCTCGAACGCGGAGTGCCGCTCGAGGGATGCTTCGAAGAGATCTGCATCAGTGAACCCGAGCGCGTCCGAAGGATCCACGAACAGTACATTGATGCGGGTGCGCGGGTGATTGAAACCAACACGTTTGGCGCGAATGCCGTTCGGCTCGAGCGGTTTGGCTTTGAATCGCGCGTGATGGAGATCAACGCGGCTGCGGCGCGGCTGGCGCGGGCTGCGGCGAACAACCGAGACGTTGCCGTAGCCGGGAGCATCGGTCCACTCGGAATTACGGCCGACGAGGCGGCATCGCGTGGAATCGATCGAGCCGAGTGCTTCCGCAATCAAATTACAGGCCTGCTAGACGGCGGCGCGGAGTTGCTGTTCTTCGAAACGTTCATGGATTTCGGCGAGATGGCAGTCGCTCTCCAGGCGAAGACTGAAGTGAGTGACGCCCCCGCGATCTGCTCCTTCGCTTGTGCATCGGAGGGAAGATTGTCGACGGGCATGCCGCTAGTCGAAGCCTTTGGAAAACTGCGGACGTCGGGTGCGGCGGTGATGGGTGTTAACTGCATGAACGGTCCGCACGGAATGGTGCAGTTGCTCGAACGCGTGCCGCTTGATTATCCGCTGGCCGCCTACGCGAACGCGGGATACCCGAAGTATCACGAGGGTCGCTTCATCTATCACACGGCGCCGGATTATTTTGCTCAATCAGCGCGCGAGATGGTCGCCCAAGGAGCTCGGCTGATTGGCGGCTGTTGCGGGACGAACCCAACGCACATTCGGGCAATCTCGGAGGCGATCGCCAACCTGCAGCCGGCAAGAAGCAAGAGGGTGCGTGTGATTGCAGAGCCGCTGCCGGTTCGATCCGCTACCGAGGAACATGCTGCCGAGGAGAGCCTGCTTGATCGCATGGCAGGGGGCCATCGCGTAATCATCTGCGAACTCGATCCACCGAAGACACTGGCGCTCCAGAAATTCTTCGCCGGCGCACAGGCACTGGTCCAGGCGGGCTGCGATGCGATCACCCTGGCGGATAACTCGCTCGCAATTTTACGCGTCAGCAATCTGGCAATGGCCGCGATGCTGAAGGAGCGATTCGGCATCACGCCACTTCTGCATCTGAGTTGCCGAGACCGAAATGTGCTTGGGCTGCAAAGCGAGCTACTCGGAATGGCCGCGCTTGGCATGCGGCACGTGCTTCCGCTCACCGGCGATCCATCTCGTGTCGGGGATCATCCGGGCGCCGCGTCAGTATACGACGTCAACTCTGTGGAGCTGATCTCGATTATAAAACGGCTTAATGGAGGCTTCAGCCACGCCGGCAAGTCAATCAAAGCGCTGACAGGCTTTGTGATCGGCTGCACGTTTAATCCGAACGCGCGGAACATGGATTCGCAGATCAATCGACTGGAACGCAAAGTCGCTGCCGGCGCGCAGTATGCGATGACGCAGCCGGTTTTTGATCTTCGGATCTTGGAAGAGATGAGTAGACGCACGGAGCATTTGCAAATACCAATCTTCGCAGGCGTGTGGCCTTTGCTTAGCGGCCGTCAGGCGGAGTTCCTCCACAACGAAGTTCCCGGGATCGTAGTGCCAGACGACGTCCGTGCGACAATGGCAGGATCTGAAGGGATAGAGGGGCGGGCGCGCGGCGTGACGCTGGCAAAAACGATCACCAAAGCGGCTCTAGCGCAGTTCGAAGGCGTGTATCTGATCACGCCTTTCCTTCGATACGAGACCACGGTGGAACTCGCGCAGTTTGCGCGCGGGCTCTGACGTGACGACAGTCAGGCAATGGTTCATGTCCGGCGCGCTGTTTTTATTCAAGTGGCGGGCCTGTTCACCGTCGGCATCGGGGTATTCTTTCTCTCCAAGATGTTCCCGTTGGCGGATCTGCTTGCCACGGTGCAGGAGCACGTGATGCACTGGGGCGCCTGGAGCGCGATCTGTTATCCGCTTTTGTACGCCTGCTGCAATGTACTGCTGCTTCCAGGAGGCGTTCTTAGCATCGGAGGGGGCTTTTTCTTCGGCCTTTGGTGGGGGTTTCTGATTACGCTCGTCGGAAATGTAGGAGGAGCTGCCATTTCGTTTTTCATTAGCCGTTGGTGTGGGCGGCGTTGGCTCCGTCGGCGCCTGATGCGGAACAGCACCTTGGAGGCACTCGAACCGGCAGTTAAGCGAGAAGCCTGGAAGATCATCCTGCTGAGCCAGTTGCATCCGCTGTTCCCAACTAGTCTGTTGAATTATCTGTATGGACTGACAACGATTCGTTTTCGCACGTGCATGCTTTGGGTAGCCATCGGTCAGGCTCCCGGGCTATTTCTCTATTCCTACCTCGGAACGTTAGGACAGCTGGGCCTCAATTTGGTTCGAGGTAAAAGCCACCCAAGAGGCATCGAATACGTCACTTGGGGTGCCGGTTTACTTACCTCGGTGCTCATTCTAGTCCTGCTCGGGAGAATCGCCCTGCGCCTCATGCAAGAGGCAGAAGATGCAGCGCAGTTAGATGCTTTAACCGAAGCACAGCTTTCGGTGCCTATGAACTTAGATGCAATAAGTTACTCGTCTAATGAAAGATATGACTAAGTTTGAGTGATACCAATTCAAAAGCGCGTGTGCGAAGGCATAGTTCTTTACTGCCGCTTCGCAGCGGGTGCGGCGCTGCTCGTAAACGATGGACGAGTATTCAAGGGACGTAATGAAAACATCTCCTTTGGACGATGCGTGCTGAGCGGGTTGCGATCGGCACAGCGATCGCGGAAGGATGCAGGATTTCTTGCCATCGCAGTGTCTCCATGGAGCCTGTTGCTCCCTGTGAGCGTGCCGACAGGTCCTTACCGAACGCGCCGAATTTGAGAATTCAGCTCCACAATCGGCGGCGGATTAACTGAGTTTCACTTGGATTTGCTGTTGCCGTCGCTACACCAGGAATTTTAGGATAGTTCTATGTGGAACACGCAGCAATTCGTAGATCATTATGACGTCATTGTGGTTGGGGCGGGGCACGCCGGGATCGAAGCAGCTCTCGCATCCGCGCGACTTGGGTCCAGAACGCTGCTTCTGACTCAAAATCTTGACACGATCGGGCAAATGTCCTGCAACCCGGCGATCGGCGGGTTGGCGAAAGGACACATCGTTCGCGAGATTGATGCGCTCGGCGGATTTATGGGGGAGAATACCGACGCAACCGGCATTCAGTTCCGCATGCTGAATAGGACGAAAGGGCCGAGTGTCCGGGCTCCGCGCGCGCAATGTGATAAGAAAGCCTACCAATTCCGCGCGAAAGCCGTCTTGGAAAGGACGCCCGGCCTTCAAGTGAAGCAGGCTGGTGTCGATCGGTTAGAGACGCGGGGCGATAGAGTAGTTGGTGTGGAGACGGATATTGGGGTGTCATTTGCCGCAAAGGCAGTAGTCATCACTTCCGGGACATTCCTGCGCGGCCTGCTCCACATTGGCGAGAGATCCATGTCAGGCGGTCGAATGGCGGATACTGTGTCGGGCCTAAGTGGAAACTTGCGCGAACTCGGCTTCGACGTTGGGCGCTTTAAGACAGGAACACCATTCCGACTGAATCGAAATTCGATTAATTTCGGTGCGTGTGAAATTCAGCATGGTGACGAGCCGCGTCCGAGGTTCAGCTATCGTTCGCAATCGCCCATCACTGTAAATGGCGAGATCTTCTCGCTGAATACGGAAACGTTCCACGTGGAACAAGTCCCATGCTGGAAAACGCATACCACCGAAGAAACGCACGAGATTATCCGCCGAAACCTTCATCTCTCACCTTTATATTCGGGGCGAATCGAAGGAACAGGGCCACGATATTGTCCATCCATTGAAGACAAAGTAGTCAAATTCCCGGAGAAGCAGGCCCATCAACTGTTTCTCGAGCCAGAGGGGTTGCATACAGATGAATATTACATCAATGGTATCTCCACAAGCCTGCCGTATCAGGTGCAAATTGAGTTTCTTCGCACGATACCGGCTCTTGAAAAGGCCGAAATCATGAGGCCCGGTTACGCTGTTGAGTATGACTACTTCCCGCCGACACAACTCAACAAGGCTCTTGAAACGAAGCGCGTTGGCGGGCTGTTCTTCGCCGGTCAAGTGAATGGGACCTCCGGCTACGAAGAAGCAGCTGCTCAAGGGCTGATTGCCGGCGTTAATGCTGCTCTGCAAGCGCAGGGATCAGGTACCTTTAGGTTGGAACGTTGCGACGGCTATATAGGTGTTTTGATTGATGATCTTGTTACGAAAGGCACTGATGAACCTTATCGGATGTTCACTAGTAGAGCGGAGGGAAGACTAACGTTGCGCCAAGACAATGCCGATCAGAGGTTAACTGAAAAAGGCCGAGCTGTCGGGCTAGTAAATAACGGGCAGTGGCAAGAGTTCGAGCGTAAGCTCGTTGACCTTGAAGCGGCGCGGTTGGCAGCTACAACAACACGGCTCGCCGGCAGAACGCTTGCTGAGCTGATGAAGCAGCCAGCGTTTACAGCGGCTTCGATCCCTCCAGAGGTGCGTGAGCGCTTCCGAACGGAGATATGGAATCTCGTTGCGACCGATTTGAAATATGAAGGGTACGTTCAGAGGCAGAACCGACAGCACATGCAGGTATCGTCAAACCATGATCAATCGCTCCCAGCGGGGTTAGATTTCGAGCGCATACCGGGTCTGCGGCCCGAAACACGACAGAAGCTCGCGACCGAGGTTCCGAGAACCCTAGCGCAAGCAAGCAGCATTAGCGGGATCACCCCCGCGGACATCTCGATAATACACATCTGGCTGAAACACAAGTTCTTGAACGGCTTCGAAC
>JACDHZ010000143.1 GCA_013820755.1 Chthoniobacterales bacterium
TGCGCAATTCCGCAAAGTGTCTATTTCTCTGGAATGCAGTTAACGCGTTGATTGACGAAGCATTGCGCGAGAATCATTCAAAGCCGCGAAACCTCAAAAGCGGGTTCGATCCCCGTATGCGCTGCCAACGCGGCCCTGGGAAAGATTGCGTTTGAATGACTTCGGCAAAGCGGCTGTAACCGTTGGTCTCGACCGGCCAAGCGCCCAAATGTCTCCTTGTGAATACGCGCCGCGTGTCTCTATTGACCGGCTATGGCGTACAAAGACATCATTCCGCCGGCGGGCGACAAGATTTCGATTTCCGAAGGTAAACTGACGGTGCCGGATCGGCCGGTAATTCCTTTCATCCGCGGTGATGGAACCGGTCCGGACATCTGGGCATCGAGTGAGCGCGTGTTCGACGCTGCCGTCGAGAAGGCCTATAGCGGCCGGAAGAAAATTTCGTGGTTTGAGGTGTTCGCCGGCCAGTCGGCGAAGGATCGGTTCGATAGCTGGCTCCCGGATGAAACCGTCGATGCGTTTCGTCAATACCTGGTCGGCATCAAAGGTCCACTCACTACGCCGGTCGGTGGCGGTATCCGATCGCTGAACGTCGCGTTGCGGCAGATGCTTGACCTCTACGTCTGCCTGAGGCCCGTGCAATATTTTCAAGGAGTCCCCTCGCCCGTCAAACACCCGGAGAAAGTGGACATGATCATCTTCCGGGAGAACACGGAAGACATTTACGCCGGCATCGAATACGCCGCGGGGACCCCTGAAGCAAAGCAGTTACTCGAATTCCTGCAGAAGGAAGATTCGAAATCGTTCGGCAAAATTCGCTTTGGTACCGAAACGCAGGCATCGGACTTTTGGAAGGCCGTCGGCGCGGGGAACTTTCCGACTGATGTGCGCGTAGGTGTCGGAATAAAACCGGTAAGTTACTCCGGGAGTGTGCGCCTGATTCACAGCGCGATCAGCTACGCGATTAAGTTCCGCCGCAAAAGCGTCACACTCGTGCACAAAGGTAACATCATGAAGTTCACCGAAGGAGCGTTCCGCGACTGGGGTTACGACGTAGCGAAGCAATTTTTTGGCGCGGAGGAGATTGGCGGCGGTCCGTGGTGCCAAATCCCGGAAGGAAAGCCAGGCGCTGGAATTGTGATCAAGGACGCGATCGCCGACATCACGCTCCAGCAGGTGCTCACGCGGCCGGAAGACTTCGACGTGATCGCTACACTAAACCTGAATGGGGATTACCTCAGCGACGCCCTTGCGGCCCAGGTCGGCGGTATCGGAATCGCACCAGGAGGTAATATCAACTACATCACCGGTCACGCTGTGTTTGAGGCGACTCACGGCACGGCTCCAAAATACGCGGGCAAGGACATGGTCAATCCGGGCTCTGTGATCCTGTCGGGCGAAATGATGTTCCGCTACATGGGATGGACTGAAGCCGCTGATTTAATCGTGAAAGGTTTGAACGGTGCTATCGGCAGCAGGCGCGTGACATACGATTTTGCGCGGCTGATGGACAATGCGACGAAGATCAAGTGTTCTGAGTTCGGTCAAAACGTGATAGAGCACATGTGATTGCGTTCGGGTGCAGTTAAACGCGGATCATACACGCTGAGAACTGGAGATGATTAGATCGCGCATCGAGCCGCAGAGTGGCACCGCTTTTGAACTTAAAGCGGGGCGGACTCTGCGAATCATTGATATCGAAGGTGAACAGGTCGCCGACCTGACGGCGTTTTCACGTGCCGATCGGAGCGAGTGGCTTTCGTCGGGGCGAAGCATCGACTACGCAAACACAATCTATCTGACAACGGGACACGTGCTCTACTCGAATCGCAGTCGGCCGATGTTTACGATCACGGCAGACGACGTAGGCCGGCATGATTTTCTTCTCACGCCCTGTAGTCGTGAGACCTTTGAGATCATCCACGGGATCACGGACCCACACCCGAACTGCTTTGAAAATTTATGGCGAAATCTCGCCGAGTTCGGCATCGCACCGGACGCAATTCCTACGACGTTAAATATCTTCATGAACGTGGAAGTCGCGCCTGCTGGCACGCTGAGCATTTTGCCCCCGCGATCACAGGCAGGTGACTCGCTGACACTGCGCGCCGAGGTAGACCTCATCGTGGGGCTCACTGCCTGCTCGGCGGAACTGTCGAACAACGGGAGCTTCAAGCCGATCGTGTACGAAATTTCGGACGCTACTTAACGGCGTTGACAGAGACTGAGAAGTTCCTCGATGCAAAAAGTTGATATCAACGATCTCGCCGAATATTCCTGGGCATCGCCAAAAGGAAAGTTTGCAGGATCTGGCAAAGGCATCTCGGAAGCACTCGGCCGGGATCCGATGTCGATGGACCTTGTTAAGCGACATGCATTCGATGTCGAGATCCTGCGCATCGCGCCGGCTCAGACGCCTTACCCGTATCACTCGCACGCGGCGCAATGGGAATTTTACCACGTCATATTCGGCAACGGCATCGCGCGGCATTCCGATGGATCAACCGAGATCCGCGCTGGCGATGCATTCATTTTCCATCCGGGCGAACCGCACCAACTGATGAATGACGGCACCGAAGACCTGGTCGTTTACGTCATCGCCGACAATCCCATCGGCGAATCGTGCCACTACCCCGACAGCGGAAAATGGCTGGTCCGCTCACCTGAACGCCGGCTTCTACGCTCCGAGGCATTGGATTACTTCGACGGCGAAGAGTAGCTCCGGCGCTTGCATTGACACGCATTCGCGGCGCTCATACTCTGCCATTCGCGAACGCCGGCGGGGTAGCCAAGTGGTAAGGCAGCGGTCTGCAAAACCGCTATTCGTGGGTTCGATTCCCGCCCCCGCCTGTCTTATAGCTAATACCGCCATTTCCAATGGCGTCCGTCGTTGTCCCGCACCTTTGCGACCCATGTCAGCGTCAGCGTCGGCAGCCATCTCAGTAGTCGCCTAACGGACCGAGTGCGCTCGCGAGCGGCGACATTGGTGTTTACGACGCCTCGGGCTGTTAGAGCAGACGTTTTGATTCAACGGGATCGCGACGCGGGCATCTCTCCGCTCCACGACAGGTCGCTTGCGAAGTGATTCTGGTGCGCGCCCTCGCCTCGCAGATCGACAGCCATCGGGAGGATTGGTCCTGTGCACGGAACCTCACCGACACTAGCAGCGTTGTGTGGCAGTACAAGCTCTCCTGATCTTTGACGACGCTCGAGCAGTCGAAGTATCCTCCGCCGAGCTGACGAAAGAGAACCAGGGTGACGAAGATGCGAGCTGGGCCAAAAACCAGCGGCAGGTCAAGGCGCGAGCGACGTAACCCTTTTATATGAACCAAACGACGAATATGCCCGCCGGAACGTCAGGCACAGCGCCGGAATCTGCGCACGATCCGGCGCAACGGGCTGACGACGCAGCACAGCGGGCAAAAGAGGGCGCTGCGCAGGTCGGCCGTGACCTCCAGCAAGCAGCCACCGACGTTAAGGACCGGACTACTGCGGCGGCGGCGGAAGTCGGCGACCGTGTCAAGCAACAGGCGAAACAAGCAGCGGACAAAATCAAGGAGCGCGGCCGCGGCTTTCTCGACGAACAGAAAGGCCGTGTTGCGGTCGAAATCCACGCCTATTCGGCAGCTGCGCGCCGCGCCGCCGAGCGACTCGAGGGCGAAAGCGATACGAATTTGTCTCAGTATGTCTCGACCGCCGCGGATCGACTCGATCAGCTCGGGAGCCGGATCCAGGAACGCGACCTCGGGGAGCTGGTCGACGATGTGGAGGATATCGCGAGACGGCGCCCCGAGATTTTTTTGGGGGGATGTTCGTCGCCGGGCTGGCAGTGGCGCGCTTCCTGAAAGCGTCAAAACAGCGGCGCCAGCGGGATCCATACGGTCCGATCTCGCAGTTGGCTGTGCAGCGCTCGAGTGCCACACCGTTGGGAGCAAACTTCGCCCCGGAGCCGTCCGCGAATAGATTTAGCACGCCGGCAGGCGACATGTCCGCAACGCCGCCAGTCGCAGGCGGCCCGACGGGATTGTCCTTGGACGAAACTGATGGAACGCCATCAGGAGGGACCATCTAATGGCTGATCCACGAGCAGTGGCCGCGTCTTCCGAAGCAAATACGCGGTCGGAGAGCATCGCCGATCTTATAAAAAGCCTGCGTGACGAAGCGTTGTTGCTCGTCCGGCAGGAAGTCGCCCTGGCGAAAACCGAAATTTCGGAGAAGATCGCCCGAATCTTCCGCAACACCGGTTATGCCATCGCTGGAGCGCTCGTTGCATTTCTTGGGCTGGTGTTCATCCTGCAGGCAGTCACCGTTCTTACGGGCATAGGGTTGAAGGCTGCAGGGCTGACAGACGAGCAGTGTCTTTGGCTCGCACCGCTCATAGTGGGCGCGGTGGTAGCCGCCATCGGCATTATCTTTGTGACCAAAGGCATCGCCACGTTGAAGAACGAGTCGCTGGTCCCGCAAAAAACAATCGACAGCTTAAAAACCGACAAAACATGGATCCAAAACAAAACGACGTAACAACCGAGCGTACGGAGAACGCCTCAACCGAAGAAATCCGCAGCGAAATCCGCGGCACCCGCCGTGAGATGGATCAGACACTCGACGAGCTCGGCGAACGCTTGCATCCGCGGCACTTGCTGGACGATGTGCTCGATATCTTCCGCACCTCGTCAGAGGGAAACGCTTCTCGCGACCAGCTCACGCGAACTTCGAAACGCGTCGGGCGCACGATCGCAGCCGAACTTAAGGAACATCCCCTCCCAGCTCTGCTGGTTGGCGCAGGTCTGCTCTGGTGGGTCGTAGATGCTAACACCGATGACCCTGCCGACGAGGACCAGCGGGAACGGCAACGCGCCGAGGGAGTCAGGGCAGCGCCGACTGCGGTCGGTGATATTCCTCCCTATCTGCCTCCAGCTGAGCCTTACCTTGGCTACACCGAAACTGAGCCCTATCCCGGTGAGACGACGGGAGAAGGCATCGGGCGAGCGACCGGGAGCGTTAAAGACAAAGCGAGCGGCCTGGCGGCCGCGGCAGGCGAGAAGGTGTCGGGCGCCGCTTCCGCCGTCGGCGACAAGATATCCGATGCCGCGTCGTCGGTTGGTGACAAACTGTCGAATGTCGGCAGCGCCGCCCGGCAGTATTCCGCCCGCGGAAGCCGTACCGTTAGCCACCAGGCAGGCGTGCTGCAGGATCGTTTCCGCGAATCCAGCGACGAGTATCCACTGGCCGTAGGTGGCGCCTTTCTCGCGGCTGGGCTCCTAGCAGGGCTGTTGCTGCCGCGGACCGAAAAGGAAGATGAGTGGATGGGCGAAGCGTCCGACGAGTTGAGAGATCAAACTCGTGATAAGGCAGAGACGCTGGCGCAACGGGGCAAAGATGCGGCCCTAAAAACAGCGGGCGCCGCCATCAACGAAGCCGAAGCCCGAGGCATCACACCGGAGACGTTGGCTGCCAAAGCAAGCCGCGTCGTCTCGGAAGCAGTGAAAGCCGGGACAGAAACGGCCCGCGAAGAAGGCATCGCCGGCTCCGATATCCGAAAAGACGCGCAAGCCGCCGGTCAAGTTGCGGCTGAGACCGCAAAGAGCGAAACCCAGGAAGCAGCGCAAGCACTCGAGTAGGCACTGCAGCGCCGGACATGCGAACGTTCGGCCTATATGTGCCACTGTGTTCAAGGTTGAGTTCGCCGCGGCGAGGGCTCGCAATTTTCGCGTTTTCTCGACGACCTCTTCCCGACAATCGACGTGTGCGACCACCGCGAATCAAGTAGGTTGGACACGTCGATGCGCCTCACTAAAGGGTGGGATTAGTGGAGCGCTGCCACTCCCGCGAGTTGACGCTTCGCGGCGGTCTCGCCATAACGCACGATCCGGGGCTCCCCGGCCGCCCCCGATGTGCGGGCGTTCCAGTCAAAAAGATGATTCACGCACGGCCAGCTGCGATCTGCGATGGTTCGCAAGCTGCCCCGCCCCTAGGCGGCCCTCTCGAGAATAGCGCTGGCGACGGCGTGATGCTCGGTATGGCTGAGGCTGATCCACACTACGATAACTCCCCGCTCGGCGGCGAGCTGCTTCGCACGACCTTCCAACACGACGAAGGGCTGACCGTTTCCCTCGCGATGCACGTCGATATCACGCCAGCCCATCGCACGCCCTATTCCGGTGCCAAACGCCTTCGACACCGATTCCTTGGCTGCGAACCGTGCGGCGAAATGGCGTGCTGGGAATTTCATCGACTGGCAGTATTCGATTTCTCCCGCCGTAAATACCCGATGCATAAAACGATCGCCGAAACGCTCGAGCGAATGCTGAATACGAGCGTTCTCAACAATGTCTACGCCGACACCAAGCACGCTCATCCGGGGTAGTTCTCCATCCGAGCGAGCATCTCGCTCACCGCCCCTTCGAATCCTACGAATAGCGATCGCGCTACGATCGCGTGCCCGATGTTCAATTCCACCAGGTGGGGGATTCTGTGGATGAGCGCGATGTTGCCGTAGTTGATGCCGTGACCGGCGTTCACCTGCAGATCAAATTTCGAGGCGCGCACCGCAGCATCGCGCAGCCGGTCAAGTTCCTGCCGCTCCACCTTCTCGGTGAAGGCGTTCGCTAGTTTTCCGGTGTGCAGCTCCACGATTTCCGCGCCAACGCGGTACGCTGCCTCGACTTGACCGCGCGCCGGATCGATGAACATGCTCACGCGAATTCCTGCCGCCTGCAGCCGTTTCACTGTCGGCATGATCTCCTTCCGATGGGCTATCAGATCCAGCCCGCCCTCCGTCGTAATCTCCTCACGCTTCTCGGGCACAAGACAAACTTCATCCGGCACGATTCGCAACGCAAAATCCACGATTTCAGGCGTGTTGCCCATCTCGAGATTGAGCTTCGTGATGACATTTTCCCGCAGCCGCTCGATGTCGCGATCCTGCATGTGCCGGCGATCGGCACGCAAATGCACGGTGATGCCGTGCGCGCCAGCACGCTCACAAATCCCCGCGATAGCGATCGGGTCAGGCTCGGCATTCTTGGAGTCTGGCATCGTGGCATACCGCGCCTGTCGCAACGTCCCGACATGATCGATGTTAACTCCCAGGCGCAGCTTGCTCACTCGCGCTCAATAGGTTCCAGCCACGCATATGTAGCAAGCCGGAAAGCCGCAGAAGCGGCGAGTACTGCTCCAAGGGCTACACCACTAAGCGTCCGTTACCGCGGGAGAGCTTACGCCGGAACCAGCTCCGGCATGGCGATCGGCAGTTCCTCCGCCACTTCGTCTTTGATCATCTGCAACGGCGCGAACCGCTCAGCGCGAAAGCCCCGCTCGATTCCGTGAGCGTTCAGGGGGCCGGTGATCTCTATCAGATAGACCGCCACTTCCCCTTCGTCACCTGTCAACCCGATGCCTGGAACGATGTCTCGGATCGTGTAGGTGTTCCCCTCCTTGGGCAGCTCAGGGTAGAGCTTCTCGATCCCAATCGGGAACCGCCCATCGATGCAGACAACTTTCTGATTCGGCAGGAACATCCGCCGCCAGCATAGCACAACGCAGCGCCGCCGTTCAATGCAGTGACACGCAACGCGGTGCTACTGCGCCCACACCCTCGGTGGAGATGAGACTACATTAGCGAGATGCAGCGCAGTTCATTTGGCGCCATACAGAAGCACCGAGCCGTAGATTCTGTCTAATC
>JACDHZ010000144.1 GCA_013820755.1 Chthoniobacterales bacterium
GAAAGGTTCGAAGGAACCATAGCCGCGGGTAACTACGGAGCGGGCACGGTAATGGTGTGGGATTACGGAGAATACCATGACATCACCGGTAACCCCGCGGCCGCGTTCCACGCCGGAAAGATGCACATCGTGATGCAGGGCAAGAAGCTGAAAGGCGAGTGGATCCTGGTGAAGGACAGCCGCGAACCGGAAAGCAACAAGTGGTTATTAATCAAAGCCGGCGAATCGATGGAACCCTTCTCGCCCAAGGTCGATGACACGTCAGCCATTTCGCGACGCACCATGGCAGCGATTGCGAAGGCGAATGATGCACAATGGCAGAGCAACCGCCCTGCCGCCGCGGCAAAGACGGCAGCGAATCAATCGACAAAGAAAAAAAGCACACAAAGCAAAGCGCGGTTCGTCGAGCCGATGCAGTGCAAACCCGTCGCAGCACTGCCCGATGACGACGAGTGGACTTTCGAGATGAAGTTCGATGGCTACCGGTGCATTGCAGTCAAAAACGACTCTGGCGTGACGTTGTTGTCTCGCAACGAAACAAACTCAACGCGCGTTTCCCCAATGTCGTCGCGGCTCTGAGTTCGATGCCCGGCGAGTTCGCGCTGGACGGGGAGATCGTAGCGCAGGATGAGCAGGGGCGGCCATCTTTTCAGCTTCTCCAAAACCATGTGACGCGGCCGCTCGAGGTCTTCCTTTACGCGTTCGATCTGCTCTATCAGGGTGGAAGCGACCTGCAGCGCGAACGCATCGAGCGCCGCCGCGAGTTGCTGAACGAGATGCTTGCCGAGGCGATGGATCCACTACGCGTCTCGCCGTTGCTTGACGGGCGGTCCGACCAGGTGCTCAACGCCGTTCAAACGCTCGGCTTGAAAGGCGTAGTAGGGAAGCGGAGAGGATCGGCCTACGAATCGGGAGAGCGTTCCGGTGCGTGGATCAAATTTCGGACGAACCAGGATCAGGATTTTGTTATTGGAGGGTATGTTCCCGGCAGTCTCGGGTTCGACTCGCTTCTCGTGGGCGTCTACGAGGACGCCTGATGTTTGTGGCGAAGGTAAACAATGGGTTCGTGCCGCGCCTGCGCGAAGAAATTTTCGTAAAACTCAAGACCTTGCAGGTGCCCGGGTGTCCCTTCGCTAATCTCCCCGAGAAGAAAGGCGCTCGGCGGGGCGACGCACTAACGGCGGAGAAGATGAAAGAATGCCGTTGGCTAAAGGTGAACGCGGTGTGCCGGGTTTCTTTTGTGGAATGGACTGACGCAGGCAACCTGCGACATGCCACATTCGTCGCCATGAGGGATGACAGCGATCCTCGTGAGATCGTCCGCGAGACTTAGAGCGTCTGAACTAAACCTCCGAACCCTTGGTCTCCGTCGGCGAGTAACGTGAACAGGCATGGCCGCCGCGCTGCTTCCAGAGCACGCGGCTACAATGCGGCCGCTATTTCGGCGCGGTTTCCCGGACGCATCATATCGTGCCCTTGCTGGACATGGGTCGCACCGCGCACGGGAATGGCTCGACCGGTGGCGGTCGGTCGTGGAGCGCACATGTGCTTGGCTCAGCGAGTTTCGCCGCCTGCGCGTGCCGTACGACAAACGGGCCGACATCCACGAGGCGTTCCTCTCGCTCGGGTGCGCGCTGATTTGCGGCAGTCGCTGCGCAGGACTTGGACCGCCTGAACGGATGCGCACTTCTGCGGCGCCCATCGCGAGCTCGCCCTTTGTGGTAATCGCGTCCGCGCCGCTGCTCTCGGGGCGAGGCCCCCGGGCATCCGTCCTAACTACGGGCGTAACACAGGACCGACTTCAACTACAGAGCGGTTGTCCAGCCTCCTACCTGCTTGCATCAATCGAGGCGCTTGATCTTAAATTTGACATACATAAGTCTACAATGTATAAATCCTCTACGTATGGAAATGAGTAAAGACCTGGTTGCGGCTTCCGCCACGCCGCTCGTGCTCGCCATCCTTGCCGAAGGTGACAGCTACGGCTACGCGATCATCAAGCGAGTGGCCGAGTTGTCAGGCGGGCACCTACACTGGACCGACGGGATGCTTTACCCGGTGCTGCACCGGCTGGAGCGGCACGGTCTTATCGCGGCGAAATGGGGAGCGTCCGAAAGCGGCCGCAGCCGCAAGTACTACCGCACCACCAAAGAGGGCCGGGCGCAGCTCGCCCTCCAGCGACAACAGTGGGAGGTTGTAGACGACACATTGCGGGGTATCTGGCTGCACGCGTGCCCGGCATGACGACCTCAGCCGACCGCTCGCCTCTCGAAGAGCAGATCGCGCAATGGCGACTGAACCTGCGCCGCCGGCGGGCAATCCACGGTGCGGACGTGGAGGAGCTGGAGGGCCACCTGCGCGACCAGATGGCGGCGCTCGCCGATGCAGGGTTGGCGGGAGACGAAGCCTTCCTCATCGCCGTTAAACGCATGGGCAGCCTCGATGCGCTCTCCCGCGAATTCGCACGCGAGCATTCGGAGCGGCTATGGAAGCAGCTGGTCATCGCTCCCGAGGCTGGCCTTGAGCCGGGGAAGGCGACGCGCACCGAGACGCTCGTTGTCCTGGGCCTTGCCGTCGCCGCGGCCTTGGCCATCAAGTTACCGGCGCTGTTCGGTCTTCGGCTCGGCGGTGGCGACGAGGCGTTCTACGCCCGGAACGCCAGCCTGTTCGTCTTCCCGCTGCTCACCGTCTACTTCCTGTGGAAGCGCACGTCGGACGTTACAAGCGGCCTCTGGCTGGCGCTGCCCTTTGCGGCCGGGGCTGTTTCCGTCAACGTCTACCCCTTCCGCACGGGCAGCGACACTCAGTTGCTGACGGCTCTGCACTTGCCAATCGCCCTCTGGCTGGCCGTCGGCTTCGCGTACGTCCGAAGCCGCTGGTTCGCCGCCGAGGGGCGCATGAATTTCGTGCGGTTCTCGGGCGAGCTGGTCATCTACTATGTGCTCATCGCGCTCGGCGGGGGCGTCCTCACCGGTTTTACGCTGATGATGTTCCACGCCATCAAGACGAATGCTGAGTGGTTAGCACAGGGCTGGCTGATCCCGTGCGGGGCGATGGGCGCCGTCATCGTCGGATCCTGGCTCGTGGAGGCGAAGCAAAGTGTCATCGAGAACATGGCACCGGTGCTGACAAGGCTGTTCACGCCGCTGTTCACCGTTCTGCTACTGGTGTTTCTGGCCACGATGGCGTGGACAGGCAGCCCCATCAACGTGGAGCGGGAGGTACTTATCGGCTTCGACCTGCTGCTGGTGCTGGTCGTGGGGCTGGTTGCTCTACTCCGCCTCCGCGCGCGACCCGCAGGCACCACCCGACTTCTTCGACGGCCTGCAACTGCTGCTTGTGGTCAGTGCGCTCGTGGTCGATGGGGTGGCGCTCGCGGCGATCGCAGCGCGCATCTCCGAGTTTGGCTTCACTCCCAACCGAGTGGCGGCTCTTGGCGAGAATCTCATTCTGCTCGTCAACCTCGCGTGGTCGGCGTGGCTCTATGCGTGTTTCCTGCGTCACCGGGGGTCGTTTGCCGCCCTGGAGCGATGGCAAATCGCCTTTCTGCCCGTGTACTCCGTATGGGCTGCACTGGTGGTTGTCATTTTCCCGCCCGTGTTCGGCTACCGCTGATGCACCTCGCGGCACTGCACCGGCGGATACTCCTGACTAAAGGTCGTCCAGTGTCTGTGGATGGGCTGAGGCACGAGCGAGTCGCACTACTCGGGCGACGACCCTAAGCGGTTCGTGCCGTTCAGGTCTTTAAAGGCTCAAGCATCAGTGCCGAGGCGACGCTGCCTTCAATGCAGAGGCATGGAATAAGCTAAGAGAAGCTGTATGGCAGCATACGTGCGAAGATTCTTATTCGACTTTCTCCGACTGGGTCGGCCGGTGATCGCCGAGTCGCGACGCCATCATCGCGACCGGTAGCCTGATCATCTGCCCGCGGGGCGAGCAGCGGGTTTCAAACGAGGCAGTATACCGCCGCTCGCCAGTGCGCCGGAACAGAGTCGCGGTACAATAGTCGTGGCGACTCACCGCGTTGCCGCATTCGATTACTCAGCAATGCCCGACGATCAACACGCCACGAACCCCGGGACGCAGTTCATGACAGGAGTGATGCAGCGCAACATCCGGACTGTGCTTGGGAGGCGCGAGGCAGAAGACCGCAAGCAACCGCTGCAGTTGCGTGTGGCCGACGCGATCACCCGGTTCACGGGCAGCATGAAATTCGTTTACATTCATCTCGGCCTCTTCGCCGGGTGGATCGTTGTAAATCTGCCATTTGTGCCACTGTCAAAATTCGATCCGACTTACGTGGTGCTCGCTATGTTCGGCATCAGTCGAGGCCATCTTCCTTTCAACCTTTGTGCTCATCTCGCAGAATCGCATGGCCGAACTGGCGGACAAACGCGCCGATCTTGATCTGCAGGTGAGTTTGCTCGCAGAGCACGAGGTTACGCGACTCATCACGCTGGTGAAGGAAATCGCCAAAAAGCTAAACGTCGAGGAAGCAGGCAACCCGGAACTCCGGGAGTTGGAGAGAGACGTCCGTCCGGAGAAGGTTCTCGACGCGCTGGAGGAGACACAGCGTGAACGTCGTAAAGTTCAAAGGAAGGTCTAGCTTTAGCTGCGCGGCACGACGGGTGAGGCTGCTTCAGCGGGAGGGCGTTCCGAGACGGCTTTCTTGGTACGATGCTAGTCTCCTTCTGGGATCGCCAGGATCGCTGAGAATGGAAACGCAGAGATCATCAACCGCTAGTCAGCCGCGGCAGAAATGACGGCGCGAACTCGCACGCGATTCACCATCCGCTAGTGAGTGCACAATCTATGCGCCTGTTTCGATGGCACGTACTTCGGGATGTCGCGCAACACCGTCTGCTTGCCGCGTTGAACGTGCTAAGCGTTGCATTGGGAGTGGCAGTTTACCTCGCGATTCAAATCGCAAATCACAGCGCGAATCGCGCCTTTTCCGCAACTGTGGATCTGGTTGCGGGAAAAGCTGACCTGCAAGTAAGTGCGCCTGGAGGCAATCTTCCGGAAACGACTTTCCCTCGGGTCGCTCACGCCGAAGGCGTCTCTGCTGCAACGCCGATCGTTCGCGGGTTCGTCACGCTGCCGGATTTTTCGGGCGAATACCTGCAGGTGCTTGGCGTTGATATTTTCACCGACTCGCAATTTCGCACCTTCGAGCTCGCTGAGTTCACCGGAAGCACGCTCGATGTGCAGCGATGGCTTGCAGACGGTAGCGCAATCGCGATCTCCGAGGAATTCGCGCGCGCGCACCAGCTGAGGACCGGTGATTCGTTTCGTGCGCAGGTCAATGGCGCGGATTGCCGGCTGGTGATCGCATTCATATTGCGGACGAGCGGCGGGGCGGCTATCGACCCGCATTTTGCCGCGATGGACATCGGGTGGGCGCAGGAGTTACTCGGCCGGCGCGGCACTCTTAGCGAGATCCAATTGCGGATTGCGAATGGAGACTCTCGAAAGCAGGTGGTAGAGCGGCTGCGATTGCTTCTGCCGCCAGACGCGAGCGTCGCTTCTCCGGCGCAACGCGGCGAGCAGGTGGAAAATATGCTTGGTGGATTTCAGCTGAATCTCACCGCGATGAGCCTCGTCTCGTTGCTCGTCGGGATGTTCCTGATCTACAACACCGTGTCGGCCTCGGTCGTGCGGCGGCGGCGCGAGATCGGCATACTGCGTTCGTTAGGAGCGACCCGGAACGAAGTACGCGCGCTCTTTCTTGGGGAGGCGCTGTCAGTCGGCGCTGTTGGAGTGGTCGTCGGGATTGGTTGTGGGCTGCTGCTGGCGCGAATGTTGATTGGCACGGTCTCCGACACGATTTCGTCATTATACGTCTTGTTGAGCGTCCGAGACGTGACCAGTGCGCCGTGGATGTTCGGGTCAGCCGGCGTGCTCGGGTTGGTCTCTGTAGGTGTTGCGGCGTGGCTTCCAGCAGCGGCGGCGGCACGGATGCATCCAGTGCGTGCGCTGCACGGCAGCACCACCGTAGCCGAAACACAACGGCTCTCTCCCTGGTGGTGCGCTGCCGGGGTTCTCGCGATTCTGGCAGCGGCTATGTGTTCGGTGCTGGCGCTGTCAACCGGTCCACGATGGATCAGCTTCGGTGCGGCGTTTTTTGTTCTCGTCGGGTTCTCTCTCCTCGCGCCGATTGTGACATTCAGCTTTAGTGCAACGACAGCGCCGTTGCTGCGGAGCGCAATGCTGGCTCTCCGCCGTCCTCTCATAGAGCCGCAACTGGCCGTGGCGAACCTTTCACGTGCGCTCGTGCGGAATGCGATTACCATCGCCGCGCTCGCCTCCGCTGTAGCGATGACGATTGGTGTGAGCGTGATGGTGTTCTCATTCCGACAAACGGTTGAATCGTGGATCGATCAGACACTCGTCGCTGACATGTTCATCGCTCCGGCGTCGAACGAACTGGTGGGGCCGTCATCGTTCATTCCACCCGAGGCAATCAGATTCCTGGAAACGAATCCGGCGGTCGCAGCGGTGGACACTTTTCGCGAGATGGATGTCCCGATGGGTGCCAGGACGATCGCAGTGGCTGTGATTCGTGGTAGCGAGCGGCGCCGGTTGCGATTCGTACGGGGAGACGAAGCAGCAATCATGCGAAGGTTCTACAACGAGCAATGCGTGCTCGTTTCGGAGAGTTTCGCGCGGAAGCATCACGTCGCCGACGGCGGTGATCTTGAGCTGATCACGCCGGAAGGTCCGCGCCCATTCCGAGTTGCCGGAACGTTTTACGATTACACGCGCGACGAAGGCGTCATTTACATGAGTGAACGAACTTTCCTGCCTCTGTGGAAAGACACACGCTTGAATAGCCTCGCTGTATATCTCAAGTCGAAGAACTCAGCGGACCAGTTAACCGGTGCGTTTCGGAGGGAGTTCAGCCAAACCGGCCAATTTATGATCCTGTCCAACAGCGAACTGCGGACCCGCATTTTCGAGATATTCGATCAGACCTTTGCGGTGACCTATGTGTTGCGGACGATTGCAGTTGTCGTCGCAGTGGTTGGCATTTGTCTGACGTTAACGACTCTGATCACCGAGCGTTCGCGCGAGATTGGAATTCTGCGGGCGATCGGCGCAAGTATGGTCCAGTTACGCAGGCTTTTGATTTGGGAATCGGCGATGATCGGTTTGCTTGCCGCCGTCGTCGGTGTTGCGTCAGGCATCTGTCTCTCTGTGGTGCTGACAGGGGTCATCAACCGCGCTTTTTTCGGCTGGACGATTCAGCTCGCCTTCCCATGGCGTTCACTCGCTCTGACGCCACTCTGGATCATCGGAGCATCCGTTCTGGCGGGGCTCCTGCCGGCGTGGCGTGCTGGGCGGCTCGTCGTTTCTGAATCGCTGCGCAACGAATGACCCGCTTGCTGTTTCTGTCGCTGCTCACGCTTGCGGCTCCGCTGGTCTTCGCGGAATGGCGCACAGCGGAGTCAGGATGGCAATACGAGTTTCCGCGCGATCACCACTCGCATCCGGAGTTCAAGACGGAGTGGTGGTATTTCACAGGAAAATTGACCGCTCCAACGGGAGAACGCTTCGGCTATCAATTAACCTTTTTCCGCCAGGGGATTCGCTCCGCCGCAGAACGGGATCCGCAAGCGTCGCGCTTCATTGTTAACGACCTGAAGTTCGCGCACT
>JACDHZ010000294.1 GCA_013820755.1 Chthoniobacterales bacterium
CGCTGATAAATCTTTGCGCCTCCGGGGATGATTACATCGGAAGGCGCAGCGTTTCGTAGAAAGTCGCGGACCGAATGGATAGCACGTTCGGAGTTGCGGCCATGCGTGCTGATATCCTGTCCCGCAATATCGGAACAAAACTTCTGGTAGCGATGGGGAGTACGATCCAGCACCAGGCAGAGCTTTCGCCGCTGCGTGGCATCGCCATACTGCTTTGCTCCTAGAAACATTCCCAACTCCAGCGGCATGTTGAAGCGCGGCAGCTTGGTTCGTCGGTCCAGCTCAGTGCGCGAAATGTCGTGAATTCCGATCGCGCACTCTGAGATAATTCGAAAGATTTTCGCCACCCTTACCTGGCTCGTGTCGGTGATCTCCAATGCGCTGCGGGCGATGTATCCGCAATCGTGCACGGCGAACACGATGGCATGAAGAAGCTTCCGATAGGTCCGATCGAATGGGCAATTTATAAAGACACTCAGCTGGTAATCGCCGGGCATCTCGGAGATGCTCAGCCTTTGGGGCGGGAGGCGGATTTTGTCGAGCGAGCGGAATGATCGCCGTGTCGCTTATCGACAGACGGACCGACTTCACGCGTCCGTTCGACATTCCGGATTGCACGCTCGATTTGCTGCCGTGTGAACGAGCCGCTGTACTTCGAGTCTCTGACCACGCGGAGTGTCTTCGGCGCCATGAAGATATTCAACCAGCAGAACGCGCGCCTGTCACATCGAATCTGGCCGCGTCGGCGCTTCAAACCGGCGGCGACCCAGCCACGCGCTAGTTGCATCAGCTCTCGCGCTATCGTGTCATCGGCTCGGAGTCGAGCTTGCTGCTCGGTTCCGCGCGGGCAGACGCTACGCAATCTTACGGCGATAAGGAATTTGATTGCTCATGTCGGAACTTCACATCCCCTCGCGTGATCTTAGAAGGCAACAGTTTCTATCATCGCAGCGCCTGAGCATCGCAAACAGGCCGGTTTACCTGCCGCGATTGACGAACGGGCGATGTTCCGCACCGACGTTGTCCGTATTTGCGACGATTGGCTGCCGGACCTCTCCCAGAACGCCTGCGGATTCCTGCCCGTTCGATCGTTAAGCCTCAGATCACAGGCGCCGACGTCCAAGCATTTTCGCGTCGATGTTGCGGTAAATTTTCTTGAATAGGAGGACCCCACCAGCTGCGCTAATCGAAGCCAGCAGCGCGATAGAGTCAATGGAGGTCAGAAAGGCCGAAACGAGCGAATTCATAAATTGTAAGCAGCACAATGTGTTCCTTGCGGCGCACCGCGAAAATGGTTTTCAGATTAGCGGTGTGAGCTTGCCCTCTCTGCTTATCGGGCGCGGAGGCGACGAGTTTGTCGCGCTGGAAGTTAGATTTAACGGTCGCGGAAAATACCTTGCAGCGCCCATTACAAATCTGTAATGCCGAATACATGTCTTTCTTTGGCCACCTAAAAACAGCGGCAGGGGCAATCACCGTCGCAATCGCGCTGCATTGCGTTCCATCAGCCGAAGCTCAAGAGGATACGGCCGCCCCGGCGATTGTCGTCCGAGGTGACGAGCTGCCGAGCGCTTACGGTGCACCCCCCGCGTTTTCGCGCACACGATTCGCGCCGCTCACCACTGCTTACGTGCTGCCGCCGGGATCATTCCTGGCAGCAACGATTTACGAGGGCGACATCGACCGCCATGGCCCGCCCGACCACAGGTTCACACAGGAGATCGAAGTAGGATTACCACACCGGTTCGGCTTCGCCGCTGAAGCCTCGTTCGAATCGTTCGATGGCACGATGCAGGCACGGACAGTCAGCCTTGAAGGCCGCTATGCGCTTGCGGATTGGAACAAGATCCCGCTGAACCCGACCATCTTCGCGGAATATAAGTTTGGGATCGGGCGCGTGCTGCAAGAGGAAGGTGGTGAGGAGGAGGAGGGTGTGGAAGCCGAAACGTTAAAGTACCGGCTCCGTAAGCTCACCCGCCATCCAGGCGCAACCAAGCCGGAAGAAGACGAAGAGGAAGAGTTCAGAGGTCGCCCGGAGCTTCCAGACGCAATCGAAGGACGACTCCTGCTTTCGCAAGACTTTGCCGAGAAAGTGGAGTGGTCTTTGAACGCCTTTATCGAGCAGGAGACGTCTGGCGATCGCGGTCGTGAGTGGGGCTTCGCGCAGAGCGTCGTTGTGCCGCTTACACGGAAAGAGACGCTAAAAGTCGGCGCGGAGATGCTCTACACCAACTTCACTGACAAAGGTACTCGCGACGATCCAGCGCACAGTTTCGTCATCGGTCCGACGTTCGCCTGGAAAACTAGCCGCGTCACACGCCTTGACGTGTCGCCACTCTTTGGGGTGACAGACGATTCGCCGGCTGTGCAGGTCTTTGCTGTGTTCTCATTGCTCTTCGGGCCGGATGGTGGTTCGGGCGAATCGGAAGCGCCGGCTTCTACTCGCAATCGCTGATCTCGCCTGCGGTGGCGGTCGGGAGCGCCCGGCGCGTTTCGGTGTCACAATCTAATAGACTTCTCCCCGCTCCATGAACCCCCGAAACATCCCGCCAACTTGCCATAATCCTCGCGTCGCTAGCCCTGGGTCTTGGTATTGCGGCTACACTTGTGCGAGTGCTCAAGGGACGCGAAGTGGACTACCTTCACAT
>JACDHZ010000295.1 GCA_013820755.1 Chthoniobacterales bacterium
CAGCACGGTCACTCGATCTGATCCTTTCGAACCGGCGGGCTCTTGGCGCCTCACATAAATCAGCAGTGACCAAATACCGTGTATATCGCTAGCATCGACTACATGCCTGTAGACGACATCAGCATCACGTTGGACGGCCTCGGGCACCTCATTGCTGATAGAGCGATCTCGGTCCCGACGTACCAGCGATCGTACGCGTGGGAGGAAAAGCATGTACGAAGTCTGCTGCAGGATCTCGGCGCTGCCATTCGCACGCGGCAGAAAGAATACTTCTTAGGTTCCGTAGTCGCTGCTCGGGTGGGCAAAGGAGCTGAAGTTGTCGATGGACAGCAGCGACTCGCCACTGCGGCGATATTGCTCGCCGCGATTCGCGACTACTTCGCCCGAGCAGGTGATAACGATCGCGCAAACCAAATCGAGTCCAGCTTTCTGATCACGAAAGATTTCCGGACACAGGAGCCGCTGCCACGACTCGCGCTGAATTCACTCGACCGTGACTTTTCGTGCAGCGCGTGCTTCTCCATCCGGACGAACGGGATGCAAAGCTCCAAGCGCAGCGCAATTCCCATAAGAAGATCGCTCGCGGGGCCGAACTAGCCGCCGACCACGTTCGCAACTTGGCAGCTCTAACGAACAATCCGACGGAGGTGCTCGCCGACTGGCTCGATTTCATAAGCCATAAAGCGCGCGTGATCTGGGTCGAAGTCCCCGACCACGCGAATGCCTTTACGATCTTTGAAACCTTGAACGATCGAGGTCTTGATCTCGCGATATCGGATCTGCTGAAGAACTTCCTCTTCAACCTTGCCGGCGATCGTATCACTGAAGCGCAGGCGATGTGGACGGAGATGATTGGCTCATTGGTAGCAGTCGATGGCGAGGACCAGATTGTGAACTTCATACGACACGTTTGGTCCTCGCAGCACGGACTGACGCGCGAGAAGCAACTCTTTGGCGCGATTAAATCCAAAATCAGCAGCAAACAAGCAGCTGTCGACTTCGCGAAGAAGCTCAACAAAGCGGCGCGGCTATACGCGGCGATATTGAATCCCGACCATGACGTCTGGAATCAATATGGCGCTACGACACGCGGCCACATGACTACGCTGAACACGCTGCGGATGACGCAGATGCGTCCCATGATTCTCGCGATTCTGTCGAAATTCGACCGCACAAGCTCGAGGCAGAGTATGGCAATGCTCGTGTCTTGGGCTGTGCGTTCACTGATCTCCGGCGAACTGGGAAGCAGCACGCTTGAAGACCTGTACAGCCAGAAGGCGAGTGACGTCAGCGCGGGTAAAATCCGGGATGCTCAAGGGCTGTCAGATGCTGCGAAAACCTCGCTCCCTAACGATGTGCAATTCCGCGAAGCGTTCCGCACTGCGCGTGTCACTAAGGATTACCTGGCTCGCTATTATTTGCAGGCACTTGAACGGCAACTCGGCACTAAACAGCCGTTGTCAATCGCCAACCCCAACCCGGACGAAGTGACTCTGGAGCATATCCTGTCACAGACGCCCGACTTTCGGGTGTGGGACGTTGCTCTCGAACAGGCGGAGGCATACTGCAACCGGATCGGCAATCTCGTGTTGCTCACGGCTGAGGAAAACAGCCGTATCGGGAATGGCTCATTCGCAGCGAAGCGTGCAGTTTTCAAGAACGCCTCCCTTAAGCTCACCGCAGAGGTCGGCGCGTTTGAGACGTGGGGACCGGCGCAGATAGACGAGCGCCAAGTGCGGCTCGCAGATCTCGCGGTGAAAGCGTGGCCCGTTTGAGAGCGCCAACTGTGTGAGACGGTAACAGTGGCTCGGTAGCCGAAGCGGCGAAGAAACTCTTCGCAAATTCTGCCACCGCAGTCCGAACTCCGCTACATCCGCGAGTCCGAGGCGGCCGACGATCTCCGACAGCAGGTTGTTGTTACCGTCGTCGAACGACGCGCGACGCTGGGGAAGTCCTCCAGAAATTCCTTAATCGAATCTCCGCCCTCAAGATAATCGATCAGGTTTTGGATCGGAACGCGCGTGCCGGCAAAGCGCGCCGCCCCGCTCATTATTTCGGGATCGATTTTGACGACGGAACTCGTGGCACGCAACTGGACGCAAACGAAAACGCGTGGCAATGGCAATCCGCTCCTCGCGGATCGCGAGACGACTACTGCTGCAGAAGCTCGGTCCGATACGTGGGGGCTAACTCCAGCGATTTCTTCATTAACTCTGCCTGCTCTTTCTCGTCGAGCTGCGGCGGAGTAGATCGGCGGGTGGGCACCGGCACGCCGACCTGAGCGAAGAACTCTTCCTGCCCGGCCGGCGCGCAGATGCAGAGCAGCCGGGCTGCGCTGCCGGAGACGTTGATGAAAGAATGCGGCGCGTTCGCCGGGATGCTCACGGTTTGACCGGCGTGCACGGTCATCTTCTCGCCGCGAAAGCTGGCTTCGATCTCACCTTCCAGGACGGTGAAGGATTCCTCGAAATCGTGCCGATGCGGCGGCGGTCCGCCCCGGGGCGGGATGTGCATGTCGATGAGGGTATAACGGCCGTCGGTGTCCGCGCCGGAGAGGAGGATGGTGTAGGTGTCTCCGACGAGTCCGAGGTGGGGCAGGCTTTCGTCGGTATCGGGCCGCGCGACC
>JACDHZ010000145.1 GCA_013820755.1 Chthoniobacterales bacterium
CGATGCGCAAATCCTCGCCAGTTAGCTCGAGCAGCAGCGTCTTCTGCACCTTGCCGGAAGAATGCTGCGAGCCGTTCCGCAGATCGAATTGAAGCGGAAAGGTCACGCGAATTCGGCTGTCGGTCTGCGGCTGTACGTCGACCTCACCGGCGAGCCAGAACCTCCGCTGTGGCCACTGCTGACCGTATCGCCGAAGATCGCCGCGAATCTGGTCGCGCCCGATTACGCCGCTGTCGAAGTAGTTCACTTCATCTCCGAAGAATTCCAGCTCGGCGCCAACGTGAGGGTCGAGTCCTGCAAGAACAAATGCAGCGACATAATCGCGGAGACGTTCACGGCTAAGCACAAATGTCGAAGCTTCAGCGCCTGCCGAAGGGCTCGGGCGGGGTGGTTGCGCCGCGTCACCGGGCTGAACGGTCGGACGTGCTGCGGCGTTCACGTCGCTGGCAGCAGCAGGTGGCGGAATCTGGCCAGAATTTAGCTTTTTTAGGAATTGCTGGTCCGCCTTGCGCAGGCGGCGCCATGTATCGGATCCTGCCGAATTCAACGGAACTTCTGTCGGCGACGTAACGCCGAGCGCTTTCGCAGTCTCTGCGTCGAGCTGGCCAGTGATCGGCAGGCCGTTCCTGATCTGGTATCGCGAGACTGCAGCAGCCGTTTCGCTGTTGTAATCGCCGTTCGCTTCGCCGAAATAAAATCCGCCTTCTTTCAGCCGCTCCTGCGCGGCGCGCACGTTGTCATCACCGAACAGCGTGGCGATACCACAGATTCCGATCAGGAGGACGGGAAGGAGAAACCGCTTCATGCCTTTCCAATCGGATGTCGGCAGCCAGCTGCACGCGCCGCAATTCAGCGGGAAGGCAAAATGCAGCTGACCACTGCGCGTCGAAACTACTCGGCTCGGAGGGCGATGATCGGGTTCACGCGCGTGGCGCGGCGCGCCGGCACATAGGAAGACGCGGCCGCGACGGCCGTGAGCAACGCTGCGACCGCGGCGTAAATGAAGGGATCGCGCGTGTTCACCTGGAACAGAAAATTCTTCAGCGCCGCCGCGCCGATGACGCCAAGCAGAAGCGCAGCTACGCCAATGCCAATCGTCAATCCGATCGATAATTGAAACGCGCCTTGTTTCATCACCATGCCGAGGATGCGTGGAGCATCTGCGCCGAGCGCCATCCGAATTCCGAACTCCTGCGTGCGCTGGTTCACAGAGAAACTCATCACGCCATACAATCCGACTGCGGCCAGCACGACTGCGGCAACGCCGAAGATGGTGAAGAGGGACGCGACGATGCGATTCGCTCCGACGGCTTCATCGTGCAATCGCGCCGGTGTGCCGCCGAAGTAGGTCGGGAGGTTGGCGTCGATTTGTGCAACGGCGCGGCTGAGCACGGGTCCGAGTGTCTCTGCGCTCTGCCCTTTCTGTGGCTTCACGATGATCGTGACGAACTGCGGTGCCGGCGGGACTCCAAGCAGTGGGGTATAGAATCCGCACGCGTCGGTCTGCTGATTGAAGGGTCCCTGCATCAGCGTGTCGGGAACAACGCCGACGATTGTGCGCCACTCCTGCGGTTGCGAGGGATTGAAGACGCGGATACGGCGACCCAGGGCGGTTTCCCGGCCAAAGTATTTACGCGCGAAGCTGCTGTTGACGATCGCGACCGGCTGCTTCGCGTCGTTGTCTTCGATCGTGAAATCGCGGCCTTCGAGGATCTTCAGGCCGAGCGTCTTGAAGTAATTATCAGAGACCGCCTCTGAGTTGCCGCGCGGACGGTCGCGGTCGGTGACGTATGTCTGCCCGTCGACTTCGTATTGGCCGAAGTTCCCGAACGTCATGCGCAAACGGCTCGACATCGCGGCGTCCGAGAATGCGGGATTGTTCCGCACCTCGCGCAGCACGCGCGTGAAGAACTGCTGGCGCGCTTCGTTGGATGGGTAATCCCCGTCGAACAATGCGGCACGTGCACTGTAGACTGCCTGTTCGTCGTAACCGTAATCGACGGTCGTTTGATTGCGCACCGACTGGATCTGCATCGCGGCTGCGATGAGCAGGGCGGCGGTGAGCGCGATCTGGCCGATCACAAGCACGCGCGTGAGCACATTAACTAGACGGCTGCTGTTGCCGCGGCCGCCTTCCTTCATTACTTCGGCAGGATTTGCGCGGGCGCTCAGGAGTGCCGGGATCAAACCGGAAAAGATTGTCGCCGCGAGCGCAGCTCCGAGGGTGAACGCGAGCACTTTGCCGTCAATTGTGAACGACACCCAATATGGCAGCGGGAACGGCAACGCAGACGTCGCGCGAACGAGCAGTGCGACTGCCCAATAGGCGAGCAACACGCCCACAACAGCGCCAAGCAGCGCGATGAGCAGACTCTCGGTCAACATCTGACGCACGAGGCGCCTGCGAGTCGCACCGAGGGCGCCGCGGATGGCGAGTTCCTTTGCGCGCAGTGCTGCGCGTCCGAACTGCATGTTCATCACGTTCACGCAAGCGATCAGCAGCACGACAATGACGGCGCCAAGCATGGCGAAAACGGTTTGCCGTAGCTGCGGACCGGTGAAGCTGTTCAACAATGGCTGCACGGAGGCGGTGGTGAGCTGGCCATTCGTCTTCGGGTATTCTTTCGCGAGACGTGCGGCGAGTTGTGCGAATTCGAGGTTCGCCTGGTCGAATGAGACTCCGGGTTTCAGCCGGCCGAGGATCGCAGGTCCGAGCCCGGTGGGATCATCGCGCGACTTTAAGGGAAATTCGTTATAAAGTGGAACCCAGAGTTCCTCGGAGATCGGGAACTTAAAGTTTTGCGGCATTACGCCAATAATGGTGGCGGCCTTTCCGTTGATGCGTACTGCCTGGCCGACAATGTTGGGATCACCGTTGAAGTCGCGCTTCCAAATCTCGTGGCCGATGAGTGTCACCTTCTCAGCGCCGGGCTTGTTATCGTCGGCATTGAAGTCGCGTCCGAGAACTGGGGAAACGCCAATGATTCGGAAGAAATCCTCGGTCACATACCCGCCTGTGTAGCGCGTCGGGTTGTTCTTGTAGGTCACGTTGATCGTTGAGCCATTCAGATAGCCGCTCATGGCGGCAAAGGACTGCTGTGCCGCCTTCAGGTCTTCGTAATCCTGCGCCGAGGGGATGTTGCCGTTGCTGTTGTTGTTCTGGTTATCGTCCGCCTTCGGATCGATGAGTCCCACGCTCGCGAGTTCTTCCGGATTCGGAAATGAGAAGCCGCGCAGAACAAATGCGTTCACGACAGTGAACTGCGTGGTAACACCGCAGATGCCGAGCGCCAGCACCGTCACCGCGAGAATACAGAATGCCTTCTCTTTGATCAGTACGCGCAGGCCTACACGCACATCCTGGAAGAAGGAGTCGAAAAACATAGCTTTGTTTAAGGGGTTAGACGGCTCGGGGTAGCTTTAAGCGTTAGTCATACCGGACGTGGAAGCGCCTCTGGCGATTTAGCTGCCGACGCGGTGTGTATCGCCGTGCCGACCGGCATGCGGACCGGTTGGTGCGCTGCGAACCACATCGAGAAAAGTGCGCAGACGATGAGGAGCAGGTAGATCACCGTCTCGGAAATACTTTGTTCTTTGTCCCCAGAACGGATGAGCAATGCGTAGGTGTTCTCTTCGTGCCTGGAGTTGATAATGCTGTGTTTCATATGCTGGTTTTGGTTAACAGCCGATCCTTATGCAAAGCGCATGCCACCGAATCAACGGAGTCATAAACTGCTCGCGTCCACCGCTTTGCGGATGTCAAGATCGCGCCGACTCGCGTCGATCGTTGCACGGTCGGGATTCCGTGGTTTCGAAAATGGGAAGCCGCTGCGCGGAGTGGCAGCGCACGCGAGCAGGTGAGCGATTTGCGTATTCATCTTCTTCAATGGGATGCGCGCCGAGTTCCTTCGGATTCAAAATCTTTTTGTAATCACGAAATGATGATGCCGAGCGCGCTTGTCGCGGCGTGTCTCTGCTGTGAGACGCCGCCGGCCGGTGCATTTGTCTCGAAACATGCGGCTCCTTCAGCCGCGGATCTACCGAGGCGGCTGGATCTAGCACGTGCGATGGCGCGACCGCACGTCACGCGATGCGCTGCCTCAACTACCGAATGCGAGTGCGCTAACTTCCCTTTGCGGGGATGCGATTCGGGTAAGGCGGAATGGGTGGAAGATCGTAGCGCTTTGTCTTTAGATCTTGCTGGATCTCCTGAATCGCACGATCGAGCTGCTGGTCCTCGCCGCGGAATTCCTTTGCGGGATCGTTGTCGACAACGATGTCCGGGTCGACACCATGGCTCTCGATCACCCACTCCTTGCCATCTTTCGAGTACGGAGCGAACTCTGGCCGATTCAGCACGCCACCGTCTGCCAACGGAAGCGTATCACGAATGCCGACCACGCCGCCCCACGTGCGCTTACCTATCAACTTGCCAAGTCCCATAGCCCTGAAGCGAAAGGGGAAAATGTCGTCATCAGACGCGGAGAACTCGTCGATGAGTGTAACCATCGGGCCCAGGAACGTCTGCGGCGGGTTCGGCTCTGGCATCCCATTCCGCGCAATCTCCACCATGACCAGGGTGCGCTGCAGGCGCTCGATCACCAGGGGCGATACAAAGCCACCTCCATTTCCGCGCACGTCAACGATAAGTCCTTCTTTCGGATCTGCGGAAAGTACAGCTTGGTGAATTCATTCAACCCGGGCTGGCCCATGTCGGGGATATGAAGGTAACCAACTTCGCCATTCGTCTTCTTTGTCACTTCGTCGATGTTCTTCTGCACCCATGCGCGGTAGTAAAGGGGAGCTTCATCGGCTGTCGGCACGACAGTGATGTCACGCGCGCCCTCGTCGGACGGCTTGGAATTGACGCGGAGGATCACCTGTTTGTCAGCTGTGCCGATGAGTGCGTCATACAGGTTTGGGATAGAGGCTACGGGAGTGCCGTTGATGGCAAGGATGTAGTCGCCCGGTTTCACGTTCAGGCCGATGTCGGTGAGCGGAGAGCGTGTGTGCTTGTCCCAATTCTCTCCGGGCAAAATCCGCTCAATCCGATAGGCGCGAGTCGCAGCGTCCCGCGTGAACTCGGCTCCGAGCAATCCCAGCTTCACCCGCGGAGTTTCCGGCCGTTCGCCACCACCTACGTACGCATGGCCATTATTCAGCTCACCGATCAGCTCGCCAAGAATAAACGTGAGATCGTTACGATGGTTCACGAACGGCAGCAACGACGCGTACTTGTCACGCATCGCTTTCCAATCGATGCCGTTCATGTTCGGCGCGTAGAAAAAATCGCGCATCTGACGCCAGGCTTCGAAGTAGATTTGGTTCCACTCCGCGTGCCGATCGAGCTGCATGTCTAGGCTGCCTGCCTTGAGAACGTGATCTTTTGTCTCAAGCTTATCCTTCGGCAGATCGACCATCGCGTAATCCTTATCGACTTTTACGAGCATCTTCTTGCCGTCGAACGTGATCTGGTAGCTGTTTACGTCACCTAGAACAGTTTCTTTCCGGTCTTCCAGGCTATAAGCGCAAAGATGCCACTTTTGTCCTTCGGGTCCCTCTTCCTCCTCGTCGTCGCCGTCGTCGTCTGCGGTGGTGCGACGAAGGTAGAACACCCGATCGTCAACCAGCCGGAGATTCCTGTATTCGCCGGGCGGGATGTCCAGAGCAACAATCCGATCCCGGATACCATCTAAATCAACCTTCACCACAGGCGGCTCTTTAGGTTTGCTGTTTTTTGCGTCTTCTTTTTTGTCGCCTGGCTTGGCGGGCTTCTCGTCATCTGAGGCCTTGTCCTTATCTTTATCCTTGTCTTTCTCCTTGTCGCCCCGACCGACTTCGTCGCTGCGTGGTGCGACCGGCGATTCAGTCTCCTTCGCCAGAGTAACGAGGTATACCCGTTCCATATCGCGATAGACGTTTGCGAACTCCTGCGCGCCGAAAGTGGGCTTGAAGTCGCGAGCCGAACTCATCATTAGATACTTGCCGTCGTCGCTGAACGTAGCGTTCCCTGCGGCATACCAGTCGTCAGTCACAGGAGCTGTTTTCTTGTCGACGGTTGAGAACAGGTAGACCTTCGGCATACCGTTCTCTTCTGGCCGTGACCATGTGATCCACTGGCTATTGGGAGACCAATCATACGATTGAATCTCACCGAACTTGTCATGATCCACCTGCGTGACCGCTTTTGTGGCCAGGTCAACATATCGAAGCCTTTGTAACCGATCGCTCCACAACAGCTTCTTGCTGTCCGGGGACCAGATCGCTTGATAGTAGTAGGTGTCGGCTCCGGTGGTTACCAGCACTGGATCGCCTTTTCCGTCCTGTGGCCGGATGTACAGCTCGTTCTCACCGGTCGCGTCGGAGTTGTACGCGATCCACTTACCGTCAGGCGACCAGACGGCATCACGTTCATGAGCGTTGGAAGTCTTCGACAGGTTGCGCGGAGTCCCGTCCTTCGCAGGGACGGAGAAAAGATCGCCACGCGCGACTGCGATTACGCGTTCTCCATCGGGTGCCGGATTCACCGACTGCATTCTCTTCGATGCGTCGACCAACGCGCCGCGACCCGAGGCGAAATCTTCCTTGATCTCGATCGGCACCGGCGTCGCCTGACCGCTGGCGAGGTCGTAACGCCAGATGTAACCTGCCTGTTCGAAGACGATGGCATCCTTGCCGAGCGACGGGAACTTGATGTCGAAATCCTTGAATGTCGTGAGCTGTTTCGTCTCTTTCCCAGCCAGGTCTGTGGAGAAGAGATTCATCCGGCCATCACGGTCTGAAATGAAGTAGATGCGATTATCGGGAGCCCACATCGGGCAGATGTCTTGCGCGGCGTCGTTCGTGAGATTCTGATTTGTCCCCCTTCTGAAATCGAAGACCCAAATGTCGTCTGCCATCCCACCGCGGTAATGCTTCCAAGTGCGGAACTCACGGAAGATCCGGTTGAACGCCATCTTCGAGTCGTCCGGCGAGAAGGATAGAAACCCACCGCGGGGCACCGGCAGTTGCCGTGGAATCTCCGCGTCGAGCCCGACCGTGTAGAGCGAGCCGTTGAATGAATTGTAAGAAGTCATTCGCGAGCGGAACGCGACCTGTGGCTTCGTATTTTGCCAGGCCATGACGATGTTGTTCGGGCCCATTCGGTCCGACACATCGTCGCGGCCCAGTGTGGCCGTCGTGGTCAGACGTTTTGGCACCCCGCCTTCGGCCGGCATCACGTAGACTTCGGTGTTCCCGTCGTACTGCGAGGTAAAGGCGAGTTGTGTGCCATCGGCCGAGAAGCGCGGAAAAGAGCTGTAGCCGGGACCGCTCGTGAGGCGTCGGGCCAAGCCGCCATCCCGGCCAACGGTGTAAAGCTCGCCCGCATACGCGAACACGATTTGTGATCCATTTGTCGCTGGGAATCGCAGCAGTCTTGTGGTGTTCGGAAGCGTTTGTGCGGGCGCCGACGGGTCCAGAAGAAGAGTTGTGACAAGAGACAGCAGGATCGAAAGGCGGTGGGAAAGGCGCATAAGGAAGCACAAACTGCGTTCGAACCCGTCG